>JBBQXC010000116.1:0-15199 GCA_038210005.1 Gemmatimonadales bacterium
CAGATGTATTTCGCGGCGCTCCGCATCGATTGCAGCACGGGGCGAGACTCCTTGGGGCGGAAAAGCTGGACAAACAGAAAGGCACACGCACCTCCATGGGAGAGGCGTATGCCGCAGAGTCTTGCAAGCTAGCCGCCGCGACTCGCGAATAGCAAGACGAGCGGGGACGATGCACCACTTCACCACGAATGACTTCCCGGAACGGCCACCGCGAATATGTTGTTGCTGGGGGCCTGTCACACTGACGGAACAGGCACCTTGCATCGTGCCGGGAAACATCACCTTGAGGGCACTGGACGGATGAGCACTGATGCCCGGATCGACGAGCTCCGGAAAAAGTTCGAGGACAACCCGCGTCGCTACTTCGCCCCCTTGGCGAACGAGCTGCGGAAAGCAGGAAATCTGTCGGAGGCGATTGCCCTCTGCCGCGAGTTCCTGCCCAAGCAGCCCGAGCACATGAGCGGGTACATCGTGTTTGGTCAGGCACTGTACGAATCGGGCGATCTGTCCGAGGCGCGTACCGTGTTCGAGCAGGCGCTTGCCCTCGACCCGGAAAACCTGAAGGCCCTCCGCCACCTGGGCGACATCGCCAAGTGGGAAGGGGATACCGCCGGCGCACGCCGCTGGTACGAGCGTGTGCTTGAAGCGGACCCGCGCAACGATGACATCGCGGCCCAGCTGGCGACGCTGGTCACGCCGGCGTACGTCGTGCCGATCGTGGCTGAGCCCGAGCCTGTGGCGCCTACGCCATCTGCGTTCTTCGCTCCGCCTACGCCCTCTATGCCGCCCGCACCGCCGTCCTTCACGCCGGCGTATTCCATGGCGCCGATCCGACTGGGCGCCATCCCGACGCCGGATGTCGCGCTCCGCGCGGTCGACTTCGATGAGATCAATGCGCGACTGCGCGAGCCCGAGGTGCCTTCGACGGCGCCCTTGGTCGTACCCGCGCCGTCGGCCGAGGCTTCAGTGGCCGAGGCGCCAGCGGTTCGCGAGCCCGATCTTCTCGACCTCGACGCCATCGAAGCGGCCGGAGTCGAAGCCAACGACGAGATCGGCGCGCTGTCTGTGGACGCACCGGTCGAGCCCGAGGTGGCCGGAGGCGCTTTCGCCGACGTGGTCGCTGAGCCTGTAGCGGTTGCGGCCGAACAGGAACCGGATGGTGCGGCTGGTGATGATCCGTTCGGTTTCACCGATGCGCCGACGGACGAGGTCCCGTTTGAGGAAGGTCTGATCGCGCCGGAGTGGCCCGACACGTCGGAACTGGTGGCGCGCATGGCGACGCCGCGCAGCGTGACGCCGCCGTTCGTGGCGGCGATGACACCCGATGCTGTCGCTGCCTTCGGCGTTGAGCCGGGCGATCCGCTCCCGATGCCCACGCTCGACGAAAACGGGCTGCTCGCCGATCTCGAGGCGCCGTTCGAACAGGTGGGAGCGTTGTCGACCGAGATTGCGGCCTGGAGCGACGCGGAGCCGAAGTCCGCGTCCGAGGCGGAAGCGGCGGCGGAGGATGTCATGGGCGCCGTGGAGGACCCGACGGAGGACCTGACGGAGGACGTGACGGAGGACGTGACGGAGGCGGAGGTCCGAGCCGAGGCCCATGTGGAGGCGGTCGACGAGATCGACGACGCGGAGCCGGAGTGGATCGTCGCCTCGGCGCCCGCGCTGTCATCGTCGGTCGAGGACGAACTGCCGTGGCTTGCGCCAGCGGTCGAGCGCGATGCCGAAGGCGAGATCGAGCCGGAGATCGAGCCGGAGATCGAGCCGGAGATCGAGCCGGAGATCGAGCCGGAGATCGAGCCGGAGATCGAGCCGGAGGTCACGGCGCTCTTCGTTGACGCCGCCGACGACGTGGATCTCGAGTCTTCGCCCGCTGAAGCGAGCTTCGCCGACGTGATGCCTGAGGAGTACAATCCGGCGTTTGTGACCGAGACCATGGGGGAACTCCTCGTGTCGCAAGGATTCACAGCGCGGTCGGTGTCAGTGTACGAGGAACTGGTGCGTCGCCGCCCGTACGACCCCGTGCTTACATCGCGGCTGGCCGAATTGCAGGAGCGCCTCGCCGCCGAAGCGGCGCCAGGCGCGACGGCAGTCCCGATGCCGGCGGTCGCTACCCCTGCGTTGTCGACCCCGGCCTATGCAACGGCAGCCTTCGCCACGCCGGCGATGGGAACGCCGGCGTTCGTGACACGCGTGACGCCGCCCTTTGCGACGCCGTTGTCGGTCACGCCGTTGTCGGTCACGCCGTTGTCCGTCACGCCGTTGTCCGTCACGCCGGTTTCGTCGCCAATCTTCGAGGCCGAGGCAGATGCCGAGGCAGCGGGCGAACGTGTCACGGCGCGCGAGCGATTCGCGCGGCTCGCATCACGACGGGTGCCGCGACGGACCCCGCCGCGCGCCTCGGTGGCAGTAGAAACAAAGGCCGATGGTCTGGCCGCGCTATTCGGTGGTGACGCGCCGATGCACGATGATCTCGCCGCGCGTGCGCTGGCCGATGCGTTCGCGCCGATCGACGAGACCACGCACTTCGGTGACGAACTCCCCTTCGAAGACGCCATGCTCGGCGGCGCGCCGCGCTCACCGACGCCGATGCGTGCGGCGACGCCGATTGCCACGGCGGCCGTGTCTGATGCGGCGGGCGGCCCCTTTTCGTTCGATCGGTTCTTTCCCGATCCTGCCACCTCCGCGTCGCCACCGCCCACGCCCGCGCATTCGCCCAGCTACACGCCGGCGTCGGCGCCGGCTCGTGACATCGCGCCGCCCACGGTGAGCGACGATCTCGCGCAGTTTTCCGCTTGGCTCAAAGGACTCGGCAATACGTGATCATCGGGATTCTGAACGGACCGAATCTCAACTTGTTGGGCACGCGCGAGCCACAGATCTACGGCTCTGCCACGCTCGACGACATCAACGCCGGCCTTACGCGCGTCGCCGCCGAACTGGGCGTCGAGTTGCAGACTGCGCAGTCGAATGTCGAGGGCACGATGATCGATATCCTGCACGCGTGGCGCAACGTAGTGCAGGGAGTGGTGGTGAACGCTGGTGCCTACACGCACACCAGCCTCGCGCTCCGCGATGCCTTCACCGCCACGTCGATTCCATTCGTGGAGATCCACCTCTCGAATGTGTACGCGCGTGAAACGGAGCGGCACCACAGCATGCTCGCCGGCGCCGCCATCGGCTCCGTCACAGGGCTCGGTGCCGACGGTTATGAGTTCGCATTGCGCGGACTGGTCACCACCCTGCGCCGTCGCGCGTGAGCGCGGCGGCCGGTTCGGAGGTGAGCGACACACGGCCCGCGCGCCTTTCGGCGCTTCGCGACGCGCTGGCCCGGGCGGATCTCGACGCCCTGCTGGTCACGTCGCTGCCGAACGTCCGCTATCTCACGGGATTCTCGGGCAGCAATGCGTTGCTGGTGGTCACGGCCAAGGACTCTGTCCTATTGACTGACTTCCGGTATGCCACGCAGGTGGAGGAGGAGGTCGGGGCGTCCGCCAGCGTGCGGATCGAGAGCACGAACCTCTGGGCCGGTCTGTGGGCCCAGTTCTCCACGCAGAGCGGCGTCGAGCGGATCGGCTTCGAGTCGACGCATCTGCTGCATCGCGATTTCACTCGGCTCCTGGAGCAGGGAGCGCGTTGGTCCTGGCGACCGACGACCGATCTCGTGGAGACGCTGCGCGTGGTCAAGGACGCGGGCGAACTGGCGCACATCGAGCGCGCTGTCGCGATGGCGGAGGTCGCACTGCGTCACACGGTACCGATGTTGCGCGCCGGGCTCACGGAAACGGCCGTGGCGGGGATTCTCGAGCGCCACCTGCGCGACGCCGGAAGCGAGGAGTTCCCGTTTCCCAGTATCGTGGCGGCCGGGCCGCGTTCGGCGCTTCCGCACGCTCGCGCCAGCGATCGGATGCTCGAAATCGGCGATTTCGTTCTGCTCGACTTCGGCGCCGTGACGGCAGGCTATTGCTCCGATATCACGCGCACATTCGTTCTTGGGCGCGCGTCCGACGAGCAGCGCGAGGTCTACGACATCGTTCGTGAGGCGAATTCGCGCGCTTCGGGTGCGCTTCGGGTCGGAATGGCGGGGATGGCTGCAGATGCGGTCGCGAGAGACTACATTGACGCTCGCGGATTTGGTGAGGCCTTCGGACATTCGCTCGGTCATGGGATCGGGCTGGAAGTGCACGAAGCGCCTCGCTTGGCCCGTATCGTCGAGTCTCCCCTCGCTGCCGGAACGGTGGTGACGATTGAGCCCGGGATCTATCGGGCGGGCTGGGGCGGGGTGAGAATCGAGGATGACGTGTTCTTGTCAGACGCAGGTCCGAGGGTCCTGACCGGATTCCCTCGTGAGCTGCACGAACTCTCCTGATTCCTGTACGCTCGGCGCGCTCCGCGCCGATGATCCCCTTTGACTCCCCCGCCATGATCGACCTGCGCTATGTGAAGAAGCTGATCGAGATGCTCGACGGCTCCACGGTGGATTCCATCGAGATCTCCTCCGACAAGGGGATGAAGCTCCGAATCTCGAAGAGCTCCCAACAGCGCGGAGCGGCCATGACGGTCGCGCCCCAGATGGCCGCTCCCGTGGCGATCGCCCCGGTGTTGCCCGCTGGTGGTTCCGAGCGTCCTGCCGGAGAGGGTGTAGCGGCGGCGCCGAAGGCCGAGGCGCCGAAGGTTGCACTCCTCGAGATCAAGTCGCCGATGGTGGGCACCTATTACTCTGCCCCCGAGCCCGGTGCGAAGCCGTACGTCAACGTCGGCGATCGTATCAGCAAGGGCCAGATTGTGTGCATCATCGAAGCGATGAAGATCATGAATGAGCTCGAGTCCGAGTTCGACGGCGTGGTGCGTGAAGTAAACGTCACCGATACGCATGCGGTCGAATACGGGCAAGTGCTCTACCGCATCGATCCGACCGGCTGAGACGCGATGACATGACGATGGTCTCCGGTGCCGCTCCAGTAACCGTCACGGCGACGGCACCTGGTTCGGGCCTCGATCTGAAGGCCGCATTGCAGCGCATGGTGCGTGAGGGCGCGTCCGACTTGCACCTCAAAGTCGGACGGCCACCCACGTTGCGATTGCACTCGGACCTCGTCCCGCTGGACATGCCGCCGATGCGACCGGAGGAACTCCGGTCGCTCGCCGAGCATCTGCTGCCTCCCGCGCAGCTGCGCGAGTTCGTGGAAATGCGCGAGGCGGACTTCGCGATCAACGTCCCCGGAATCGGGCGATTCCGCGTCAACGTGTATCAGCAAAAGGGCACCGTTGCCTTTGCGATGCGCGCGATCGCCCATGCCGCCGCGTCGATTCGCGATCTGAACCTACCGCCCGTGCTCGAGCAGCTGGCGCTCAAGCCGCGCGGATTAGTGTTGGTCACGGGAGTGACCGGCTCCGGCAAGAGTACCGCGCTGGCCGCGATGGTGCACCACATCAACGAGCGCCGCAGCGCGAACATCATCACGATCGAAGATCCGATCGAGTTCGTGCACCGGGACGTGCAGAGCCACATCAATCAGCGGGAAGTGGGAACCGACACGGCGTCCTTCTCGCAGGCGCTGCGTCGCGTGCTGCGTCAGGATCCTGACGTCATCATGATCGGTGAAATCCGCGATCTCGAGACGCTCGATGTCGCGCTCAAGGCCGCCGGCACCGGACACCTCGTGTTCTCCACGCTGCACACCACCGATGCGACGCTCACGATCAATCGCATCCTGTCGTTCTATCCGCCGCACCAGCAGAACGAAGTGCGTTTCGCGCTCGCCAACGCGCTGTCGTCGGTGATCTCGCTCCGCCTTGTGCCGCGGGCCGATCGTCCGGGGCGTGTGCCCGCGTGCGAAGTGCTGGTGAACACCGAAGCGGTCCGCGACCAGATTCGCGACTTGTCGGCCACGCTGAACATTCCCGACCTGATCAAGGAGGGGAGCATGGCGTACGGCATGCAGAGCTTCGACCAGTCGCTGATGAACTGGTACTCGCGTGGCGTGATTTCCTACGAGAATGCGCTCTTCTACGCGACCAACCCCGCCGAGTTTGCGCTCCGCATCCAGGGGGTCGACGGGACCAGCGATACCAACTGGGACGGATTTCGGCAGGGTAGCGCCGCCACCTGATTGGTGCCGGCGGGACTGGCGGCAGGGCTTGGACCCTGCCACCATACGGCATGTTCAAAAAGGTCCTGATCGCCAACCGCGGCGAGATCGCTCTCCGCGTCATTCGTGCCTGCCGTGAGCTCGATATTCAGACGGTCGCCGTGTATTCCGAGGCTGACCGCGAGTCGCTGCATGTGCGCTTCGCCGACGATTTCGTCTGTATCGGACCCCCACCGGGTCGCGAATCCTACCTCAAGATCCCGCGACTGATCGCGGCTGCCGAAATTACCGGTGCCGACGCGATCCATCCCGGCTATGGCTTCCTCGCGGAAAACGCGGAGTTCGCCGAAACGTGCCGCGCGTCGGGAATTGCCTTCATCGGCCCAACGCCCGAGCAGATTCGCATCATGGGCGACAAGGCATCGGCCCGTCGGGCGATGGCCGAGTGTGGGGTGCCGATCGTACCTGGTTCGCCGGGACCCGTGGACGACCCGGAAGAGGCGCTGGAGTTCGCCCGCGGCATCGGCTTCCCCGTCATCATCAAGGCGGCGGCCGGTGGTGGTGGCAAGGGAATGCGCGTGGCCCGTGATCCCGATGACTTCCTGCGCTCCTTCCAACTGGCGCGCTCCGAGGCGCTCTCCGCGTTCGGCAATGGTGATGTGTACGTCGAGAAGTTCCTCGAGCGTCCACGGCACGTCGAGTTCCAGATCATGGGTGACATGCACGGCAACGTCATTCACCTCGGTGAGCGCGATTGCTCGGTCCAGCGTCGTCATCAGAAGCTGATCGAAGAGGCCCCGTGCCCGGTGATGACGCCGGAACTGCGCGAGAAGATGGGTGAGGCAGCCGTACGTGGAGCCAAGGCGATCAACTACATCGGCGCCGGCACGGTGGAAATGCTTCTGGATGAAGACGGGTCGTTCTTCTTCATGGAGATGAATACGCGTATTCAGGTCGAGCATCCGGTCACTGAAATGCTGACCGGCGTCGATCTCGTGAAGGAGCAGATCCGGGTGGCCTCCGGCCTTCCGCTGTCCGTGATGTCGACACCCGCGTTCCGCGGTCACGTAATCGAGTGCCGCGTGAACGCCGAAGATCCGGCGCGTAATTTCCAGCCGTCTCCCGGCAAGCTGGAAGTCTTCCATCAACCCGGCGGGCCGGGCGTGCGCGTCGATACCCACGCGTATGCGGGCTACACGGTGCCGCCGTACTACGATTCGATGATCGCCAAGCTCATCGTCCAGGGCAACACGCGCGAAGAGGCGCTCAAGCGAATGCAGATCGCGCTCGAGAGCTTCGTGATCGAGGGCGTGAAGACTACGATGCCGTTCCTTGCGCGCGTCATGCAGCACCCCGACTTCAAGGCAGGCAAGGTGCACACCAAGTGGCTCGAGTTCGAGGGATCCGATCTGCTCAAGGAACCAACATAGTGCGCATCGATGTGCTGCTTGGCGAGGCACAGGTCGCGCCCGCCGATGTAGCGGATCGAGTGGTCGTAGTCATCGACGTGCTGCGCGCGGCGACCACCGTTGCGGCCGCGCTCGATGCGGGTGCTCGTGGCGTGATCCCGTTCGAAACGGTCGACGAAACGGCATCGCGAGCAAAGGCGTACGCGCGTGGGGAAGTCCAGCTCGCCGGCGAACGACGCATGGTGAAGATCGAAGGATTCGACCTTGGGAATTCTCCCGCCGAGTACACCACGGCGGCAGTCGAAGGGCGGACCATTCTGTACACCACGACAAACGGCACCATGGCATTGGCCGCAACGCACGGCGCGCGGGCCTGCTTCTTCGCGGCGTTCGTCAACGTGGCCGCCACGGTGGCATCGGTGCGATCTGCCATCGAGCACGGCGGCGACGTGACGATTATTTGTGCGGGCCACGAGCGACATGTGGCACTCGAGGATGTCATCTGTGCCGGACGGTTGGTGCGCGGCATCACGGCGGGCCTGACGAGCATCACCCGGGGTGATGGCGCGCGCCTAGCCGAGATGGCGGAGCGACCGTTCCAGGGAGGGATCGCGTCGGTGGCGCTCGAGGCCGGCCACGCGAAGTCGCTGATCGCGGCGGGCTTCGAGCGCGATGTTGCGCTGTGTCTCACGCTCGATCGTTACGACCGGTCGGTGCGCTACCACGATCGCCAACTTCAGCTCGAGCCTGCGACTCGCACGGAACACTGAGTCATGGAACCCGCTGTGCTGCGCCGGGAGCTTTCGGCGATCGCGCTGACCCTGCTCGCGGTGTTCCTTACCGGTGCCCTCGTCTTCAACGCACCGGAAGCCGGCCAGCTGTGCCTCGAGGCCACCGGCGTCTTTGGGCCGGCGGGCACCTGGGTGCGCTGTGCCCTGGTGAGCACGGTCGGTATTCCCGGTGCTGCCATCGTCGCGCTGGGGTGTCTGATCGTTGCCCTCACACTGTTCGGCCGGATTGCGCGTGCCGACGATGCCAGCGATTGGGGTGTGCTCTTCGCGGGGACGGTCACGTTGGTACCGGTGGCGATCGGTCTCGCACTCGGCGGCGAACCGTCGGCGTCGGACAGCGCCGGGCTGTGGGGTAGCTTCGCCGCCCACTACTTGCGCAAAGGATTTGGCTCGGCCGGGGCCTGGGTGTTCTTTCTCTTGGCCTCCAGTGCGCTCACCGTGGCGACGCTGCGCTGGAATCCGATCCGCGTGTTGCTCGGCCCCAGTGTGCGAAAAGCCGAGACTGACAACGCGGACGGCAGCCCGGTCGCAGCGCGTGCCGTCGTCAGCAGTCGCAAGCGCCCGACGCTGGCTCAGCAGCTCGAGCCGGAACCAGATGAACTGCCGGCCATCGATCCCGTCCTCGCGCGCGACGTCCTGGCCCTCGATAAGCCCGACGCGCGATACGCGCCGCCTGACACGGGTCGCGACAGTGCGAAAGCGAAGAAGAGCGCGAAGGACGCGGCGCGTCCGGTTCCCGCTGCCGTAGAAGCCGCGCTCGACGCCTCGTCGGAACCGTCGCCGTTCAGCGACGACTTGCCACCGACCGACTTGCTGACGGCCGCGCCCACGCGGAATGCCGACGCCGGCAAACGCGAGCTGGATCTGGCCGGTGAGAAGCTGATGACCACGCTCCGCACATTCAAAGTGGACGGCGAGTTGGTGGGGCGCACGACAGGACCGACCGTGACCCAGTTCGAGATCGAGCCGGCCCCCGGCGTAAAGGTGCGTCAGATCGCGGCACTGGCGGACGATCTCGCCTTGGCGATGCGCGCGCCGAGTATTCGCATCGTGGCGCCCATTCCCGGTCGAGGCGCGGTTGGCGTTGAAGTCCCCAATCCCACGCCGGAAATGGTGGTGCTGCGTGAAGTGCTCGAGTCGGCGGAATTCCGGCAGATGCGCGCGGCACTGCCGATCGCGCTGGGCAAGGACCTCGAAGGGCGCGCCGTGATCGCCGATCTGGCGAAGATGCCGCACCTGCTGATCGCCGGGGCGACGGGCTCTGGAAAATCGGTCTGCGTGAACACGATCATCACGAGCCTCGCGTATCGCCACACGCCGCGCACGCTGCGATTTCTCATGGTCGATCCGAAAATGGTCGAACTCAGCGTGTACAACACGCTACCGCATTTGCGTCACAAGGTGATCACGGACAACCGCGACGCGGCTTCCGTGCTCAAGTGGGCCGTCATGGAGATGCAGGACCGCTACCGTTTGCTCGAAGCGAATGCGTGCCGCAATCTGCAGGAATTCAATCGTCGCGTGCAGCTGCACGCCGACGGCGAGGGGGCGCCGGTGCATAAGCCGCGCAATCTCGACGTGGCCTTCGAAGATCGTACGTACACCGGCGGCGTGTTGCCGTACATCGTCGTCGTGATCGACGAAATGGCCGACCTCATGATGACGGTGCAGGGCGAAGTGGAAACGCCGATCGCGATGCTGGCGCAAAAGGCGCGTGCGATCGGTATTCACCTGATTCTGGCCACGCAGCGTCCCAGTGTGAATGTGATCACGGGCCTCATCAAGGCGAACTTCCCCTGCCGCATCGCCTTTCGCGTGGCGTCGCAGGTCGACAGCCGTACGATCATCGACGGCGCCGGCGCCGAGACGCTGCTCGGTAATGGCGACATGCTCTTCATCCCGCCCGGAAAATCGGAGCCGGCGCGACTGCAGGGAGCATACCTTTCCAGTGAGGATACGGAGCGCTTGCTCAAGTGGTACGAAGACGCCCGTGCCCGGCACGAGGCGGGTGAGGGCATCACGGCCGAACCGGACATTCTGGAAACGGTGCGCGCCCTCGAAGCGAAGGGCGACGGTGGCGATGATGAGGACGGCGACCGCGCGTCGGACGCACGGGATGTGCGTTTCCGCGAAGCAGCCGAGGTGGTCATTCAGCATCGGCAAGGATCGACGTCGCTGTTACAGCGGCGGCTGAAAATCGGCTACGGACGCGCCGCACGTATCATCGATCAGTTGGAAGCGGCGGGCGTGTTGGCACCGTCCGAAGGCGCGGCGCGACCGCGCGATGTGCTGGTGGGCGTGCAGGATCTGGAACGTATTTGCGGCACCTGACTTCTTGGGATTCTCCGCGGATGCGCGTCACCGCGTATTGACGAGGTGCAACTGTCCGGCGAACATAGAGGAAGCTCGTCCCCCTCCCTTCCGCTCGCCTGCCCGCGGACCGCCGGACCTCGACGTTTTTCCTCCCTCCCGAGGTGTTAGATGTTTCTCATTCGCGTTCGACGAGCACTGACTTCGATCATGCTTGCGCTTGGCGCACTGCCCATGGTCGCCGCCGGACTGGCGGCCCAAGCCGGAACCATTACGGGTAAGGTGACCAACGCCGAGAGCGGCCGCCCGATCGAGAATGCAACGATCCAGGCCTCGGTGTCTGGAGGCACATCGTACGGCGCCGTCAGCGGTGCCGACGGTGCGTTCCGTATTGTGAATCTTCCGAGCGGCTCGTACACGGTGCGCGTGTCGGCCATCGGCTTCGCCCCCAAGAGCTCGGCCAACGTGCAGCCGGGGGCCGCGCTTACCATTGCGATGACGCCGCGTATGAACGTGCTCGAGCAGACGGTCGTCACGGCGAGTCGGAGCCGCCCGGAAAGGGCGCTCGATGCGCCGGCTCAGATCCTCACGGTCACGAGCCAGCAGATCGAAGAGCGCCCGGCTATCACCATCACCGACCACCTGCGCGCGACGCCGGGCGTCGACATCAGCCGCGGTGGTCTCGCGCAGGCAAACGTCGTGGCACGCGGCTTCAACAACGCCTTCAGCGGCAGCATGCTCATGCTGCAGGACTACCGCTTCGCCGGTGTGCCGTCGCTCCGCGTGAACGTGCCGTTCCTCTTCACCGGTACGAACGAAGACATCGATCGTATCGAAGTGTTGCTCGGACCGGCGTCGGCGTTGTTCGGACCGAACAGTTCGAACGGCGTGCTCCATGTGATCACGAAGTCACCGTTCCAATCGCAGGGCACGACCATCAGTGTCGACGGTGGTGAGCGCTCGGTGCTCCGCACCGGTCTGCGACACGCGGGCAAGATCAACGAGAAGATCGCGTACAAGCTGTCGGGTGAATACTTCCAGGGAAAAGACTGGGAGTACAACGACCGGTCGGAGCCGGCACTTTTCCCAAACACGAACAACGTGCCGGCGTCGCGCAGGGGCACGGCGAACGAGCGTGACTTCAATCTTCAGCGCTATACAGGTGAAGCGCGTCTCGACGTTCGGCCGCGCGAAGGAATGGAGGCTATTTCGACGCTCGGGTACACCAACGTCGGCAACGCGATCGAACTGACTGGTGCCAACGGAACGTCGCAGATCAAGAACTGGACGTATCTGAGCTTGCAGCAGCGTTTCCGCTGGAACCGCCTGTTCGCGCAGGCTTTCCTCAACAGCAGCGACGCCGGAAACGCCAGCGCGACAGACGACCAAGGCACGTTTCTGCTGCGCTCGGGCCAGCCGATCGTCGACCAGTCTCGCGTGGCTTCAGCACAGCTGCAGCACGGCTTCGACCTTGGCGCCAAGCAGAGCTTCTCATACGGTGCCGACTATATCTGGACCAACCCGCGTACCGCGAACACTATCAACGGCCAGAACGAAGACGTCGACAATGTCACGGAGTACGGCGCGTACATCCAGTCGTCGACCAAGCCGATCAAGCAAGTTGAACTGCTGCTGGCAGCCCGCGGGGATGCGAACAGCGTGATCGCCGGTCGGTTCTTCTCGCCTCGTGCAGCACTTCTCTTCAAGCCGAGCGTGAATCAGAATATCCGGTTCACGTTCAATCGTGCCTTCTCCACGCCCGGCAATTTTGCGTTCTTCCTCGATCTCATCCAGACGCCGAACATCGGTGGCTCGGGCTTCGACGTGCGGGCCCGCGGTAACCCGCCGAAGAACGGTCACCAGTTCAACCGTGGCTGCGGCGCGGGAAGCGCGTTCGGTTCGTTCTGCATGAAGTCGGCGTACGCCTCGCAGGGTGCGTTTGTCGGTGCCAGTGCGGCGGCCGCGTTCCCGGGTGCCATCCAGGCACTTGCCCCGCGGCTCACGCCCGGCATCGCTGGCGCGCTGCAGCAGGCTGGTATTCCGGCGAGCGTCGCCGCCACGCTGGCGGCGGGCGCGGTGCAATTCCTTGGCACCCGCGCGCCGACCAACGCCGACCTGTCTACCCGCGTCTCGTATCTCTCGACGCCGACGACCGCGCTGCAGACCACGCAGTTGCCCGACATCGACCCGCTGCAGGCGTCGTTCAACAACACGTTCGAAGTCGGTTACAAGGGCACCGTCGGCGGCAAAGTGACGTTCGATGTGGCGCTCTGGGGTCAGGAGCGTGGAGATGTCGGCACGCCGGCTACACTGGCCACGCCGAACGTGTTCTTCGGTAATCCGCAGCAGCTGGGCGGCTACCTTGGACAGCAGCTTGGTGCGAACCTTGGACCGCAGCTGGCCCAGCTCGGCCTGACGCCAGCGCAGATCGGTCAGCTCGTGTCCGGTGTAGTTGGCGCCCTGACGCCCAGCGTTGCTTCGCTGCCCGTGGGAGTGGTCACGTTCGAGAACGGTAATACGGCGCCCAACGCTGTGTACGCGACCTACTTCACGTCGCCTAATAAGCTGTGGGTGCGTGGTCTCGACCTCGCCACCTCGGTGGCGGCCACCGAACGCGTCACCGTCGATCTGGCATATAGCTACCAGAGCCAGAACGTGTTCCAGGGTATCAACGGCGGCAACGGTCTGCCGCTCATGTCCAACTCGCCGAACTCGCGCGGCTCGCTCGGCACGGCGTATCGCAACGACAACAACGGCGTCGGCTTCGAACTGCGCACGCGCTACAACGAAGCGTATCCGGTGAACTCCGCCGTGTACGCGACGAACGTTGCGTTCCCGATCGCCGCCGGTCAAACGGGTGCAACGACGCCAGCGGCGGCGGGCGGACCGGGTCGGTGCTCGCCGGTTCCTGCTGGCAATTTCTGCTTCGAGAACGTGCCCGAAGCGTTCACCTTCGACGCCCAGGTGACAAAGCGCTTCAACCTCGGTGAGAACAAGCTGACCTGGTCGCTGAACGCGCAGAACATGTTCGACAATCGCATTCGCACGTTCCCGGGCGTGCCCGAAATCGGACGTATGGTCATGACGCGACTGCAGTACTCGTTCTAAACAGCTTCGGTCGGCGACCTTCTCGCGGTCGTTCTTGAGCGCGGCGTTTCACGGGGGGGCGGTGCACACGGTGCGCCGCCCCCCCGTGCGTTTCCGTTATCTTGCCACATGATTTTGCTCGACCCCAACGCCCATCCCGTGATCGGACATCGCGGGAATCGCGCCTATGCCCCCGAGAACACCCTCGCGTCGTTACAGGAGGCGGTGGCGCTCGGCGTGGATGCCGTCGAGTTCGATGTGCAGGTCTCGAGCGACGGCGTGCTGCTGCTCATGCATGACCTCACGATCGACCGGACCACCAACGGCTCCGGCGCGGTCGCCACGCAGACGTTCGCTGCGCTCCGCACACACGACGCCGGCGCTCGCTTCACCTCGGATCGTGGTCGAACATTCCCGTGGTGCGATCGCGGCGTCGTAATTCCGACCTTCGATGAGGTCGTGGAAGCGCTGCCGAGCACGCTCCCGTTCATTGTGGAGTTGAAAACGCCGGCAGCAGCCGCGGCGCTGCAGGCGGCCATCGTTCGCCACGGCCTGCAGAAGCGCGTCATCGTAGCCGGCTTCGACCCCGCCAGCACACAGCCGTTACGCGGGCACGGCTTCGCGCTCGGCGCGAGTACGCCCGACGTCGCTCGCCTGCTGCTGCCGTCGCTGCTCCGTCGCCGAATCCCGACACCTTCGTACCAGGCGCTCTGCATCCCGCCCACGCACAACGGCATACCGTTGCCCATCGGCGCCCTCGCGCGCGCCGTGCGCACGTCGTCGGTGGTCACGCACATCTGGACGGTGAATGATCCGTCGAAGGCGCTGCGACTCTGGGAACGCGGCGTACAAGGCATCATCAGCGACGATCCCGCGTCGATCCTCGCCGCTCGTTCACGCTCGGCGTTCGTTTGACTCCACCTGCACAGTTCTGGTGACACACGTCGCGGGCGAGCGCGATAACGTGCGCCCATGACGAAACAACGACAGGCGCTCGGGCTGTTGGGCGAACGCATCGCCGCTCGATGGATGCGACGCGACGGATGGGAGTTCGTCGCGCATCGTTTCCGCAGCGGGCATCGCGATATCGACCTCATCATGCGACGTGGCAACGAGATCGCGTTCGTGGAAGTGAAGGCGCGACGGGGCGAAACCTTCGGCCATCCGGTCGAAGCTGTCCACTTCCGGAAACGCCGCGAACTCGGCCGCAGCGCCCGTGTTTGGGTAGATCGGCACGGTGCGCCCGAGCTGGTTTATCGGTTCGACGTGGTCGGCATCCTAGTTTCCGGTCAGAATGTCCGAGTTTACCACGTCGAAAATGCATTCCTGCTGCCCTGAAATCAGACAGTGCAGGGGAGTTGTCCACATGGAAGGTTCTTCGTATTTTATTCGGGTCTTGGCCCTGCTCGCGTTCCCGGTAGATTTTTGCGAGCCAGGGCATGGCGGCTTCACCACTCACGACGGCGGTATCTATGGCGGGCACAGTGATGTCAGACGACAAGCGCAAGGCCCT
>JBBQXC010000117.1:0-15114 GCA_038210005.1 Gemmatimonadales bacterium
CACGGTGACCGCCGTTCCCACGGACCCTCGAGGCGTACGAACGCGTCAGCGGGCACGCCGCCGCCCGCCAGTCGGTGCTCGCGCGGTCGGTGATCGCGTCGGATACTCGACCGACCCCAATCGAAATTCCTATCCTCTCGCGCACCACTCGTTCGCCAAGCACGGGGACTTTGCTGTCGTCGGATACGATGCTGATCGGCGTGTCATGCAGCGTGAACGTGCACCGCGCTTCCACCTCACCGCGTATGGTGAAGACCTCGCCATCTCGCCAGGCCCGCGCAGGCGGACGCGCGCAGGGCGCTGCGCCGCTGGCTGCGCGGTGTGTGTTCGCCGTTGTGCCTCGTTCGGCAGACGGCTGGGCGGTGAGCAGATGTGGCGTTCCGGCCAAGGTAGCGCACGCAAAAGCACATGCCATCAAACTCATACAATGCCGCGCATGCATCAGTGTTTCTCCTTGCCGTCGGTGCTGGCTACAATCAGGAACACAAAGACGTCCAACGATGGAGAGACCCGCCCCCGTGTCTTACCATTGATCTTCCCTTCGAAGACATCGTATACAGTGGAGTCCAGCGAAGCAACGCGAGCGAGCAGCGTTTCAGCGGCAGTGGCGTCAGGAAACCGCTTCGCGTTGCGCGCGATCCATTCTGTGCGCTGCTGGCTAAGTTCACTTGTATCGCGTGGCGCGGTGTTGGGTGCGAGCGCGATGCTTCCGCTGGGCGTGCCGTTCAGCTGATGGAGCTCCACGGTCGTGCGTGTGCCGGAGGAGTACAAGAGAGTGGTTGGCGGTACGAACGCCACGCTAGGCGTTGGCGCAAACGGGGGACGGATTGCGCTGCGTCCAAACGCCGGCGGAGGCGTGGCCTGAATGCTCGAGTCAACAGTGACGAAACGGGTTGGCCGCATCGCGCCGGTTGCTGAGACGAGAACAACAGAGCGCTCCGGATGTTGCACGGGTGCCAGCCCTCCGGCACCCACACGCATGCGCACGTGCACTCCCATAACCACCTATCCCTCCGAGCAGCCGAGGATGAACGGATCACTGCCACGCGCAATGTCCACGTCTGTGCGCGCGATCTCCTCACCGGAACTCAAGCGCGATCGTACCATGAACCACCCTTCCCCCGACTCGAGCGCGAGAATCGTGTCAACACACACCGTCATGCCACCGGCAATCGGCAGTCGTGTGTTTCGCGACCATACATGTGTACCGCTGCTGTCAACCAGTGAGAGTTCGGCTGGCTGTTCACGGGCGAGTACGAGTTGTCCTCTTCCGCCGAGCGCAGCATACTCGACATTACGCTGCGCGACGATTCGGAGTGCCTGCTGCAAGGCCAACGGCGGCGGCGACTGCGAGTTTGTTTCGCCCTACGCGCTTAGTGGTTGAGAGATCCCAGCAACGAGATACGCCAAGGTGCCGCAAACCCTTGCCAGCCGCAAATAGAGAACACGCCGCTCCCTTTCGGGAGCGGCGTTTCGCAGAAACACCGAACTGCTTGGAAACTGCATGAGATCTGCGATCAGATGAAATCCCTTCATGCTACTGCTGCGTGCCACAACCCTGTCCGCTGGCGTGCCCGTGCTCGCTGACCTTTCCCACAACAAAACCGGTGTGATTGGTTTCGTCCGATTGACGACCGTACGTTTCATCGTACTCCCAGATGCTGGGTAGCGGAGGTGTTCCGACTGTTCTGGTTCAGCATGACTCGGTCACGTCGATTATTGCCTAGTCAACAATGCGGAGGGTGCGACAGAGAGCTGGGATGGGTGTCCCAGCCTCCGCTTCTTTCAGAACGGCGATGATCTCATCGCAGCATCTTTGTTCTGCCGGAAGTCTGCACCCCAAGTATGCCGACGAACCTTCGAGAGACCATTCGAGTCTTCCAGCGCGACATAGATCGCGTTCCGCCCGTAGCCGACAACGCGTTCATTGCCGGCCGTCTCGAGCGTTGCACGCACGCGCCCGGTGCGAGTCACGATGTCATAGCGCCGTCCGGGTGCATTCGCGGAGTTTCTTCGCAACACCAGCAGCTCACCGTGCGGGCCCGCATGCAGGGCATTGTCACTGAACGGTGACGCGACCGGTGGCCAGCTTGCACCAGGTCGTGGTGCGTCGGACCGCGACGCGCCAGGAATCGCCATCTGGTTTCTGATGCGGACGGCATGCGCGCGTTTCTCGGCATCATTCACCACGATAGGTTCGTGTGGGATGATCGCGGATGACATGCGAGTCCCCGCGCGATCGAACCATTCGATGCGGTACGGCTCCAAACGTGCGATGGCGAGCCATCCATCTTCGAACAACAGCGCCTGCTCCGACGTTTCGAGCGGCATGCCGAGCGCCGTCGCCATCATTGGATTCGTTGAGGTGTTGCGTTCCAGTTCTCGCGTCTCCACGGGGCGCCCGCGCAGCCGAGCGAGCGTGTCCGCGCGACCGTCGCGTCGCTGAGTTGTCACCACCAGAAGTGATTCCACCGTGAAGCCCGCTCCTCGAGTGCGGGTGCCTGAGCGCCTTATCGCGGCGACACGTGCGAACGTGTCAGCGCCAACAAGCGATGCACCGCTGCTGCGTACGGCCGCGTCGCCTGATGCAACAGTCGCGGCGAGCGCGGCTCCCTTCGCCACCAGCCATCGACGGTTCGCACCGTCGGGAATCAGCGTTGAGTCCGCGGCTAGCGCGAAGAGCATTCGTGGTGACCGATACTCGAGCGGTCCGCTGCCCTGCCTGCCGAGCGTGCGCATGGCACGGAGGTCGGCATCCAGCACGTACAGTTGATTGTCGATGCCATCGGCCACGAGCAGCTCGCCGCTCTGCAGCTCGCGCACGGACGTGACGCCGGAAAAGTCGTGGGAGGATGTAGCAGTAGGCCGCGCTAAATGAAGCACGGACTGCGCAGCGCCCGGACTTGCGTGGGCGCACGCGAGCGCAGCCGCGATGAGGCATGTGTGTACGTAACTGCGTGGGATGATCCACCTCATACGAAACCCTTCACCATGACATGGTATCAGCGGAGATCGTTGCACGAAACTACTGTCCAGCGAGCGCTGCAACCACCGAGTCGGCGACTCGCCCAATCACGACGCCACGGTCACGGTACACAAAACTCGGAGTTGCCCGAATGCCGAGCTGAGCAGCCATCTCGCGGTCCGCTACCAGAACTGCTGTGGTCTCCGGGCTACCATGGCACGCGCGAAAGGCAAGAGAGTCGCTGCCCCCGGCGCGGGACGCCTCTCGCCACCAGTTTGCGTCCGATATCCACTCGTCAGAACTGTAGAGCTGGTCGTGCATTTCGATAAACCGTCCCTGCTTTCCCGCGCAGATCGCTGCCCTAGCCGCGCCTTCGGACCGGGTCCGCTGTGTTGGTGGACGTTCGTGGCCGCGTGCGGTTTCCGAACGCTGCCTCACAGCGAGTGCAAGTCGCTCCGACGACTAGCTGCTCGACTGTCGGATGATGTAGTCGCTTCGCTGCGCCTGTAGCTCGATTCGCCGCACAAGCAAATGCCTTATCTCGTTGTCCAAACGACGAACGGGTGCAGCGTCGATGTGGTACTTCGTTAGCGTTTGCTCAATCTCAACCCGAAGGCCCGCCTCTCGTTGATCGAGCGATACCAATACTCCGTCGATGGCGGCTAACGCATCCCGTGCTGGAAGCAGAACGAGCTGCAGGTCGATTGCAAGAATGCGATCTTCGACTGCGCGAACTCGGTCTGCCCACGGTTCGTAGCGGGTTAGCAAGTTCAATCGTTCGAGCTCAAGAGCTGCCTTCTGCGCCGCCGCCGAGTCCGCGAGCAGTGACACCGGACGAGTCTCGCGCCTCGGAGTTGGCGCGGCGGCTACGTTCGACATGGGGTGACATGCCCCAATCGCGAGGACGAGCGAAAGCGCACTGAGGGGGAAAGATCTGGCCATTGGATGCCTCGAGTGGGAATGGTCGGGGGCATTGGATATCTTATATGACCTCGACGACAAGAAAAGAGTTCAGCGGGAAGCCAGAGCTCGAATCGAAGGGCAATGACCCTCCGGTAAGCAATATGCGATACCGCCGCGCAGCGAGATGCAAGCCACCCTTCTGCTCGCCCGCCACGTCGCTTTCGACCTCTGGCGGCGCCTGAGCGAACAATCCTCCGGCTCCGTCGAAACTCAGGAGCACTCACGGAGTCAGCGCGAGCGCCGTCTCACGTCGTACACCACAACCCTCGGCACATCCAGGTCGTCAAACTCAAGCGAGACGAGACCACCATCGGCGAGGAACGCGACCGGATTGGCCCGCCCAATTTTCGCCCACCCGATATAGCCCTTAGAGACGGAAAAGATGTCCACGATGCGGTCGACACGGGTGCCACCCGTACGTACCGCCCACACCTGCTGGTCGAATGACATCAGCAGGCGCGAATACGGCTGCACCTGGCGCGCCAGACCGGCCTCGTCGATGAGTTGCGAGGTGGAGACCGAACAGGGTTTTCCTGCGACATACACGACTTGACTGTCGCCAAGCACCTGCAGCGCGACAGTTCGCGATAGGCGCACGGACGCTCCAGCCGCATCCAGCGTCCGTGGCGGCATTCCGTTCTCGTGAATGACGATCGAGAAGTTTGAATCGCTGTGCGTCACGACAAATGCATCATCAGCCGCCGCGAGCAGCGTTGGGCTCAAGAGCGGCGCCGCAGTTTGCCCTACCAAGCCGCACCGCTCGTAGGCGCGCACGGGACGCGTTTCTGGGAAGGGCAGCGATACAATCGTCACGATCTCGCCGCCTCGCAGACGAGCAACCGATGTACCACCTCGGCCAGTGGCCAGCACCACCATCTCGGAAGCACGCACGGAGAGGATTTCCTGGACCGTGCCCAGGGCGCTGCTGCTGAGTTCGGCAATCGGCTCTCCATTCGGAGAGAATCGAACGAAGGCTCGCTTGCCGAGATCAGAGGCTACCAGTTCGCCGCTTGCGCCGACTGCGATAGCCGACACCCGAACAATCTCACCCGGACCACGCCCTTTGCGTCCGAAAGTCCTTCTCGAATCCCCCTTCGCGCTGAGCTGCAGAATCTGACCGTCCGCGCGATTGAGCAGGTACAGGTTCCCCTTCGCATCCGTCGCAATATCCTTGGGGAACAGGTGCTCAGGCGTGAACGTGTCGTCGGACGAACCCCCCACCGAAAATCGCTGTATCAAGGCAACGGGAACTTCACGATCCGCTCTTGGCTGTGCGTGCGACGCCTCACCACAGAGCACGCAACTTCCAACGATTAACAACTCCAGCGCTCTAGATTGAAGAAACCTCATGCGACGCTCCGCTAGCGATGATTCGAGGTCCGAAGCCGACTTAAGCTCCGATACCAACTCAAAGTACGTCTCCTATTCTCCAGGCGCGTTTCTGGGGCCGTCAACCCGCAGAGGCGGCTCGCTGTTGGGGAGCCACGACGCCCTGACCTCGCCGTGCATCACGGCACTATTTCCCAACTAGCCACTGGCCCTCCGAAACGAGCAACTGACCATCGAACCTTCTCTTCGACGAAAAGAAGGTCGGCGTTCCATTTACTCCTAGCTTTCTCGCGAGATCCAAGTCGGCCTCAACGCGCGAAGACGCCATTTCACTATCGAGGCAAGTCACGAAAGCGGTGGAGTCAGGTACGCCCGCGTGACTAGCCTCGCGCCTCCAGTTGGAGTCGGTCTGCCACGCAACGGTCGTCATTAGTCTGCGGTGCATCGATTCAAATTTCCCCTGAGCCTCAGCGCAAATCGCTGCCCTCGCCGCACCAATGGAGGCGGGGTGAGCTGCGAGTGGAAGATGATGATAGGAGAACGTTGCCGCGCCGAGTGCGCGCAGACTATCAACCGCCGGCTCGCTTTGTCTGCAATAAGGACACTGATAGTCAGAGAAGGCAATGATGACCGCTGCGTTCGGCACGGTCGCAACCAGCCGGCCTCCATCAATGATCTCCGCCCAGGTTTTGGCCAGAACTCGTGCGTTCTCCTTCGAACTAACGTAGCTCCGAAATAAACTGTGGGGGACGGAGCCCTCTCTTGTGCTGACAAACGCCAGCACGCCGAGGGTCACCGCGACGAGTCCCCACAGCATGAGATCACCTAGTTTCCGCATTCGCTGGAACCTCTCTCTCTATTTGACGCACGAGTGGCGGAATCTAGCCGGATGCGGACGACTCTAGATTTCTCGTACCGCTTGGAAGCGGCAAGCGCAAAGATCCAGTTGCTCGCGGTGGAGAGCGCCCGAACAGCTCCTCTTGTATCGATCAACGCCTCCGGCCGGCCGTCCATGCTCGCAACAACGATGATGGATCTCGGCGAACCAGTTGCCGAGTCGACCTCGAAGCTGAGTTGCTGTGTAGTCAACAACCGACCGCTCTCGGAAATGGCAAAGCCGCTCGCAAGCTCGTCAACCTGTTGCCATGAACGATCCTGCCTGGCTAGATAGAAATCTCTCGGTGGCCTTGGACGGTATCCGATTGGGAGGTCAATGACCCGTGTCGGCGATACCACAGTCGACCCCGCAGGAAACACAAGCACCCGAGCGAATGACCGGTTCAAGATGTACACGGTGTCCTGCCTCACCGCTGGAATGCCCCGGTTGAGTGCGGATGTGAGGGTTGAGCCTCCGAAGCTTCGCACTTCACCAATCGTTCCCGCTCGCGACCCATCTATACGGAAGACGCGCATGAGTGGTAGCGGTTTCGCCCAGCCCGAATCGCGCCGGGAGAATCCCGTTGCGGACCAGTGATCGATGATCTCACCTTGTTCGAGCTGTGCTAGCGCGCTGCCAACTCGACTACCCGGAACCAGTCTTGAAGGAGAGAAAATTGACCAAGGCAGTTGCCCCTTGTGTGCGACGGCGATCCAACCTACGGAGTTATCGCTGACCACAATTGTTCCGTCTACGCCAAGACTAACTCGATACATGCTGCGATCTGCTGAAACTTCCGGCGGGAGTGGGAGCGAGCGAAGAAGTCGCCCACTTAGCGACAGGAGGTGCACCGCCATGTCGTCTCCATCAGCTACCGCTAGCATGCAGTTAGGGAAGCCGCGAGCGGAAAGGGCGCGTGGGTTCGCGAACTCATACATGTTTGTCGTATCCACTTCGATCGTCGGTAGGGTGTCAACTAGGGCGACGAGGATGTTGGTCGTATCAAGCAGTACTCTCCGTTCGAACTCACTCGCGAACTCGATATTCGGAGCGTCGGTGACTTCAACGTCGTCAGCGCAGGCAGCCAGCCAACAGCCGATGATGCACAGGGACACTCTTGTGAATCTCACGGTTCAGAGCCCTGCTTTGCAGCAATTTCGTTCGGAAGAACCACGCAATCCGCCTGTAGTTGAGATGGAAGCGGCAATGGAGCTCCGACATCGCTTGCAACGAGTCGGCCCGAGCGATCGAACACGAGATGCACAGGAAAGGCGCTCGCGCCGATTTCGCCCGCCAACGACCTGTCGTCAGCAAAGTAGACCGGAACTTCGAATCCTGGTGGCCACACCGGTACACTCTCCGAGCTATCACCTACGGAGATCCAGCCAACGAACCAAGATTCATCGGTGATACGTCGCCGCTGTCGGCGAATTGTTGCAGACCACGCCTTTGCGGCGGCTGCACCGGCGCTGCAGTTCGGTCCGGTTACAACGAGGTACATACACCTGCCCGCCGCAATCTCACCAATTTGAAGTCGCGACCCTCCGAACGTTCGGATGTGTGATCGAACTGTAGCAGCGGAGTCCAACGACACGTACCGTTCCGGGTCAGTCGCAGTATTCCGTTGTATGGCAAACCGTCCGAGATTTCCTACGGTCACAACGATTCCTGCTACCACAAGTAGATCTAGCCGCGATCGTAGCTTCATGTGACTGGGATCGAATTATTTAGGCGGTGGGTGGCGGCGGACGCAGAGCGGTACTACGGACTAGCTTGAGAACCAGCGCGCTTCTTCAACTCGCGATACGCGCCTCGCGCTTCTGACACACCCCTATTCCACGGCTCCGCACTGTCCGTCATGCGTGCAGTCGCACAGTGCTCCAGTTCCGGGAAGATTGAGGCAGTCGTCGCGCTAGGAAGTTCAATCGGGGTGGCATGAGTACGAAGACCCTGTCCATCGATATGCACAATGTGCTCGTCGGTTTCCCGTCCGGAATCGCGCGACTTTCAGCTGGCCACGCTATTCTACACCTGCCTCCTCTCCACGGCGCCTTGGAGAACCCGAGCGCGTGGTCAGACAAGCTGCTCTGGGTGAAGCGCCATCTCGGCCCCTCCGCGCACCAGCGGCTCATCCTCTCGCATCACACGATCCAACGATCGTCACTTCCTGGTGGACGGCCGCACCAAGAATGGTTTTCCACTAGACCTGAGACACACTCGTAGCCACGCGCACTGCACTTGATCCACTGGAGCTTGGCGTCGAAGCCGTCGAAGAATGTGCGCGCTGCGCCAACATACGGGGAGTCCCAGAGGCGGTGCAGGCTTTCCTTCAACGCACACGCGTGGGCGGAGTGGGGCGGAATGCATTGATGGCTATCCCATTTACGGCGACCGCGATATGAGCGGCGCAAGGGTTCTGCCCTCCCAGCTCGATGCGTGCAACGGCATCACCAGTGCGACCCCCGAGTTTCCGCTCGGCGTGTACCACGATGTGCTGCTCGATGTCGAAGGCCCCAACTCGTCACCCCGCTGCTTTACGGGAGAGGTGGACTCGTCCGTGATACGGAGGGGGATGGGCGGTGCGCCTGGACGACGAGGCCCACTGGGTTGACAGCCACCGGGTGGCGGACCGCCAGCCGATCGCGGTGATGACGGGAAACCCGACAATGGCCACCGATCCGCGACCCCTCTCAATTCTTGTCATACTTATGTCCCACATGAAGTGGAACCAAACTGCACACCGGCGTCTTCGAGACTTACTGACCGCTCACAACCGAGAGCACGACATGGACGCTATGAAGAGCTGCCCGTATCGCTGGATCAGCACGTCCGAGACACTCACTCGCGGAGCTGTCGGGTCGTGACGTTTCAAGCCGAGTTCGATCCGAAGATCGACAGCGGTCGGCAGCCGCTCAATCGCGGACAGGGTATGCTCGTTGGCGTTGCAGGCGCATCGGGATTCGTTGGACGGAATCTTCTGGACGCCAGGCTGCCCGGCGTTCAGATCCGGGCACTGTCGAGGAGTGCGCGGGATTCCACCGCCGGCGTCGGGTGGGTCTCTGCGGACCTCTTCTCCTATCAGAGCACCCTGAAGGCACTCGAAGGGGTAGACGTAGCGGTCTACCTGGTCCACTCCATGCTTCCGTCGACCCGATTGTTTCAAGGATCGTTCGAGGATACCGACCTCCTGCTGGCAGACAACTTCTCCCGGGCCTGCGTCGCCACAGGGGTGAAGAAGATCATCTACTTGGGAGGGCTGATCCCCGAGGGCGAGATCAGTACGCACCTGGAGAGTCGCAAAGAAGTGGAGGACGTGTTCGCGGCCAGTGGAGTCCCCACGACGGTTCTCCGCGCGGGCATGGTGGTGGGACATGGCGGGTCGTCGTTCGAGATTCTCAAGAATCTCGTACTCAACCTCCCCGCGATGATTCTGCCTCATTGGACGAAGAGCTTTACCCAGACCCTCTACATCGATGATCTCGTCCGTGTGCTCAACGCGTGCATCGAGTCGGATCGACTCACGGGGAGAACCATCGACGTCGTGAACGGCGAGGCAATCACGTACGCCGACCTGATCGAACAGACGGCGAAACACTTTGAACGAAAGACTGCGACCCTCTCCGTCCCTGTAAACTATCTGGGCCTTTCGAAGCTCTGGGTCACCCTCTTTGGGCAATCGGACTACGAGCTCGTCTCTCCCCTCGTCGACAGTCTGCGCTGCGACCTGCCATCGCCAGGAATCCCAGAGGAGCTGTCGGAGTTGATTCAGTTCAGATCGTTCGAGGACATGCTCGGCGAGATCCCCAAGGGCAAGTTCTCGAAGCGGAGGAAGGGCAGGTCGTCGAGCGACAACACCGTCAGGTCCATCCAGCGGCTCGCCGAGAACCCACTCAGCGAGACCGAGATCGGTGAGGAGTATTTCCATTGGCTCCCCGAGAAGCTGAATGGACTCCTGAGCGCGGAGCGGGACGGAGACCTGATCAAGTTCTCCGTGACCGGGCTCGGCGCCCCGCTCCTCGTGTTGAAGCTGATCAAGGGGGAACACAACCTGGACCGGGTGAAGTTCCACATCGTGGGAGGACTGCTCACTCGGACGACCGACACCGGCTGGTTGGAGTTCAGATCCGTGGCCGGTGGAAAGTACGTCCTCTCCTCGATCAACGAGTTCAGGCCGTCCCTGCCGTGGTACATCTACAAGTTCAGTCAGGCGCCCGTCCACGCTTGGGTCATGCAGCAGTTCAGCAGGCACCTGGCTTCGTTGACCGGGGAAGGTGGCAAGGTCGAACGCCAGGGTGCCGCTGCTTTTTGACGCCGAGTTCAGTCGAGCCGGATGCGTCGCATGCGTCCGCGTTGTGGTTCGCGTTGCGGTTCGCGACCCGTATCGTGAGGGTGTATAACTCGTCGCCTCGTCGGAAGGGCGCGTACATTGTCATCGGTGGTTTCGTGGAGAAGCACTTCCGCGGCGCGCAACGCGACTGTGTGCCGTGTGCGCTGCGCGCGCACAAGCGCCTCGATCACTTCACGCTGCGCGGCCGCACCAAGGACGACGCGCCGTGGAAGCTGTACTCCCTGATGCATAACATCGAAGAGTTGAGCTACGCGGCGTAGGACGGAGACCGAGAATGGACTGCGCGCTTCGTGCGCAGAGTGATTGGAGCACTGCAGCAGAATGCCACACGGTACCGGATCTACGAACCCGGGGTACGTTCAGTCATTCCGCCCGTCGATCGTTGCCAGTCGCACGTCGCCGAAGCAGATCGACCACACGCCGTCGGCCTGCGCGTCGAGGCCGATGTGCTGGCCGCCCAGACCGTTCACGATGGCGAGCAGCTTCGTCTTGAAGCGAAAGGTCCCCACCGTCGTCACGCGTCCGCTGCGCGCTTTGCATACGCTGTGCGCCCGTGTGTGGCCCCGCGTCGTACCCGTGTGCTCTTCACAGCGGCCGTACCACGAACGTCCGGGTGGTGGTGAAGCCACCACCTGACGCGGTCATGGTCACGAGTGTGGGCACGTTCACCGCACCCGTCGAGAGGGTGAAAGGTGCATTCCGGCTCCCTGCGGGCACGGTGACGCTGGTCGGCATCGTCAGGATGCCCGTGGGCTGCGCGCCCATGGAGACCGTGAGCGCCACCGGACCGGCACGTCCTGCCATCGAGATACTCGCCGGGTAGCTCTGGTTAGCCGTGAGCGTATCCTTGCCGGGCAACCCGGGGACACTGATGGTGAACACGGCGTCCCACACTTCCACGGTGAGCTCGCCGGATGCAGTTGAACCGGTGATGGCGGCATTCACCATGTAGTTGCCACCCGCAGTGGCCGATACGGGTACCGAGACTGACGATTGCCCAACAGTGATCGTCGCCGTTGGCGGCACGGTGAGCTTCGCCGGATCGGAGCTGGAGAGCGAAATCGCGACCGGCACCGTCGCCACTCGATTCAGCGATACCATGGCCGTGCTTGTCTGTTGTGTATAGATGCTGGCTGGCGACAGCGTCACACTTTGCAGTGTCGCGGGGGCGCGCACCAACACGGTATCGAGCTTCGTGACGCCCCCGTGTGTCGCGGAGACCACCGCGACCGCATCCTGCACCACCGGCGTGGTACTGGCCGCAAAGCTGGTGGAAACCCTGCAGCAGACGAGCGTCGCCGGCGCGTTGAACACAAGCGCAGGGCTGCTGCTGGTGAGCGCGACTGTCGCGGTTGATCCACTGGCGACCGGTCGATTGAACGTGGCCTGCATGGTCAGCGCCTCACCGCCCTCGACCGCCGCATTCGCCTGCAATCCCGTCAGCGCGAGCAGCGGCTGCACCGTGAGCGTGGCCGATTTGGTTTGCACCCCATCGTTCGCCGAAATGGCCACGCTCGTGTTCGACGTGACCGTCGGCGTCGCGATCGCGAAGGTCTGACTCGTCTGGCCCTCCGCCACGGTCAGCGTGGATGGCACCGTGGCCCAGCTGTTCGCGCTCGTGAGCTGGACCACCGTTCCGCCCGCTTTCGAGGGCATGTCGAGCGTGACGGTGCCGGTCGAGGCCTCGCTCCCGTCAACCGTGTTCGGCGACACGGAGACGGCTGACACGACGCCGGTCTCGCGCACGAGCGAAAATGAGCCCGAGCTGTTGCCCTGCGCCGTGGAGGCGCCAATGCTCACCGACCTCGTGGACGTGGCGAAGGCAGCGGCTGTTGGAATGTTGAACGTCTGCGTGAACGCGCCCGGGGCAACCGTGACACTGGTGGGCGGCGATGCCCACGCGCCGTTGCTTGTCAGCGTGACCACAACACCTGGAGCGGACGCCACGATGCCATCGAGCGTCACCGAGGCCGACACCGGCGCTCCCGCGACATACGGTCCGGTAAACGTGACGGCAGATGGCTTGGGTGGATTGATGGTGACGTTGGCCGTCGCGCTGCTGGTACCGAGTTCGAGCAGCAGCTGGGTCGTCGTGGCCGCCAGCACCGGCGAAGTCGTCGCCGTGACCTGGGCCGACGTGGCGCCGTTCGCGAGCGCAACCGACGCGGCGGTTGCCAGCAGCGCAGGATTCACGGGCGTGACCTTGATCGTGGCACCACCGCTCACCGCGGCGTTCAGCGCCACGGAAAACGTGACCTCGTTTCCGCCAGTCACCGACAGCGCGACCGGGGCGATGGACGCGATCCCGGGCGTGGGCGCCGATCCAAGCACGTCAAAACTCCGCGATTTCTTGGAGGTGCCAACCGTCGCCGTCACGGTCCCGGAGATGTTTTGCGTCGTGTTGGCGACCCCAACAGGGATTGACGCCATCGACTGATCTGCGGTCAGCGGCACTGAGGACGGGACGATCAGCACGCCCGAGGAAGATGTGAGCTGAAGCACGCCCCCCAACTTGGCCACGGGGGAGATCGCCACATTGAGCGTGTTTGCCACGCCAGCTTTGAGCGGCCCGACGAAGCTGAGCGAGGACACTTGAGGCAGCGCGAAGACAAACAGACTGTCCATCGGCCCGGTCGCATACGGCGGTCGTCGCGCCCGGTATTTGACCAGTCCGGTGCCTTGCGCGGTCACCGGAATCGTGGTGCTCACGCTTCCCGCTGGCACCGCGCCGGAAGCCACGACAGCGCCGGTGCCCGCGTTCACCACGTCCACGGCGAGCGCGGCCAGCGGCGGTGCGGACAGCGTAACCGCCGCGGAGAGTCCGGTCCCCGTGTACGCTGAGTCCACACTGAGGGCCAGCGTGCTGATGGTAATCGCCGCGTCGGTCGGGGCCTCCTGGATCGTGACGGCCACGGGGATGGACACGAACACGCCAGCGGCGGTGCGTCCCCTCACCTGCACCTGACCCGCCACGGCCGATGGGGAGGCCGATAACGTGAAGCGACGCTGGGTAGCGCCGTTGCCCACGAGCGTGGCAGAAACGCCGACCACCACATCGCCGCCACTAACCACCTGCAACACCGCGATGCGTGCCAAGCCGCTGCCAAACATGGTGAGCGTGGCCGATTGGCCACTTTGCAGAGTGACTGACGGCAGATTCACCGCCGTCACGGATTGCGCCGAGGCGGACTGCCCCGTCAGCACCATGAGCAGTACCGCGCCGAACGCGGTGAGCAGTCGGCTACCGTTCGCGATCTCTTTTTGCGACATACGATCCCCCTCTGGAGTTGACGGGCGCTCGGGCCCAGCTATCTCCTAGATCGGAGCGACGTGGCAAAAGGGATCACCGCACTACCCGACGTCTGCCTCGCTCGGTTCTGGAAGAAGAGATGAAATCCAATCGGGCTCGGTCGAGTATCCGGTGAGCGTCCTGCGCGATCGCGGCCCCGCCGTACGCGAGGCGCTCCAGCGCGACCGGATTGCGGATGCCAGTTTCGCGCGCAAACCGTGCGTTGGTCTCGCCGTGAATGACTGATTGTTCCGTGGAGAAGGGGGCCATCGCGATCATCGGTACGGGTACGCTCGCCGGAGCCCTTGGACCGGCATTGGGCGCCCAAGCATATCGTGTGATCTACGGCAGCCGTGATCCCGGTCGTGACGCGGTGCGCGCACTGGTACAGCGATCCGGACAGAACGCGTTGGCGGTCAGTCAGCCCGAGGCGGCGGCGCAGGCACCGGTGGTCGTCCTCGCAGTCCCCGGTGAAGTGGTGGTTGACGTAGCGGGTACCTTGGGTGACCTCAGCGGCAAAGTCGTCATCGATGTCAGCGGCGGCGACAAGAAGGTGGCGCCAGATGGCTACCAGGAACTCACATCCGACAGCGCGAGAGCGGAGAGCATCTAGTTCCGGCACCCGACCATGCGCGTGGTCAGGATCAACTTGCCGAACATCGTCTACTTCATGGACCCACGGCTCACGAAGACGCGCGCCACGGTCTTCGTCGCCGGCAATGATCCACAGGCGAGAGAGACGGTGGCCAACATCATATTCGACCTTGGAGTCGATCCCTGGGACGCCGGGCCACTGCGTTTCGCGCGTCTGTTCGACGCGTTCACTACACTGGCAAATGTCCCTGGACAGCAGCGGCGTGCGGAGGGCTATCAACTGGTGATGATGCCCACCGTTCCCTTCTCCTGCTTCTTCGACATGGTGGAATTCTTCCAGTTCGGAGAGCCCGTTGAGCTGAAGCAACTTCCGACGTTTCCGCGGCGCGAGCCGGCGCTTTCCTGCGAGGAGTGGCTGTGCCGCCTTCCGCCGATGGGGCCACCACCTCAGTGACGATGCACAGCGTCGCCGTTGAACGCCGGGACAACCCGCGCCTGTAACTGATGGCGTGGATGACGGCAGGCCGCCGATACTTCGATCGACAGAGCGGCGTCCCCTTGGAGTCCCACGCCTACGCGTTGGATAGGAATTTCAATCGGGGTGGGGCGAATGTGGGCGCAGGTCCTGTACCTCGCCAGCCCCGGTGATGGGGCGACGGTGCACCAGCCACGGCACCGGTGTGCCGCCGCGGGCCGTTCGGCCTGCGGTTCTGGCGGGTGTCCTGGGGCCGGCTGGGACCTTGGGGCCG
>JBBQXC010000118.1:0-15048 GCA_038210005.1 Gemmatimonadales bacterium
CGCGTCAGACCAACCCGATTACGCGCCCGGCGGAAGATGATGTTCCATTTATGTTGTAAAAGCTTGTCGTCATATGCCTCCAAGATGAGTGGGTGGATGTAACCCGACTTGCAGACCGCCGGAGTGTTTCCCAGTTGTGTCGAGACCGCCTTGAGCGCGTCCTTCATTTTCGGAACCGTGCCGCCGTCAGCGTCGACTCCGGTGCCACCGACCGGCACCAGCAGGGAGATCGCGAGCAGACTGCCGGCCCACGTGCGGAAATCCTTGGCGGTGAACTCGTGGCCGGCAATCTCACGGAGGTACTCGTTCACTTCGGTCGAGTCGATTGATCGCGTCCCACCATCGTCGCTGCGGTATTGAAACAAAGCTTGCCCCGGCAATTCGCGGCAGCGCCGGACGAGACGGGAGAGGCGCCGATCGGTCACGCGAATCGAATGCGCCTTGCCCATCTTGCCCACAAAATCGAATCGCAATGAATCACCACGGATGCGTACGTGCTTATTGCGCAGCGTCGTCAGGCCAAAGGAGCCATTTGCCTTCGCATACTCCTCATTTCCGATGCGGATGTAGGTCGTCTCGAGTAGGCGAACGACGATCGCGAGCACCTTCGCATGGGAATGATCCGCGCGCGCCAGGTCGGCATTCACACGCGCGCGAACCGACGGAATCGCGACACCGAAGTCGAGCATCCGGCCGAACTTGTGTTCGCTTTGCAGCGCCTGCCATCGCGCGTGATAACGATACTGCTTGCGACCGCGTGCGTCTCGACCTGTCGCCTGAATGTGCCCGTTGGTGCTTGGCGAAATCCAAACCGACGTCCATGCGGGCGGAATGCCGATGGCATTTATCCGCGCCGTCTCCGTAGCATCGGTTATGCGACTACCGTGCGCATCATGATATGAATAAGCCGATGAGCGCATGCGCCGAGTGATCCCCGCGACTGCGTCACTGACATAGTGCAGCGACGCTGCACGCGCGACATCGACGAGGGTGAGGACGCTGTGCGGTGAGTTCATCCTGCTTCGCCTTGTGATACGGCGGATAGGTGCCGTCGCAGCCCTACCGCGACACGGCCACGCTGGGGTAGCGCGTCGTCGTGCTGCCTTGGCGTGCGTACTCGGCGTCGGCACAAAACGACTCGTTCAGAATCCTGGCCTGGATTGCCTGCCCTGCATGCATAGTCGTCCCCCGCTGCCGACGAAATGCATGTCAGTGACAGTGCCGAAGAGACCGCTGTGAGTCGCATGCAATCAGGCGTTGATGTGAGCGCAGCGGATGGTGGCAGATGTGGAACCCCGGTTCTGCTGTCGAAACTGTGAAAAGGCGCACCGGCCTGGTTGTGTGACCAGAATACCATCGTCTTCACCTTTGAAAGGCATCGTGCACTGTAGAGCGGCCCAGACTTCGCATACGCGGTGATGCAAATGAAGCGTTCACTATCCGAACGCGATTCGCAAGAATCTCGCCATTGTGCGGAACGGTTGCGTTCGTCGTTCGACCGCAAAACACCGGGGTAGTTCGAGTAGGATCTGCTTCGTATGCTGCGAGCGGCAGAAAGCCCGTGTGCACTAAACCGGGTGAAGTGCATCAAGATGGATCGTGTTGCGCGGTTCCAGCGGGCGGTATGCTGCCGTCGCGCGCACTCATACAGCTGCTGCCGCTGCGCTCGCGAATCTATCGCGCTGACGCGAAGGGGTCGATGATGCGAACGGCCGCCTTTTCGAAGTCAGTCCGGTTTTGCGTGACGACGGCGAGATCGTGCGTCAGGGCCGTCGCCGCGATCAGGCTGTCTTTGACCGGCATCGCGCGCCCGGATGCCCGCAACTTTGCCATCAACGCCGACCACGTCAGTCCCACTTCGGCATCGAATGGCACACAATGTATGCGCCGAATGCCGCTGTCGAACCAACGCTCCAACCGTTCGCGTCGCCGGCCTTTGGGAAGCAGCAAAATGCCGAACCGCACTTCGCCCAGTATGATCGGATCAATCGCGATGTCGCGTTCGTGTCCGGTGAGCCACGCCACCACGCGAGGATCCGGCGATGACTTGGTGGCTTCGCTCAGTACGTTGGCGTCGACGAGAAACTTCATCCGAACGTCAGAGCGTGTCGGTCGACTCGGACTCGATCGGCACGAACCAGTCCTTGGTCGGACAGTCGAGGAGCCACTGTACGGCGCCCTCATTCACGGTCATCGCACGACGCTGTAGCAGGTACTCCCCGCTGTCGAGCCGCTCGATGTCGAACTCCTGACCGGCCTCGATGCCATCCCGCTCACGCAGCTCGGCAGGGATCACGATCTGGCCTTTGGACGAGACGGTGGTTTTCACGATGGTAAGATGACGTCTTACTGTGAGTGCGTTAAGCGCGTGTAGGGTGGGTTTTTCGGTCCTTCACCGATGTCGTTGGTGCACTCCACCATCGAGGTTCTCCAGCGCCGCCGCCGTATTCCGCTGCAACATCCGCAACATCGCGCGCGGTGTAAACGCCGACCCCTCCAGCAGCTACTGCGCAAACTTCCCATTCCACGGACACACCTCCGGGGAGATGTCGCGGTGTACCCATTTTGCGATTCCGTTCGGCACGGGTGCCAAGACAGGGCGGAAGCCGAGAGAGCAGCGAGCAGCCCGTGAGTGGAGCGGACAATGGCGACGTTCTGTGGCCGGCCGACCCTTGGCTCAGAGCAGGCTGGGTTTCGCGTTGATCGTCACCGGCGGCACGCCGCTACTGGCCGTCCGAGGAGTCGAACCTCGGAAAAGGCTCCCGAGCCCCTGTCCTTCGCGGGAATCGAACCCGCTGCTCGGGCGGTCCCCTGGTAACCACACCACGGCCCTGATGAAGTGTAGTCGTAAGCGCAATGAGGTCTTACGCTTCCCGACGTCCCTCGACGGCCTTAGGGTTCCGGATGTCAAAATAGCCTTGAAACACATAAATATATTGTTTAAACCATATAAAGTATGTAAATATAGAGGAATAACTGGAGGATTCATGGGACGTCAGCAACTGAATACCGCCGCCGCCGTCGAAGACGCAGTGGTGCAGCTCGGCCGAAACGTGGCCACGGCGCGCATGCGCCGCAAATGGCGTCAGGCGGATCTGGCTGACAAGGCCGGCGTGCATGTCAACACCGTGCGGAGCATCGAGGCCGGGGCGCCGGGCACCGGCATTGCCGCCTATGCGGCCGCGCTCTGGGCCCTTGGCCTCGTGGACCAGCTCCGGGCGGTGGCCGGTCCCGAGCGCGACCCGGAGGGCGAGACGCTGGCCGCTGCGCGTCTGGGTGAACGCGTTCGGCCATCCCGCGCGCTCGATAACGATTTCTGACCCCGCAGATGCCCGCTCGCAACACCCCAGCCATCGGCCACCGTGCTCGCCCGCATGACCGCGATCAGGAGTGCTATGTGTACGTGCAGCTCCCCGGCACGACGGAGGTCGTGACCTGCGGGCGGTATCAGCAGCGTCAGTCACGGACGGGCGCGGTAACTGGCGCGTTCGTGTACGGTCGGCGCTATCTCGAACGCACTGATGCGGTGGCGTTGGATCCCATTCACCTACCCCTCACGTCACGCACCGTCGAGACGGCGAAGCTCGGCGGCATCTTCGGCGCGCTGCGCGATGCCTCGCCGGACGCGTGGGGGCGCCGAGTCATCGAGCATGCACGGCATCGCGCGGAGCTGTCCGAGGTCGAGCACCTCTTGCACTCGCCCGAAGACCGTGCCGGCGCGTTGTCCTTCGGCCGATCGCAGACGCCGCCCTCACCCCTTTGGAGCTACAACCGCATTGTGCAGCTGCCCGAGCTTCTCGAGGCCGCGCAGCTGCTCCAGGACGACGCGTCAAGCACGCGCCTTGCCGCCGATTTGCAGCACGCGGCGTTGGTGCTGCAGGAACCCGGCACGTCGATGGGTGGCGCGCGACCGAAGAGCGTCGTGCAGGACGATCACGGCCTGTGGCTCGCGAAATTTCCGTCTCGCGGCGACCGATGGACGAACGCCACTGTGGAAGCCGGTCTCTTGGCGCTCGCGCAGCGCTGCGAGATTCGCACGCCGCCCACGCGCATCGAACGCATCGGCGATGCGCAGGTGCTGCTGGTAAGGCGCTTTGATCGCGAGCGGCTCGCGCACGACGTGCTCGACACCCCTCGCTACGTACGACATCGCATGGTCAGTGCGCTCACCGTTCTCGATGCGGATGACTCGGCCGACGCGCGTGCGCAATGGTCGTACGTGGTGCTCGCCGACGAGCTGCGCCGCTGGTCGATACAGGGTCGCGCGGATCGGCATGAGCTGTTTCGCCGCATGGTGTTCAACGCCCTCGTGTCCAATCTTGACGACCACCCGCGCAATCACGCGTTGGTCGCGCCACCACGCGGATGGCAGCTCGCGCCAGCCTACGACATCACGCCCGAGCCGCGACCCGGCCAACACGAGCGTGAGCTGGCGATGATCAGCGGACGCTTCGGTCGACGCGCCTCACGTGGCAATCTGGTGTCACAGGCGAAGCGTTTCGATCTCACGGCGGTCGAAGCGCACGCGGTCATCGAAATGTTGGTCGCCATCGTGCGCGCCGAGTGGGAAGGCGTGTTGCGTGCGAACGGTGCCACAGTTGCCGACTGCGCGGTTGTTTCAACCGCGTTCGTCGACGAGGGGTTCGAGTATCCCGTCCCCGAGCACTGCGTGTAGCGGCTGATGAGTTTGCCAGCCTCTCCAGTTGGACCTGGACCACCATGGAGGTTCTCCAGCACCACCGCGCATTCCGCTCCAACATTCACAACTTTTACCGCTTGATCGCCGACCCCTTGAACGCCGCCGCAGATTCCGCCTGATCCATCGCCAGAATCTCGCACGCCAGCGTCCTCGCGTCCTTGTCGACGATCATCGCCCGCGGTTTAAACGCCGACCCCGCCGGCAGCGCCTGCGAAAACTTCACATTTCACGGACACACCTTCTGGGAGGTGTGTCGGCAAAACCGTTTTCGCATCGAATTGGCGACGGCTCTCAAACCATCAGGGAAACAATGGTTTCGCTCACGCGTGTGGTTCAAGCGCATCCTCGGCCCGTCACTCGTGAGGGTGCGGCGATTCCTAGAGGCGGTGTTGCGCTGGGGCAAGCACCACAAAGGCGAATATGCTGAAACGGATTTGTCCTGGCGAGGGAGTCGAACAGACTGCCTCCATCGTTCTACCAGGAGGGTGGCACATCCAGCATGCGCGACGACCGGACCCGTCGCGAGCTGCTCGAACGTCCCGAGACAATCGGGTATCACCGCTGCCGTTATTCGCTCCGCTTACCCTTCGCAGATGAGCGTTGGAGCAACTGCCTCGCAGGTGCCGACACGCACGCGCGAGCGAGCTGGGCACCTCGCGTAACGCGAGAAATGGCGTGAATAGTACGAGCTCAGCCGAGGTTCCGCGTCATTGCGCGGTAGCGTTCAGATGTTGCCGGATGCTGTGGTCGTTCACACCGACGTCTCAAGGCTCTGTAAAAATGAAGATCGTATTCGCACTGCTACTCTTGCTGCACGGACTCATTCACCTCTCCGGCACGGCGAAGGCATTCGGTTTCGCCGAGATGCCGCAACTCACGCATCAGATCAGCAAGCCGATGGGAGTCGTCTGGCTGTGTGCTACGCTGCTATTCGTCGCCACCACCGTCGCATTGTTCGCCTGGCCTACTCGCTGGTGGCTGATCGGTGCAGTGGCGATCGTCGTGTCGCAGGTCGCCATTGTTTCGTCGTGGGCGGACGCGCGATTCGGAACGTTGGCCAATGTGATCGCGCTGGCCGGGGTCATCATCGGGTTCGCGTCTGTCGGCCCATGGAGCTTGCGTACGCAGTTCGCGCGCGACGTGAACGACGGCCTTCGACGTACAGCCTCGATGCCGCTCCTTCGCGATGCGGACATCGCGGCGTTACCGCCCGTCGTGCAGCGGTATATTCGCGTCAGCGGTGCAGTGGGGCAGCCGCGTGCGCAGAATTTCCGTGCGCACTTTCACGGGCGGATCAGAAGTGGCGCGACGGCGCGATGGATGGTGTTCACCGGTGAACAGTACAACTTCTTCGATGCGCCATCGCGTTTGTTCTACATGGACGCGGCGATGTTCGGGATTCCGGTAAAGGTACTCCATCGTTTCGTCGGACCCTCGGCAACCATGCGTGTGCAGCTCGCGGCACTGTTCCCGCTCGTCAACGCGGGTGGGCCGATCATGGACAAAGCGGAAACTGTCACGCTCTTCAATGATTTGTGTGTGTTCGCTCCGGGCGCGCTGATTTCGCCGAACATCACGTGGCGTGAGATCGATGCCAACACGGTCAATGCCACATTTACCAACCTCGCTCACACTGTAAGTGCCGTCCTGTCGTTCAATGCCGCCGGTGAATTGCTCGACTTCGCGGCCGACGGTCGCGGTGCGCTGAGTGCCGACGGGAAGTCGTTTGTCGAGATGCGTTGGTCAACGCCACTCCGCGACTATCGCGCCTTCGGCGTCCATCGCATGGCGTCGCACGGGGACGGCGTGTGGCACGCGCCTGCCGGCAACTACTCGTATCTCGAATTTGACATCGATGAGGTCGAGTTCAATGTCGGCACCACGGCGAATCGCTCGGGCTTCATTCCTTTCAACTGAGACATCGCATGCCAACGCGTCGGCAATTCGTGTGGTCCACGGCCGGCATCAGTGCGGGAGCGATTGCGATCGTCGCCGCCGATGCACTGCTGAGCAGGAAACGCTACGAAAAGGTTGCCCGTGAGCTGTGGCGCGAGCCCATGACGCGTGCCACCGGGCTGACGACGATACAGCACGAACTGATCCGCGCAGCGACGCTAGCCCCATCGAGTCACAATACGCAGTGCTGGAAGTTTGGGCTCGAGCCCGATGTGATCACGATTCTTCCCGATCTGACCCGGAGGTGCCCGGCCGTCGATCCTGATGATCATCACCTCTACGTGTCGCTTGGTTGTGCTGCGGAGAATATCGTCCAAGCGGCGACCGCACACGGATTGCACGCCATCGGCGCCCCGCTCGCTCCGGACGCCGGTTATCGCTTGGAGCTCTCCGCCCGTACCGTGCCCGCCTCGCCGCTGTCTGCCGCCATCACATCGCGCCAGTCGGCGCGCAATGTGTACGATGGTCGCGCGCTGACACGGCCTGAGCTCGTCCGACTGGAGCGAGCGGGGGCCAGTGAGCAAGTGTCGCTGATGATGCTCACGGAACGGTCTGCTCTTGAAGGTATCCTCGATGCTGTGGTGTCCGCGAACGCCACCCAGATGCATGATGCTGCCTTCGTTGCCGAGCTACGGCAGTGGATCAGGTTCAGCCGCCGCGAAGCGCTGGATCAGCGCGATGGTCTCTTCTCGGGCACGACAGGGAATCCGTCGATTCCACGCTGGCTTGGTGAGGCGATGTTCGGAATGGTCTTCACCGAAAAGGGTGAAAAGGCGAAGTACGTCGAGCAGATAAGGAGCTCAGCTGGCATCGCTGTGTTCATCGGCGCCGAGAGCGATGCCGCGCATTGGATGGAAGTAGGGCGCTGCTTCGAGCGGTTCGCTCTGCAGTGCACTATGCTCGGCATCAGTACCGCAATGATCAATCAGCCGGTTGAAGTACCGACCGCCCGCTCGCAGTTTGCCGCGCACCTCGGCCTTGGTGGAAAACGCCCCGACCTCGTCGTGCGTTTCGGGCGGGGGCCTGGTATGCCTCGATCACTACGGCGTCCGGTGAGCGCGGTGATCGTGTGACGTGCATGAGCTACCCATTGCTCGGCGATCGTGCCGAGGCACCATGACGTGGCTGTACGCCGTCCAGTTTGCAGCGCCGCTGATGCTGATCGGCTGGCTGGCACTAGTGCCTGCACGCAGTGGTCTGGGGTTCGTGGTGCAGGTCGTCGGCAGTGTCGCGGCGGTGGCTGTCATGGCCCTTCAGGGTATCTGGCTGCTTCCACCATGGTGGGCGCCCTTCGTGTTCGCCGTCGCTCTGGGGATGGCGTGGATGGGATGGCGCCGTATCCGACCGTGCCCGACGGCAGTGCCGGTCCGTTGGGGCGCGTGGATCGTGGTGGGTTTCTTCATGGCGCTTGGCGCCACGTCGACGTACGGCACCGTCGTGGCATTGCGAAGTCGTACGCCCACTGCCGTGGGCCTCGTGAATCTGGTCTTCCCGCTGCAGTCGGGTCGCTATCTCGTCGTCAATGGCGGCGACAACAGCAGTACCAACGCGCACCTCGAGACGCTCGACGCCAGCGTTCCTCGCTACCGCGCGTGGCGTGGGCAATCCTATGGGGTCGATCTCGTGGCAGTGGATGGATTCGGGCTTCGTGCCCATGGTGTGCAGCCGGCCGATCCGCGCGCCTATCGCATCTACGGCGCGCGGGTGTTGGCGCCGTGTGCAGGCGAGGTGGTCATCGCCGTGGACGGACTGCCCGACATGCGCGTGCCAGAGGTCGACAGCGATCACTTGGCCGGCAACTATGTGATGCTGCGCCGCGCCGACGCGGATGTGGTACTTGGCCACCTGCAGGGCGGCAGCGTGCGGGTGCGCGCAGGTGATAGTGTTGCCGTCGGTGATTGGCTCGGTTTGGTGGGTAACTCAGGCAACTCCGGCGAGCCGCACCTGCATGTACACGCGCAAGGGCGAGGCCCGAGCGAAGCGCCGTTGGGCGGGGACCCACGGCCTATCGAGTTCAATAGCCGCTTCCCGGTGCGCGGCGACCGCATCGCGGCGCCATGAGCCCGACGGTACCAGTATGAACAGAAGCGTACCGCCGACCTTCGTCGGCACGCTGGCGTTCGCCTCGCTGAACTGGAATCGCCAACATGTTGAGCTTCACGCGTGAGCAGTTCCTGGCCGTCTTCGTTGCTTACAACGAGGCCGTGTGGCCGGTGCAAGTCCTGGCGTACCTGCTCGGGGTGATGATGGTCGTCCTCATCATTCGACCTTCGGCGCAGCTCAGGCGTGTGGTCGCGGCCGGACTGGCGGCGATGTGGCTGTGGACCGGCGTGACATACCACGGCATGCACGTCTCAGCCGTCAGCGACGGGGCCTGGGGCTTTGCGGCCCTTTTCGTGGTCCAGAGCCGGTTGCTTGTCGACGCTGGCGTAGTGCGGGGGCGCCTCACCTTTGGCCGGGCCACGGGCTGGACCGGTTGGGTGGGCTGGGCACTTCTGGCCTATGCTCGCATCGGCTACCCACTGCTGGGTCGGCGCGAGGAGCGCGCACAGCGCACCGATCGCGGCCTTTCGGCAGCCATCCGATCGGCATTGCCATGACACTCGTGGCCTGGCTGCGTCGCTATCCGCTGCTCGGGTACTTCGCGCTCACCTACGGCATCAGTTGGAGCGGCATCGTGATGGTGCTCAGTGCGACAACTTCGAGCTGACCGCGTTGCGGCTTTTGGACACGGGGCTCGTCTTCGTCTCCATGCTGCTGGGTCCGAGCGTCGCGGCACTGACGATGGCCGTTCTGCTCGATGGCCGCACTGGGCTGCGTGCACTCGGATCGAGATTCCTGTACTGGCGCGTCGCTACGCGTTGGTATGCCTTCGCGCTGGTGACCATGCCCACGCTGATGCTCGCCGTGCTGTGGCCCTTCAGTCTTGTGGTGGACCCCGCGTTTGCGCCGCGCTTGCAGTGGCCACTGTTCGCCATCGGACTCGTGGCCGGCACGTTCGAGGAGATCGGGTGGACGGGATTTGCAACGCCGCGTCTGCTGCAGCGGCGCCGTCCCTTCGTTGCTGGACTGACGCTCGGCCTGGTGTGGGCGCTGTGGCATGTGCTGGTCGACTTCCGCTGGAACTACAGCACAATGGGGGCAGCGTGGTTCCTGGAGTTCGCCGTACCCTACCTTGCGACGCTGACGGCGTACCGTATCCCGATGACCTGGCTCTATACGCTCACCGCAAGCCTCCTGCTGGCCGCGGTCATGCACGCAAGCTACACGGGATGGCTGCTCGTGCTGTTTCCCACCACGTCGTCCGAACAATGGCTGCGTGGCAAATCACACTGGCCGCCGCGCTGTGGTCGGTGGTGGCCATCGTCAGTTTGAGGAGTCCAGCATGGAAGCGAAACGGCGACGCGTGATCCCAATTCTCGGTTCGTTGCTGCTTGGCGGCGTGATGTTGCTGTTCGGCGCGCTCCTGCTGGTCAGCCCGGGTCGGCCGCAGCCGTTCCTCGACGAGAACGGCAACGTCATCGCGGGAAGCATTGCCGAGAAAGTCTTCATCGACGTGAACGGCGTGCGACAGGGAATGTTCATCAAGGGCAAGGACGCCACGCGCCCGGTGTTGCTTTACGTGCACGGAGGCATGCCGGACTACTTCCTGACGCGGAAATATCCCAGTGGGATGGATGAGCTGTTCACCGTCGTCTGGTGGGAACAGCGCGGCTCGGGCATCTCGTACGCTTCAGACATTCCGCGTGAGACGCTCACGATCGAGCAGCTGATCGCCGATGCATTCACGGTGACGGACTACCTTCGTGTCCGCTTCAAGCAGGAGAAGATCTTTCTGATGGGCCACTCCGGCGGGAGCTTCATCGGCATCCAGGTTGCGGCCCGAGCGCCCGAGCGCTTTCATGCGTACATCGGTGTCGCACAGGTATCCTATCAGCTCGAGTCCGAGCGCATGGCGTACGACTACATGCTTGAAGCGTATCGGGCGCGCGGCAACACGTCGATGGTGAAGCAGCTCGAAAGCGCACCGGTCACGAACGAGGGCGTACCGACCGCGTACGTCGCCATCCGCGACAAGGCCATGCACGAACTCGGCGTCGGCACCATGCATGAGATGCGGTCACTCGTGTTTGGCCTCGTGGTCCCGTCCTTCGCGTTCCGTGAGTACACGCTGAGGGAGAAGATCAACCTCTGGCGTGGCAAGGCCGGCTCCGGCATCAGCGTCGTCTGGGATGAAATAGTCGCGACGGATCTGCGCACGACAGTGCCTGAACTGGCAATCCCCGTCTACTTCCTGGAGGGGAAATGGGACTATACCTGCAACGCTCAGCTCGCGCGATCGTACTTCGACGCACTGAAGGCGCCTGCGAAGGGCTTCTACACCTTCGATCGATCGGCGCACAGCCCCATGTTCGAGGAGCCTGAGCGACTCGGTGAAATCCTGCGCAGCGACGTGCTCACCGGTCGGACGCAGCTGGCGGACGTGGCAGATCAAAAATGAACCATTGCCGCTGCTTTCACCGAGTACACAGCGCTGCGGTGCAGGGTCCTGCTGTACGCGCGCAGCGAACGTTCATGCGCCAGTCCATCCGAGCATGACGACGCCACACGGGTACAGCCGCTACGCACGCAGCTGCGGGCTACTTCTGCTACCAGCGATTGCATGGAACGTGGCGTTCACGAGTACGCTTATGCCCGCTGCCGACATGTCAGAGTTCTGGCGCCACATTCCTGCTCCATTGGTGTTTATCGAAAACGCGCTTCGAGCTGTCGTGTTCGCACTTCCATTCGCCATGCCACTTCACGGTGCGACGCAACGACAGCGGCGCGCCTTGGCGGTCTTTGTGCTTGGCACCCTCGTCTACTTCGCCAGCTGGTTGGCCCTGATGTACTGGCCTCAGAGCGCGTGGTCGGGAAGCGTTCTGGGTTCACTTGCTCCTGCCTGGACGCCGATCCTGTGGCTCCCCGCACTTGCCGTTCTGGGCCAGCGGCTCTTTTGGGGCCACTGCTATCGCTGGTGGATGTATCTACTTGCCTGCATCGGATTCCTCGCCGCGCATATCGGGCATGCCGCCTTCGTCGAGCTCCGGTCAGGATAGGACACGCCAGCGAGGGGGCTGAGGCGATCACGTCTCACTCATTACGCCACCGCCCCTGAACATTCACCAACAGAAGTGCCGTGACCACAGAAGTCGTAAGCGCGAGGGAGGCCCAAACAGGTAGCGCGCCCGGCGCAGCCACCGCACCACGGACAGTGAAGACGGCTGAATGCACTGTCAGTACGAGCAGGTAGAGTGAACCTTGGAGACCGGCCGCTGCGGCGATGACGTATCCCCACGGGTGGCGTCGCCAAAGAAGGATGCCTCCTGTGGCGAGTGCAGGAGCCACGATCGTACCCGAGTGCGCCGAGCCACAGCAATCGCCCAACGATGATACCGCGTCCATCGAGCAGCAGGCCCACCCTCAGCAGCCGGAGTCCGAGCGCAAGGATCACAACATCATCTCTGAATCAAGTCGCCAGCACCCACGCGGAGTCTCGATCCTGGTCCGGCGCAATGAGCTCAAGCCCACTCTGCGCTGCCATGACGACCGCGAGCGTGAACGAGGTGCCATAAGGAACGTTCAAGTCGCTCCGATAAGCAGGAGAAGTGCTTTCGTGCGTGCTTTCACAACGGAGCCTGACGATTAGAATCGTGCGGCTCGTCTAAAGACGAATGCGAGCAGTACCGCCGACGCCGTGATCGTCACCGACCAGAGCGCGGCACCCCACATGAATGCACGATCGACGAAGTACGTGAGGAAGATCGGCACGGCGAGAACACCGTTCGCCAGAAAAAGCCAGTGAACCCAGCGTTCGAGCCGATTCTTTTCGAAGGCCTGTGCTGTAAACGCCGTCGATGGCGTTGAACACGGAGTCACTCCGGACCAGTGTCAGCAGAGCCATCTCGCCGGTCGCGCCGCGCAGAACACGCGGTTGAACCACGAACAGTTCCACGACATACGCGGCGACGCAGAGCGGGACGTACACGCAGCCAAAGGCAACACCCAGCTGGCTCCAGATCTGTCGTTCGCTCGAGACCACGGCATTCACGCAGGCCAGCATGACGAGGAAACTGGGCGCGAGCAGCAACGACGGGACGATGGGAAGAATGACATGCCATGGTGCTGACAGCAGCCGCGCTTCTGTCAGCACCGCTGCGACGGTGAACAGAGCGCAGAACACCGCCGTCAGGATCGCCGACCAATAACCGAGCCGTGCCGCTACACGCGATATCGTAGCTGTCGAGATCATGTCGCGTGTCGCGCGGGTGCCGTCGACGTCGGTGCGTGTCGGGCAGCGCTACCCCGTCGGTTCGCAAACAGTACGCCGCTCACGAGTACGTTCATGACGGTGCCGAGTGCGACGGGAATCGGCGCGTACCACACGACGAGCCACACCACGCCGGCACCCAGCGCGCTGAGCCAGCGAGACCAGTTCAGCGGCCCTCGCATCACCATCCCGATCGCTGCAACGAACGTGAACAACGCCCAGACGAGCATCGTGAACTCGAACGTCTGCCACCAGAACGATTCGACGTGCCCCTCGGCCCGGTCCTTGACACCGTGAAGAATTTTGCGCACCGCGAGATGGTCCGTGAACTCAGTGAACAAGTCCATGAACAATGCGAGGGGTTGCGTCCAGTGATGACTCCACTGGATGCGGCTCACCAGTCGCGTATGAGTCGTGTTCACCGGGTACAACGCCCACGTGAACGCACCGGGAAACCGGCCCGACGCTCCCGACCAGACGAGAAACTCATTCGGCCGTATGGCGTTGAAGATCAGGCCTCCCGCCGCACTCAGTGGGAGCGGATCTCCGATCGCCGGTCGCTGCAGAGCAGGCAGGATGCGATCCGCGCTGTGCATGCCCCGTGGGCTGCCTAGATTCTCGAGAATGTCATAGCCATAGAAGCCCGCGCGTCCGTACCCGAGCTGCACCAGCCACGGCCAGATGTCCTCCGGGGCCGCGTTGATCGTGATGGCTCGTGTGGCGAGGAACGTCGGGTGATCGCTGAGCGCGTCGCCAGGCATGGCGCGTGCGATCTCTGCATCGGTCGCGCCCCATTGCAACTGCGACTGACGTGCCACGAGCAGATAGGCGCCGAGCACCAGCCCAATTATGGCAATCGCACTCAGCAGTCGGACAATTAATGTGGGCTGTTTCAACATGCCCTCGGTTCGTTGCCGCAGTTCGGGAGACGACCTTCGATCCAGGTCATGGGAATGTGTCGCGAGCCGCGTCGTAGCGCGAGGGGTGGTGCCGTGGGCACGCGCGCGTCGCTGTGCTCAAGCCCTCCGTGCGCGAAGAACGTGCCGCCCACCCGCGCCATTTCCAGGCACAACGAGTCGTGGGTGCAGGCGAGGTGAGTGGCAATTGCTGTCCGCAGCCGATGCAAATCATCCGATGTCAACCGAGACAGCGGCAACAACCGAGGGCGCCGGGGTGTGTAAACGCCGAACGCTGCTGCCGATTTACACCGTCGTCATCCGGACGATTCCAGCGCTTCATCGCGGACCCGTTGAACGCCGCCGTAAAGTCCGCCTGATCCATCGTCAGAATCTCGCGCGCCAGCGTACGCGCGTCCCTGTCAACGAACATCTCGCGTGCCGCAAACGGCGACCCCTCCCGTTCGGCCTCACGGTCGAAGACCTCGAGCACGGCATCTCCAAGCTTCGCAACCACGTGATCGGCTGCGTCTTCCACGCGCTCGGCCTCATCGAACAGTGGGGAAGCGGCATCCAACGGATGACCGCCGCTTATCGCGAGGCTGGGCTGGACCACCCTCGGTTCGAGGAGATCGCGACGAGATTTCGCGTGACCATCTTTACCACACAGGTCGATCGCCCCACCCTCGACGACACCGACCAGGCCATCGTGAAGGCAGTGTCCGACGGGGAGGGCAAGTCGACGCGTCAGATCGCTGCCGTCATTGGGCTTACGACCCGCGCGTGCCGCACCCGCCTCTTACGGCTCGCGGGGAACGGGCTCGTGCGCGAAGTGGGAAGCGGACCGCAGGACCCGAAGCGGCGCTATTTCCTTGCCAAGCAGCACCGCTGACGAACGGGGACGTGCGCTGGTCGGATGATGATCCGAGCACGTCGATTGCCCACGCCGCGTGTCAGGGCCCGCGGCCGACTGCGCCGACGCGCTCCATCATCTGTTCCATACGTAGGCTCAGTTCGTCGCGTGCGACCGTGGCGAGCGCCAGGAGCTGCCCGTCACGTTCGAACCTCACCGCAAGCGCCGAGTCGTCCTCGGTGCCCTCGACCCGTGTCGCGTCCCAGGACTCGGCGTGTCCGACGTAGCGGATGGACATATCGTAGTGGTTGCTTCAGAAGAACGGGACCGGTGT
>JBBQXC010000119.1:0-14983 GCA_038210005.1 Gemmatimonadales bacterium
GGGGGGCCATTCCGCTCCGGACGCGGCGGTTCGACCGTCGCGCCGGGAATCGCCGCCGCGCTCGCCACGGCCACGTCGGCCTGTGCCAATTGCTGATCAACCGAGGAGATGCGCGCGTCGAGCTCCTTGATGCGCGCCTCCACGCCGGCTCGATCGGTGGCGTTCTCGGCCCGGCCGTCGCTGCGCAGTTCGTTGCGCAGCTCCTGCCGCTGCTCTTCAAGTCGCTCAAGCTGCTGTCTCAACTCGCGGCGCTGCGCCGTTGCGGCCTGATACACCTCGGTCGGTGCCCCCGTGATCCGACCGGTCCCCGACTGCACCACATACGGGGCGGGCGGTGGCGTGGGCACGGCGAGTGGTGCGACAACGGCTGGGCTTTCCTGCATGAGATCGGCGATTGAGGTGCGTGCGTAGCGTTCCCGGCGGGACCAGAGTCCTGCTTGGTCGTACGCCCAGGCGGCGTGCCGGTTTCAGAGAATCCGAGGTTGGGCTGACTCGAAACGCCGCTGAAACCTTGCCTCGCCGGAGGCCGCGCGTAAGGTCAAAATGACCTCGCCGCTTGACCTTGACCCACAAATCAGCGATTCATTCAAGCTCGCCGAAACAGGCGACCGCATCGCGTGGCCTCGGCCGCGTCGATCGGACCCCCATTTAGAAACGCGCTCCCGCCGGAAATGGTGGCGCATGCTGGAGTTACCATGAAAGAAGGCATTCATCCGCCGTACCATTCGGTGGTGTTTAAGGATTCGTCCACGGGCGCAACGATCATCACGCGCTCGACGATGACCAGCGAGCAGAAGATCAAGATGGATGACGGGAACGAGTATCCGCTCATCCTGCTCGAAATCACCGCCGATTCGCATCCGTTCTACACCGGCACGCAGCGCCTCATCGACACGCAGGGTCGCGTCGACAAGTTCAAGAAGCGCTACAACCGCTGAGCAACGCGATGTGGTACGAAGAAGCCCGCGAGCCAACGCTCGCGGGCTTCTTTCGTTCACGCTCCAGGTGGCTCCATCCCCGTCATCCACGCGGTCACGACGAGCACCACCGCCGCGATCACGACTTCCCACAGCACTGCCTTTGGCGCCGGTGTGTTCCCCACCGACAGCCGTCGCCGCTGCGTGGCACCCATCGCCAGCACCACCACGGCGAGCGCGATCTTGAGCGCCAGCAGCCGACCGTAGTCGGTCGCCAGAATCTCGGCAGGCCCGCTCGCCCCCACCCGAAGCCACGCGCTGCCTACCCCGGACAGCATCATCACCGGCGCCATGACCGTGGCCGTGCGACTGAACACGCGCCACTCGGAATCCGACACGGAATCCAACACGGCCTCCGACACCGCCTCCGTCGGTTTGGCATTCCCCGCCGTCGCCAGCACCAACAGCAGCAGGCCGCCGATCCACGCGCCGGCGCCCGCAACGTGCATCGCATCGAACAAGCGTGAGACCAGCGGCCACTGTTCATCGGCGGCCGCGTGCCCCAGACCACCCATCGCGACCGCTACACCGAGCGCCGCCATGAGCAGCAGCAACGACGTGTTCCGAGTAACCCGCATCGGGAGCAACATCGCCGACAGGACGCATGGGATCGCCAACTGCAGCCATCCGCGCCCCCACGTGGTCTCGCGCAACAGACCCGGCAGCTCGGCCGCCGTGAGTTCGAGTGCCTGTTGCTGCAGCAGCAGCAAGGCGACCGGTGCGATCAGCAGTGCGCTCGCGCCGAACCAGAGGGCCCCCCGCACTGCTCGCCGCGTGGCGCCGACGTCGGTGTCGAAAAAGGCGAACGCAGCGCGCCCGATCGCCAGCGTCGCGCCGGCGTAGAGCAGCAGGCGCGCGAGCGGTGCAGCAAACTCCACGAGGATGTCCTTTACTTCGCGGCGCCGACGCGGAACCCGAACGTTCCTTTCACCACATGTCCGTCCTTCGACATCGTGCGCCATGACACGGCGTAGCTTCCGCTGGCGAGTGTGGTGGAGACATCAGCCCGCAGCACCTTCGGCGCACTCGGCTCGCGACGCAGTGCGCCAAGTACGATCGGTGCCCCACCCTGCGTGGCCAGCGTGAGCTTGGCACCGGTGACTTCGACCGCTTCACTGAGCTCGATCGTAATCTTCTCGGGTGACGTGGCCAGCACTGTGTCGGCCGCCGGGAACGAGCGCACGAGCTTGAGATGCCGCATGAGCGCACCCGGCATGGCGCCGCCAGCCATATCGGCTCCCGACGCGAGTGCCGGAATGCCGGCCGCCAGAACGGCGACCACGAGCGACGGGCGAAGCAGCGAGCGAATCGCGTGAAGCGTCACGACAGAAACTCCGGAATCGAGGAAGACGGCTCGGAGTAATCTGCTACACCAGAGCGCCCGGAGAAATGCCGACGGCCGATGCTCCGACAGCCGATGCTCAGTCGTGGGCGGACGCCAGCGCCGCGATCCGTGACTCGAGATCGTCGAGTGACATGCCCACGCCGATGAACAGCGCCGTCGCGTCGGCATCGGCATGCGGCGACGACGCATCGAGTTGCACGTTCTTCCGCCCCGGCACGCGATTCCACACGAACATCTCGGCCGGCTGGTCGACGAAGCGGACGAGTCCTTTGGCCCGCACGACGGCCGGCGGCAAGGCCTGCACGAAGGCCATGAAACGCGCGCGCTCGACCAACCGCGGGAGCGGCAAGGCGACGCTGCCGAAGGGATGCGTATGCCCGTGGGCATGTCGATGCGCCCGGGCAACGCCCTGCGGTGCACGTCGCTCCGTCTCGCGCACGGACTCCGCCAGCGACTGCAGCATGTCGGCGAATTCCACCGGCGTGGTGAAGGTGGCGCGGGCGTTCACCACCGCCACACGCTGCTGCACGGCGCGACGTCGATCGGGCGACAGTGTGTCGGTCCAATTGAGATGCACGTGCGTGGCCGTCCTGGTCTGAGCCGACTCGAGTCCGTTGTTCCACCAACGTTTCTGCCAACGCGCCGCATCGATCACGGTGAGTTGCATCGGCAGCGTAAAGTGCGTGAGCGTGGTGTCGGTGGTGAGATAGCCGAGCAGCTCGTCGGTTTCGGTGGCACCGTTGGCTTCGATCAGCATGACGCTACCCGGATCGTGCGGTACCGCCTGCAGCGTGTCCAGCAGTTCGCGGAGCGAGCCGCAGCAGATGCACTCACCGTTCAGCGGCGTGACGAGCGCATCGAGTTCACCGAGCCGCGCGGCGTCGATCTTCGCGTTCTCGAAGTCCGTGAGCACGATGCGCACGCGGACACCGCGCTCGAGCAATAGTGGAATGATCGTGGTGAGAAAGCGCGTTTTTCCGGCGCCGAGGAAGCCGGCCATCAGCACCAGCGGCATCATGGGCGCGGACCACGGCCCGGACAGCAGCGCATCACGTGTGGGACATGCGAAGTTCGCCCAGAAATCCGCGGGCGCCCCGTCGCAGCACCGAGGCGGCGTAGAGTGCGGCGAGCGCGAGCACGGAGAACAGTTCGAGCGGCGACGTCCTGTCGAGCGACGCCTGCGACAACGTCGGCATCGACGCGGCAGGCAGCACCGCATTCACCAGCAGACCGGTCGCGATCGCGGCCACGATCATGGCCGCGGCGAACACGTAGGCGAAGCGTGCGCCGTGCAAACGTGACAGGATACCGATCGTGGCCACGTTGGTGGCTGGTCCGGTGATCAGCAGTGCGAGTCCGGCGCCGGGAGACACGCCCGCCGCGACCAGCACCGCCACCAACGGCGTAGACGCCGATGCGCACACGTACAGCGGTAAACCGATCGCGGCGAAGAGCAGCACATCGACACCGGCCGGAAGTCTCGTCATCCATGAGCCCTGCATCAGCGGCCCCAGCAACGCGGCGATGATCAGTCCCAGCAGAATCCATGGCGCCGTGTGGTCGACCATGTCGGCGAACCCAGTGCGCATCGCCGTCTGCAGGCGGCTGCGCAGGGTGGGTGTGACCGAGAGCTCCGCGATGGGCAACGAGCGCGATCTGGTGCGAGCGACCGACACGCGCGCCATGACGAGGGCAACGATCAGGGCTACGGCGGCGGCGCCCGCGACACGCACGATGGTGAACGGCGCGCCGAGCAACGGCACCGAGAGCAGTACGGCATCGATTCCGAGTTCGGGCGTGGCAATGAGAAATGCCACGGCGGCAGCCGTTGAGACCCCCTGCTTCACCAGCCCTTCATACAACGGCACGACGCCGCACGAGCAGATCGGCAGCGGCAACCCCAGCGCCATCCCGGAGAGCCCCTGGCGTAGCGCAGACCCGCGATTCAACCAGGCGAGTTTTCCCGGCGCCACGAACGCGTGCACCAGACCCGCCATCAGGTACGCCACCAGCAACGCCGGCGCGCTCTCGAGCGCCAACCCCTGAAAACTCGTCCATACCGTACGCAGCGACGCGTCACCGTGAGCGCTCCGGCTAATATGCAGCACAACCAGGAGCGCGATACCAAGCAGCGCGCCGATGCCATTGGGAACGCGCGTTTCGGCGTCGAGACGGATTTCGTCGTGTTGCGCATCAATCGGATCCGACGTCCGGTGCGCGTGGTCGTGGCCAGACGCGTGATCGTGCGCGTGATTGTGCGCGTGGCCATGCTCCGCATCGTGCGCATGCGAATGGGCGGGATGGGCGATGACGTGCAGCAACGAGCCGCCGACCACCGCTTCAAACCACACACCGGCGCGGTCGGGAAGCACGGCAAGTATCGTCGGCTCCGCGAAGTATCCAACGACCGTGGTGAACGCCATCAGCGTGAGCACGAACCACGTGACGGCGCGTGGCCGGTCGCTCAGTACCCACCACACCATGAGACTCACGGGGAGCTGGTGCAATACCACGCCGTAGCCGATCAGACTCGACGGATTCGCGGCCGACTGGGCGAGCGCGCTGCCGTCGAGCGCCGAGTGGATGGCGACTCCCACGAGCGCCAGCAGCAGAACCGCCGTGTGCGTTTGCTGTACGCCGAACCGGAACAGCCGTTCGGCCAGATTGGGCAGCGTGAAACCGGCGAGCATGAAGAGGCCAGCCCACAGGTCGCGATGCTCGAGGGCGTGCGGAATCACGTCCAGCAGGACGAGGCCACCGATGGTGACCAGCACAAATCCGTCGATGAAGGCCAGCATCTGGGGCCGGGCCTTGGCGGCGCGGGCGACGAGTGGCCCTGTGCCCAACCCCGCCATGCTGGCGAACAGCAAGGCGTGGTTCATGGTGAATGCGACATCCTGAATGATAGCTTTATTGCGAAGCCGCTATCAAGTGACAAGCGAAGATGGCGCGACGATTCCGTGATTCGCCCTGCCCCAGACCCAGCCACCCACCAGGACCCCCAGGACCGCCGCCACTACCGTGTCGCTCAGGAAATGCCCCATCGCCAGTACGCGGGTCGCGGCACATCCCGCCGCCAGTGCGTACCATAGCCAGCGTGCCCGGGGATAGAGCTGCGCCAGCACCGCCGCCCCCGTGAACGCGACCAACACATGACTGCTCGGCATTCCCATCCCGCGATTGGACCAGGGCCCCTCGGCAAAAGGACGGAACACGTATTCGAACACGTCGGGGTTCGGTCGCAGCCGGCGGATCGAGAGCTTCAGAAGCTCCGCGAGGCCCCCACCGAGCGCCGGGCCCAGGACCAGTGCCCACGCGTAGGCCGTGCGACGCGGGTGGTCACGTTGCTGCAGCCAGTACCCCAGGGCGATCACGCCCCACGTGGGGAGATATCCCATCGATCGCAGTAGGCGTCCCCAGTCCCTGTCGTTCACCGTCAGCACTCGCGCGGAACGCCACGCCGTGGCATCGAGCGCATGGGCGATCGCAATAGCGACAACGGCGAGGGTCAGGAGGCGAATCCAACGGGATCGCTCGGAAGTGGCGGACGACATGAACGCGAAATCAACGCCGCGCCAGCCCTGCACGCCACTCGGTCCTCAGGCATATTTGAGTGATGGAACGCAACACCAAACAACGCGATGCGATACGGCAGGTTTTCGAGGTGACGCCCCGTCCGTTGGGGCCCACCGAGGTGCTCGAAGCCGGTCGGGAGCAGATGGCGACGCTCGGGATCGCCACCGTCTACCGTACGATCAATGCGCTCGTGGACAGCGGGTGGCTGGTACCGGTGGAATTGCCGGGAGAATCACCGCGCTACGAGCGTTCGGGCATCGGGCATCATCATCACTTCCGCTGCCGGAGCTGTGCCCGCGTGTTCGAGATTCACGGCTGCCCCGGCGATCTGCGCGAGCTCACGCCGGAAGGATTCCGCTTGGAGTCGCACGACGTGACGCTGTACGGGCAGTGTGCGCGATGCGCCGTCGCGTGAGGCGCGGCTGGGCACTGTTCGTGGGTGCCGTATCGCTGGCCGCATGCGACCTCGGCGGCGGCTTCAAGGGCATGGCAGTCGATCCGCCGCGCGCGATGCCCGTGTTTGCGTTCACGCGGGCCGATGGTTCTACCTTCAGCACGTCACCGGAACCCGGTCGGCCGATAGTGCTGTTCTTCGGCTACACGCATTGCCCCGATGTCTGCCCGACCACCCTCGCCGACTGGAAGAGGGTGCGTGCCAAACTCGGCGACGAGGCGAAGGCGGTGCGTTTCGTTTTCGTGACGGTCGATCCCGATCGTGACACGCCGGCGGTCGCCGAGCGGTATGCACGGATGTACGACGCCTCGTTCGAGGGTGTCTCCGGCGATGCCATCACGACATCCCGCATGATGGACGCGTTCGGCGTCGCCGCGGCCCGCGAGCCCGGCACGAACGCCACGGGGTATCTGGTCAGCCATTCGTCACAGGTCTTTCTCGTGGATTCGCACGGCAGGCTGGTGGCGCTGTACCCGTTTGGGACGGGGTGGGACGCGTTGGCGGCCGACCTCGATCGGTTGCTATGACGTCGAGATTTTTTCCTGTTCTTTCCCTCGCTGCCGTGGCGGCGATCGGTATCGGACTTGCCTGCACGAGCAGCTCCCCACCGCCAGTTGAACGCATCGCCGTGCGCACTGGCTGGGCGCGAATCGCCGATTCCGGCGCCACGAGTGGCGCCTACATGGACATCGACAACAACGACACCGTGCCGATCACGCTGGTCGGCGTCACAACGTCTGACGCCGGTGCCGCCGAGGTGCATGAGACGATGCAGCAGGGCGGTATGGCGCACATGATGCCGCGCACCGAACTCCGCATTCCGGCCGGCGATGTGGTGAAGATGGTGCCGGGTGGGCTGCATGTGATGCTGATCGACTTGCGGCGTGCCCTCGCCGTGGGAGACAGCGTGCGGCTGCGCCTGCAGTTCAGCGACCGCACGAGCGTTGCCGTGACGGTACCGGTGAAGACGCCATGACGGCTCCACGCGTGGCGGTCCTCTTCGCGGTGGTCGCCCTGAGCGCTGCGATCGCCTGGTTCAGCTGGCCGCGTCCCGACACGCTCATCCGCGTGACGCGCGGCGGTGCAGCGATGGTCACCGATGCCTACGGCCGGACGGCGCCACTTGGCGACACGGTGTACGTACGCGGCGGCGGGGCCCGTCGAACGATTCGCGTGGTCAACGACGACACGGTCAAGCACCAGTTGGCGATGTTCAACATCGCCGCGGGTGAGCAGACGGAATACACCGTGCCACCCGGTACCTTTGGTGGCGTCTGCACGGCGCACCCCGCGAGTAAGCACCTCACGTTCGTCATCCGGTGAGCAGCCTCATGGTCGACCCCACGGCGGCGGCGCACGCGGCCGAAACGCGCGGCATGGATGCGGCACTCGACGAGGAGCTGCAGGCGCTGCAGAGCGCCGGTCTGCGCCGCACGCTGCGGCAGGTGCATCAGCGCCGCGCTGGCACCGTGCTGCTCGGCGGCGAGCGTATCGCCGACTTCGCGTCGAACGATTATCTCGGACTCGCAGCCGATTCGCGAATAGCCCGCGCCGCGAGCGCGGTGTTGCAGGCCGAAGGGCTGGGCGCCGGCGCCGCGCGGCTGATCTCGGGGAATCACCCGATCCACGAGGTGCTCGAGCGTGAGATCGCGCGCTTCAAGGGATGCGAGCACGCACTGCTGTTCCCATCCGGCTATATGGCGAATGTCGGTGCCATTCCGGCCCTCGTCGGTCCGGGGGATGTGATCTATTCCGACGCGCTGAGTCACGCGTCGCTGATCGATGGCTGCCGTCTGTCGAAAGCGACGCTCCGCGTGTTCCCGCACGCCGACATCGATGCGCTGGCCGCGATGCTCGAGGCCGACCGGCATGAATTCCGCCGCGCGCTGATTGTGGTGGAAGGGATCTTCTCCATGGACGGCGATCTCTTCCCGCTCGATCAGCTCGTCCCGCTCGCGCGTCGGTTCGACGCGTGGACGTACGTGGACGATGCGCATGGCACGGGCGTGCTGGGCGCGACGGGCGCGGGGTCGGTCGAGCACTTCGGGATGACCGGACAGATCGACGTGATCGTGGGAACGCTGGGCAAGGCGATGGGAACGTCGGGGGCGTACGTGGCGGGTTCGCAGGTGCTGGTGGATTTCCTCACGAGCCGCGCGCGGTCATTCATTTTCACCACCGGCGCTCCGGCCGCCATTGCCGCCGCGACCCTCGAGGCGTTGCGGATCGTGCAGGTGGAGTCGTGGCGTCGTGAGGCGGTGCGCGAGCGCGCCACGCGCTTGCGCGCACGGCTGCGCGCCGCCGGACGCGAAGCACCGGGCATGAGCGATGGGCATATCATTCCGATCATGGTCGGCGATCCGATGCGTACCATGTGGCTGGTGGCCGCCATGCGTCATCGAGGATTTCTGGTTGGCGGTGTGCGACCGCCCACCGTGCCGGCGGGCACGTCGCGCCTGCGCATTTCGGTCTCGGCGGTACATCCGATGGAACTCGTGGACAACCTCGCCGCCAACCTCATTGACGCCATGCGCGTGATGCCCGGATGAGCAACCCGCACGACGATGATGATTTCGACACGCCGATGCACACGGCCGCCGAGCGCGTGCTGCTGCACGACGCGGCGCATGTGTGGCATCCGTACACCCAACATCATCAGGCGCCGCTGCCCGTCGCGATCGTCCGGGCCAAGGGTGCCTGGCTCTACGATGCGAACGAGCGGCCCATTCTCGATGCGATTTCGTCGTGGTGGGTCACCACGCACGGCCATTGCCATGACGACATCGTCGATGCCATCACCGAGCAGGCGAAGCGTCTCGACCAGGTCATCTTCGCCGGATTCACGCACGAGCCGGCGGCCGCGCTGGCGGCGGAACTCGTCCAGCGATTGCCACGTGGCCTGTCGAAGATCTTCTTCTCCGACGACGGATCGACCGCCGTCGAAGTCGCGATCAAGCTCTCGTTGCAATCGTTCGCCAATCGTGGTACGCCGCGACGCCTGATCGCGGCGCTCGACAACGCATATCACGGCGACACCTTCGGCGCGATGGCGGCGAGCGGTCGTGGTGTGTTCACGCACATGTACGAGCCGCTGCTGTTCGAAGTGGCGCGGCTTCCCGATCCGTCGGCGGGCGATACGATTGCGGCGCTCGACGCGCTGATCGCCGAGCGCGGCACGGAGCTGGCGGCGGTGATCGTGGAGCCGCTCGTGCTTGGCGCGAGTGGCATGCGCGTATGGGATGAGCAGGTACTGCAGGACATCCGCGAGCGCACCGCCGCGGCCGGTGTGCATCTCATCGCCGACGAAGTACTCACCGGTTTCGGGCGCACCGGCCCCCTGTTCGCGTGCGAGCGCGCCGATGTGCGACCCGATCTGCTCTGCATGTCGAAGGGACTCACGGGCGGTGTGCTGCCGCTCGGCGCGACCGCGGCCACCGAAGACATCTTCGACGCCTTTCGCAGCGAAGACCGCGCGAAGACGTTCTTTCACGGTCACTCATATACGGCGAATCCGATCGCGTGTGCGGCCGCGCTGGCGTCGCTCGAGCTGTTCGACGAAGAATGCGAGGATGATCGGGTGCGCATTGAAGTGGCGCATGCCCGGCATCTCGACTCGCTACGCCGAGTCGAGGGTGTGCGCGCCGTGCGGCAGATCGGCACGATTGGCGCGGTGGAACTGGATGCGCCGGCAGGCTATCTCAGCGACATCGGCCGGGAGCTCGCCGCCTACTCGCTGCAAGAGGGTGTCTTGCTACGTCCACTCGGCAATGTCGCGTACTGTCTGCCGCCGTACTGCATCACGGACCGCGAGCTCGATCTCGTGTATGGCGTGATACATCGTTTCCTGAGCGGTGCGCGCGCAGAAACGATCGGGACGGGAGGACCTGTCGATGACTAGGCCCATCCGCTTCGGCGTGACCGGTACCGACACGGGAATCGGCAAGACCGTCGTGACGTGTGCGTTGGCCGCGCGGGCGCGCGTGTTGGGTCTGCGCGTGGCGGCGATGAAGCCGATTGAAAGCGGTGTCGTGGAACGCCCGGTGTCCGAGAGCGGACTCGCCTCCGATGCGGATCGACTGCGAGCGGCGTGCGGTGGGACCTTGCCGTCGTCGGTGGTCCGGCCCTACGTACTCGAGGAACCGCTGGCGCCGATGATCGCGGCGGCGCGTGCCGGCGTCACGATCGACCTCGGCGTGCTCGACGCGGCGTTGGCGCAGGTGGAGCAGCGCGCGGACGTGGTGTTGGTGGAGGGCGCCGGCGGCCTGCTGGTGCCGATCACGGCCGCCTTTGCCTACCTCGACTTGTTCGCGCGCTGGCGCTTGCCGCTGTTGCTGGTGGCGGGCAACAAGTTGGGTGTGTTGAATCATGTGCGTCTCACCGTGCGCGCGGCGGAATCCGCCGGCGTTCCGGTGCAGGCCATCGTGCTGACGTCGCTTTCCGAGCGTGACGCCACAGTCGCCGAAGCCACGAATTTCGATGCGCTCGTTTCGCTGTTGCCGCACCATACCATTCTGCGTTTCCCGTGGGTCGATCGTCCCGATGATCTCGATGCACTCGCGGCTGCTGCCGAAGGCGGTGGTCTCGACGTGTTGCTTGCCCCTCTTTCTCCATGACCTCCATGTCGTCCGGATTCTCTGACTGGCAACTCCTCGCTGACCGCGCCTTGGCCGGTGAGGTCATCACGCGTGAACAGGCCCACGCGGTGCTGTCCGCTCCTGATGATCAGCTGCTCGACCAGCTGGCGGCGGCGTACCGCGTGCGACGCGCGACGTGGGGCAATCGGGTGCGGTTGCACTTCCTGCTGAACGCCCAGAGCGGCCTCTGTCCGGAAGATTGCGGCTATTGCTCGCAGTCGAAAATCTCGACCGCCGAAATCGAGAAGTATCCGATGATGGCGCAAGAAAAGATCATGGAAGCGGCCGATCGTGCGGCGCAGTTGAAGGCCGGTACGCTGTGCATGGTGATCTCGGGCCGTGCTCCCGGCGAAACGGTGTTCAACAAGGTGCTCGACGCCGTCCGCGCGGTGCGTGCGAAGCATGACCTCAAGGTGTGCGCCTGTCTTGGCCTGCTGAACGAGGAGCAGGTACTGCGCCTGAAGGAAGCCGGCGTGGAAACGGTGAATCACAATCTCAACACATCGGCCAACTTCACGCCGGAAGTGGTGGGCACGCACACGTTCGAGGATCGCGTGAACACCGTGGAAGCGGTGAAGGCCGCCGGCATGAAGACGTGCAGCGGCGGCATTCTCGGCATGGGCGAGAGCGACGACGACGTGATTGATCTGGCTATGTCGTTGCGTGAACTCGACGTAAAAAGCGTGCCCGTCAACTTCCTGATTCCGGTGCCGGGCACATCGTTCGCGGGCATTCGCGAACTCGACCCACGACGCTGCCTACGCATTCTGTCGCTGTACCGGTTCCTGCTGCCCACGCAAGAAATTCGCGTGTCGGGTGGTCGTGAAGTGCACCTGCGCAGCATGCAGGTAATGGGCCTCTATCCGGCCAACTCGATCTTCGTAGGTGACTATCTCACCACGCAGGGGCAGACGGCGCGTGACGACCTGCGCATGATCGAAGACGCCGGCTTCGTGCTGGAGACGCCCGATGGCGAACCGCTGGTGGGCGATCCGTTTGCGGGCGTACCGGACTCCTATCCGCGTGCCGCCCTGCCGATGGTGGAGGTCTGACCTCATGACCATCGCCGACATCCGTACCGAGTACCGCCTCCAGTCGTTGGCCGAGCAGGACGTGGCGGCCGATCCGATTGCGCAATTTGGGCGCTGGTTCGAAGAGGCCGTGAACGCGGCGGTCGTCGAGCCGAACGCGATGTGCCTCGCCACCGCGACGCCGGATGCCTATCCATCGGCGCGCATGGTACTGCTGAAGGGATTCGATGCGCGGGGCTTCGTGTTCTACACCGACTACCGCAGCCGGAAGGGGCAGGAGCTGGCCGACAATCCCCATGCGTCGCTCTGCTTCTTCTGGGGGGAGCTCGAACGTCAGGTTCGCATCAATGGCGCGGTGCAACGGATCAGCCGCGCGGAGTCGGATGCGTACTTTCAGTCGCGCCCCCTGCCCAGTCGCGTGGGTGCGTGGACGTCGCATCAGAGCACGGTGCTCACCGATCGCTCGGTGCTGGAGCAGCAACTCGTGGAGAATGAAGCGCGATTCGCGAGCGGAGACGTGCCGCTTCCGGAGCATTGGGGCGGCCTTCGGATTATCCCTGAGGAAATCGAGTTCTGGCAGGGTCGGGAAAGCCGCTTGCACGATCGCATCCAATTCCGTCGTGAAGCGGGTGCGTGGGTGAAGCGGCGCCTGTCGCCATAACAGCGCAGACGGCACGTATGCGTCTCCGGCTTCGCGTCGTGCGCCGTTGCGCTGCCGCTCTCGCCACCGCGGTGCCGGTACACCACGTCACGGCGCAACGCGTGACGCCCATCCCACCGATCGCGTGCGGATCGGCAGCGTTGCCGATGGCGTTGCCCGCGCTGCAGTGGCAGGGTGACGCCGCGCTCAAATGGGCCACGTGGCCAATTGTGCTTGGCCCCCGGAAGGTGTCGGTACGCATGATCGCCGTCGATGTGGATCCGACGCGTATCGCGCTGAGCCTCGATCTCGCACGCAACGGGAGCGAGTTGCTACCCTGGTCGCTGGATGTGGCACCGGGCGATGCGCTGCTCGCGATGAACGCCGGCCAGTTCACCGACGAGGGCCCGTGGGGTTGGGTGGTCCATCGCGGACGAGAGTGGCAGGAGCCCGGCAATGGCCCGCTTTCCGGCGCGTTCGTTGTCGACAGTACAGGTCATATCCGCATCGCGGCGACGAGCACCATCGACAGCATGCGGGCCTCCGGCGGCATCCGTGAAGCCCTGCAGTCATTCCCGTTGGTGCTCGAACGAGGCCGCGCGCCTGGCGTGCTGTGCGACCCTGCCGTGGCACTCGATCGCGATCATCGCGATATTCGCTTGGCGCTCGGTGTTCGGGTCGATGGGCACGTGCTGATCGCGTTGTCGCGCTACGACGGGGTAGGCAAATTCGCCGAACGTTTGCCGATTGGTCCGACCACCATGGAAATGGCGGAAGTCATGCGTCGACTGGGCGCGGTCGACGCCCTCATGCTGGACGGTGGACTGTCGGCCCAGCTCCTGGTTCGCCAAGGAACCGTGACGCACCGCTGGGAGGGCCTCCGGCGGGTGCCTCTGGCGTTGGTGGGGCGTCGCCTCCCGTAGCCCGGCACGTGGCGAGGGACGGCCCGCGGCAAACTTGTGGCAGACGCGGCCATGCGCCAAACTTGCGCGGACCGCGGTCACAGGTTGATTTCAGGCGTGGGGTCAATCTCTCATCGCACCTCAGGAGCTCGTCATGCGTGTGTTTCCCGTTGGCCATCGCCTCCCGACGTTCCGTGTGTTGCTCGTTCCGGTGTTGGCGGTGCTACTCGCCACTCCCGTCTCGAATGCGCGGGCGCAGTTCGGTAAGCTGAAGAAGATCGGCGCCGACGCCATCAAGGACAAAGCAAAAGAGAAGGTCGCGGGCAAGGAGGCACCGGAGGCCAGCGCCACCACGTCCGGCACGGCACCGGGGGGCGGCAAGTCGGTCGCGGCCAGCTCCAAGCCCGTGAACATGACGCTGAACGCGTCGCAGCTTGACCTCATGCTGGCGGCGCTGACGCCGATGGCCGCCGACGCCGAGAAGGCCACGCAGACCCGAAAACTCGCTTCGGCGCACGCACAGAAGAACAAAGACGCCCAGAAGTGTTTTGAAAACGGGCAGTCCGCGGCAATGACCAGCCGTGTTGCGCCAACCCGCACGGACGCCAACGACGCACGGTCTCGACGGCTGACCAAGGACGTGGAACGACTGAGCGCCGTCGTCTCCGCATCGTATACCGACGAGAACAAACGGGCGAACGTGTTCGCGCAAGACAGCATGAGCGTTATGACGTGGCAAAACGTGGTCCTGCAGATGGGTCTCACGTGCAGCTTCGAGTTCACGCCGCCGGTCGTGTTGGAAGCGAAGGTTGCCACGTACGGATTGTCGGGTGACCTGCCCCAAGCGCAGTCGTCCGTTCCTGCTGAGGCGCACACCGCGTTCACCAAGTACCAGTTCTCGCTCTTGCGTGAGCGCATCGCCCTGTTCGCGCTCAGTAGCGCCGACCCGTCACTCAAGGTGGGCAAGGAAGGCGTGTTCACCGACGAAGAACGGGCGGCGCTCGCGGCGAGAATGCCGGAGATCCTGAAGTTGCAACCGTACTTCAAGAACGGTACGCTGGTCTGGAAGGGAGAGGGGGACCTCGAGAAGTGGTGAACTCGCGAGCGCGGGAACAAATCGACTGATGTACGAGTTCCGCGTGCATGTCACTGACATCGCACGCGGTTCTCATTTTCGGGGCAACCGGTGGCGTCGGCGCCGCCCTCGCCCGTCGTCTCGCCGGTTCCGGCACACCTCTGTTTCTCACCGCGCGTCGCGAGGAGCCACTGGCCGCCTTGGCCACCGAACTCGGCGCGGACTACGCCACGAGCGACGCGACCGACTGGAGTGAGATCGACCGCGTGGCCGATTTGGCGCGTGCGCGCTTCGGTACGATCGGCGGCATGGCGAACTGCGTGGGCTCGCTCATCCTCAAGCCGGCGCA
>JBBQXC010000120.1:0-14785 GCA_038210005.1 Gemmatimonadales bacterium
GCTGTCGGGTTCACGCTGCGTGCCGGTGATCAGTGCCGCGACCGATTCCGGAAGGCGTGCCACGAGCTGCGGCCAGAAGGCGCCGACCGCGACGGCGATCGCACCGATCACGGCCACGATCGCGATGAAACGACGGCGGCGGCTCGACTCGTTGTCAGCCGCGGCCGCGCGCGCGCGCGCAGCCGCGGGCTGAGGCGTCGTCCGAGGCGGCTCGGGTGCGGGCGGCGCGGGCGGTGCGATGAGCGGCACCCCTGGCGGCGTGGGGAAGACCGTGTCGCCGACGGGCATCAGCGCGCCGATGTACGCACACAAGTCGGCGAAGCCAGGCGTGGCCGGATCGGCGACGACGACGAGCAACGCACCGACCTGATGAAAGCCGGCGGCGAGACGACGCCAGCGTTCGTTCGCATACACCGCGTCGTGCGCGACCGCTTCCGTGCCGCTGGGCATGAGGAACACGTTCTCCGCACCAGTCATCGGGCGCGCGATCTTGTTGAGCGACACACCGTAGAGAAAGCTGTCGGAGATGCCGTGCGGATCATCGCCGGTGAGCAGCGCTTCGATCGCGGGTGCCTCGCCGATCAAGTCGGCCACGGCGACGCGTCGGCGTAGTCCCTGTGCCCGCGCGACGCCGAGCGCCGTCGATGTCGCCAATGCGGAGTCGGTCGCGGCGATGACCACGGAGCAGATGCCGTCGAGGAGGGGCGCCAGACGTCGACCCTCCATCTCCCACGATTCGGTCAGACTGAGCGGCGTCACGGTGCCCCCTCGAAGATCCAATAACTCTGTCCCGACGATTTGCCGACGCGGTCCGCGTCGGCGCGAGTCGGGTACGGACCGAGCACGACGCGAAACAGTGTTTTCCCCGCACGATCGGACGTCGTAATGCGCGGCGTCTCCCCGTCCACGCGAATGCGCGACGCGACCTGACGGGCCTGCTTCTCGTCGAGCACAGCGGCGAACGATACCGTGAAGGCCGACGTTGTCGCTGTGTCACGTCGTGCGGTATCACGCGCGGCGGCGCTGTCGGCGTAGTCCACGGAGTCGCGCGGCGCACTGGTGCGGAACTGCACCGGCTGATCGAGCCCGGCCGCGCGTGGGCGGAATCCGTTCCAGCGCAGCGTGTACCAGAACTGACGCGCGCCGCCCTCGACGGTTCGCAGGTCGGCCAGCGTCGACGGATGTGCAAAGACCACATCGTCGCCACGCGTGGTGGCGATTGCGCCGTCGGGCAAGACGAGCGGCAAATCGCCACGCCACTCGCTGCGGACCACGCCGATCACGGCGTCGCTGCCCAAACTGATCACGTACACGGAATCAGCGCCACCGCGCGCCAGCAGCAGGCGACCCAACGGGTCCATGCGCAACGCACGCGGCACACCGGGCAACGTGATCGTGCCCTTTATGCCTTCTTCGAACCGATCAACGACGCGCAACAGTTCTTCATGTTCGATCGCCACGAACAGGCGGTCACCACTCGGCGTGGCCGCAATGGCCGTGACAGGGTCGCCGATGTCGACTTCGAGCGCCTTGGCGAGATCGCGCGTGCGCACGGCGATCACTTCTTCGTTGCCGCCGAAGAACACGCGATCACCGACCGCGCCGGCGGTGGCGCCGAGCGACGTGCGCAACGTGGCCTCGTTACCGCCGATGTCGAACGAGAGGCTGTCGGTGACCTCCTGTCCGGGAGGACGCACGCGCCACACGATCGCGCGATCGCCCTTGGCGCCGGCCACGATCAGCGAGCCGTCCGCCTGCGCATAGAGGACGTGGGCCGGCAGCGTGGGCGTAAAGCGCCAATCGCCGCCGCTCGGCGTATACCGCGTGATCTCGCCATCGGTGGTAAGGGCGTAGATCGCGCCACCGTCGGCCGACGAGGCGACGGCGACGTCGTCGGTCCGCGACGTGGTCACGGTGCCGACTCGGAGATCGATGCGAACCGGAGCCCCGCTCGTGTCCACCGCCGCGAGGTAGCCGTCTTCAACGCCGAACGCGATGATGCGCTCGAGGGCGGGCACGCGTGCGCTCGAGCGCCACAGCGTGGAATCGAGTTCCGGATAGCGAGCAGCGCTCATGGCACCGCCGTCGCGCGAAACGCGCAACACGATCGGATCCGGACCACCGGGAATACTGAGAGTGGCGTCGGCTCCGGAAGGGCGGGACGAGCGATCGGCACAGCCGCCGGCAACACCGCACGCGAGGAGCACGAGCGCCGTCACGATGAGCGTGCGCACGGGGGAAAAGTACCTGTCGGAGGCAGGAGCAGGGAGGGGGGACGGCAGGGGAAATCCCCCATCGTCCCCCCTTGCTCTCACCCCCCGTGCGGACGGGGGCGGCGCCTCAATAGCTGGCGCCGAAGAACCACGTGCCAAAGCCCTTCGTGCCGGGGCGACTGATCGGGACCGCCCAGTCCCAGCGCACGATGGCGATGTTGAACAGGTTGAAGCGGACTCCAAAGCCGTAGCTCTGCAGCAGCGCGCGCTCGCGCGAGAAGTCATACCCGGCGGGGCGGCTGGCCAAAACCTGCTGGCCCTTTGACCACGCCACGCCGGCGTCGTAGAAGAACAGGCCGTCGATGGGAGGAAGTCCGATCGGCAGACGACGACCGAAACTCCGGATAATCGGGAAGCGCAGTTCGGCGTTGGCGAAGGCCACCCGGCTGCCGATCAGCTCGACGGAATTGCACGATGTGCCGTCGTCAGTGGGCAGGCCGGTGCAGGCGACCGAGCCCAGGTCTTCGCGGTTGTACCCGCGGATGAAATCGGGACGGCCGAGCCACTTCGGAAAGCGCAGCTCGTCGCGACCCACCGACATGCTGGTGGTGAGTCGGGTGGCGAACGTGATGTAGTTGAAGAGGATCGGGTAATAGCCGCGGATATCCGCCATATACTCCGTCCACTTCCACGTCCCGATGCTCGGCTCCACTTCAAGACGCATGCGGCGTCCGGAGATCGGCCCCGTGTACCCGAAGAGCGTGTTGTCGGTGACGAACGCCAGATACGGCGAGATCGTGTTGGCCGACGCGACGTTGCGCGTGGGACCGCGCTCAAAGCCGGTGGCCAGTCCCTGCTGGTAGTTCACCAGACGCGTGAAGGGGAACACCTGCTGGTCGATGTTCTGGAAGCGCGCGCCCAGCTCGAACCGCGTGAAGCGGTTGAGCGGATAGAGGCCGGCTGCAAACACCTGCCTCAAGACGAGCCGCGTGATCTCCTGCGATTCCGAGAACTGGTTGTTGCCGAGATCTTCCTGGAGGTAATTCGACAGCAGGTAGATCGGCTGTTGAATCACCCCCGTGGTGTACTGCAGACGGCGTCCCAGACTGGTGTAGCCCGCGAACACCTGCGCGTCGCTGAGTTGCCCGTTGATCGCACCGGAGAGCGCAAGTCGCCGGTCGCCCAGCAGATCACTGAGCACGACCGTGGTGCCGCCGAACGTCCCCTGGCCGAATCCACCCTGCTGGTACCCGATGGACGGCTGCGCCACATACTCCGGCGTGAGACGCGCCTTGTAGCGGTAATCGCGAAACTTGGTGGAGTCGGGAAGATTGAAGTCGAAGCTGTCCATCAGCGCCCGCACGCTCACCGTTTCCGACATACGGGCGGTCACGGACACCGGCAGGTCATCCGATGCGCGCGCCACCGCACCGACTGTGGGTCGATAGAACGACTGCCGCGCGGCCGCGGTGTCGCCGAGTATGGCGCGATTCAGATGCGCCGTGCGATCGATCGGCACCGGTGTGGCCGGCTTGGCGACGGGCGTGGTCGGCTTGGCAGGCGTGCCGCCCTGCGCCACCACTACCGGCTCGCGATACGGCTCCTTCTTGAGCGACCGCGGATTCCTGATCTTCCAGATCGCATGGTCGGTCTTCTCGTAGTACACAAAGGCCAGCACGTCCGCGCCGCGCGCCCATGTGATCGCCGGCGACTGTTCGGCCACGGCGGTGACGGCACCCAGCACGTTCGTGAGCTGGTAGTGCTGTTTCTCCTCGAGGTCGTACAGGAAGATGTTGGCGATGCCGGTGCGGTCGGTGATGTATGCCAGCGACTTGCCGTCGGGCGCCCACTGCGGATTGAGAGCGCGCCCGTCCTGCCCCTCGACGATCGTGACCTGCTGCGTCTCGAGGTCGAGCAGCGACAACTTCCACTTTCCGATCTTCAGGATATCGAGATCGGTGTCCTCTCCGCGATCGCTGGTGAAGGCGATCGTGCGTCCATCGGGCGACCATTGCGGTTGCAGATCGCCGAACGGATCCTTCGTGACCTGGGTGTAGCCACCGGCATCGAGCGACGCGATGTAGAGATCGCTGGTACCGTTGCGCATGCCGCTGAAGACGATACGACGCCCATCGGGTGAAAAGCTCGGGCTCATCACTTGATCGAGTTCGAAGTCGAACTTCTTCAGAATCTTCCGCGATTTCACGTCCATCACGTACAGCACGTCGCGTCCACCGCTCTGTCCGGTGAAGGCGAGCAGCTTTGCATCGGGCGAGAACGAGGGCTGCGAATAGATATAGCGCAGCTGCTCGAAGTCGGGATTCGTGGTCGTCTTCACGAGGCGTGCGATACGCTTGCCCGTCTCGCCGTTGGCAAGGTACATCTCGGGGAATACTTCCCCGCGCAGGAAGCTGCCGTAGGCGATGTACGTGATGTACTTGCCGTCGTTGGAGAGCGCCGGCGCCACGAACAAGCTGGCGATACTGCCGGACCGATTCTGCGAGAGCAGCGGCTCGGCGAAGCTGCGTGGACGCTGGAGCTCGGCGACCGTGGGCAGGAACTTGTTCTGCATCGCCTGCTTCCATTCGGCGCTGAGCTCGTCGAGCGACAGGCCGATTTCGCGGCGGAAGGCGCGATCGATACCGACGCTGGGCACGGCGTTCATGATCTCGCCGATGACCTCGTCACCCCAGCGCGCGCCGACGTACTGCCATACCGACAACCCGTAGCGATACGGAAAGTACTTGTCGGGGCGCTCCGTCATCTGTGTGATGGTGGGGAGCGCGTTGTTCGTCACGGCGTCGCGCACCCACGCATCAGTCCACGGGTGATCGGGGCCGATCGAGAAGTACTCGGCGAGGCCTTCCATGAACCAGAGCGGAGGATTCACCATCGCCAGGTTCTGCAGACCCGCGCCTGCGCGACCGCGCGAAAAAATGTCGAACTGGAACACGTGCACCATTTCGTGCTGGAGCACGTGTTCGAAGCTGGCCCAGTCGCCGCTGAAGAACTGCGCCATGCGCTGACGCAGCGCGTCGGTGACACCGCCAGTGCCTTCGCCGAGATCGCCGAAGACGTTGCTCTGCGCAAAGTCTCCTGACGAGCCGAAGATGAGCACCGGCTTCTTTTCGCGGAACTGGTGCGCCATGAGGCGTGACAGCCGCGCGTATGACCGTTCGGCCATGCGCGCGGCATCGGGAGCGACGTCGGCAATTTCCGGATAGTAGTGAATCTGGAAATGCTCGGTTTCGATGACGCGCCAGCGCAGCCGATCGTACTGGACCTGATTCTGCCCGAAGAACTGGGCGTGGAGCGGCGACGCGATCGAGATGATCGCGAATACCAGAGCGGCTCCCCATCGTGTCCAGCGCTGCGCCTGCGGCATTTACCGGGCTCCCTGCGTGGTTTCGGTGTTCAGAGGTACCGGCTTCGCGTCTCCCCACAGCCGTTCCAGCTGATAGTACTGACGCAACGTCGGATGAAATACGTGAATGACCGTGTGCGCATAGTCGAGCAGCGCCCAGCGTCCTTGCGTGAGGCCTTCGGTCATAGTGGTAGACACGCCACCGTCCTTCAACCCTGCCTGGATGTGTTCTGCGACGGCGCGGACGTGCGTGTCGGATGTCCCACTGGCAATAACAAAGAAGTCGGTCATATCCGTCACTCCGCGTAAATCGAGGACGAGGATATCGTTGGCCTTCATGTCACTGGCGAGGGCAGCGGCGCGGCGAGCAATGGATTCGCCGGGGCTGGGCGGACGTTCTGCCATGTATGGAGTCGGGAGAATGCGAGTGATGGACAGCCGCGGTCTTACTGCGGTACCCCATCGGGTGAATGAAGGTTGCGCGGTGGACAGCGACTCGGACAGGGGCAAAAAAAGGGGAGTCCGAGTCCGGACTCCCCCCATCCCGGCAATGTGACGCCGATTACTGCTTGATGATCCAGACCTTGATCTCGGGCTTCACGTCGGCGTGCAGGCGGATGCCGACACGGTAGACGCCGAGGGTCTTGATCGGCTCGTTGAGTTCGATCTGGCGCTTCTCGATGTGGAAGCCCTGCGCTTCCAGCTGGTGCGCGATGTCGGCCGTGGTGACGGAACCGAACAACTTGCCCTCTTCTCCGACGCGCGCGGCGAAGGTCACGGAGACCTCGGCCAGCTTGTCGGCGATGGACTGGGCGGCGGCGACACGCTCCGACTCGAGCGCCTCGAGACGGCCCTTTTCGAGCGCAATGCGCTTGCGATTGCCCGTCGTGGCTTCGAAGGCGAAGCCGCGGGGAATCAGGAAATTGCGGGCGAAGCCGGCGGACACGGAGACGATGTCACCAGGATGTCCGAGCTTGTCGACGGCGTTACGAAGGATGACTTCCATGGGAGCTCCGGGTCCTGCGAGAAAGGTGTGTGAAATCAGCGCGGCGACGATCGGCGCGGCTGCGCGCCGGCTCGGAAGTCACGCCAGGTGTCACCTAGCCCCAAGCTGAACGTGACCGCCAGCACGGCGATCACCACCCAGATTGGACCCAGGATCGGGACCAGCACCACCAACGCGAGCAACGCCGGAACGGCGAGTCGGTCGGGGATCCACCATGTGAGTACGCCAGCGCCCCGAAAGGCGTACAGCGACCCGAAGAAACAGAACAGATTCGCACCGACCGTTCGCCACTCGACGAGCGTCGGTAAGAGCAGCACCGTTACACCGACGACCACCCCCCAGACCAACTGATCGTTGAATCGCACATCACGCAGCGCACCCAGCGGCGAACCAATGCGCACCCGCGACAGGCGGTGATACGCGGCCCACCCCAACGCCAACGCCAACAGCGATTCGAGCGCCAATAACGCGGGCGCAATCGAGACCAGTGGACCCGGGATCAGTCCTCGCGCCGACCCCGCTCCGGAGAGCGGTTGAGCCAGTGCGACCAGCAGGTTCTCCATCCGTGTGGCGCGCTCGGCGGCCTCGGGGAAGCGCTGCGCGAACGCGCGCCACGACTCCGTGTCCGACCGACTGCGCCAGCTTTGCAACGACTCACCGAGTCGGCGCTGATACTCTTGGGAGAGCATCTGCGCTGGACCGTCGAACAGGGTGCTCCCACCACTGGTGCGGGTCGTGAAGCCGGCAACCGTGATGATGGCCGCGAGTCCGATAGCCCCCAGCGCCCGGGTGAGGAGCGACTTGCGTGGGGACGCCAGACAGACGAGTCCGAACGACGCGCCAAGCGTCAGCGCCCATCCCCGCCCGAAGGCCCCGTACCCAGAGAACGGGAGCGGCACCTTCCAGATCACATAGCCGGCTCCCGCGACCCACAGCAGCGCCATCACGAGCCGACCACCCGACCACCAGCCAATGATCGCGCAGGACGCGATCACGACGAGGACGAGCAGGGCAAACTGTTCAACCGGCAGTAGCAGCCGGATCGCTCCGGCCAGGAGAGACAGCGACGCGGGCCAGGCCGGCGCAGCGGTGACGAGCACCATCAGCACCAGCGCCAGCACGAACCACCGCCACCCACGCTCCTGCGGAGCGGTCGCGGCGAGCTCCGACGCGACCGCTCCGGTCATACTCAGCCCGTCTGTCCCTTCACGTACGGAAGGAGCGCGAGGAAACGCGCCTTCTTGACGGCCTTCGACAGCTGACGCTGGTGACGCGCATCGACACCGCTCAGGCGGGCCGGCAGAATCTTGCCGTAGTCCGTGATGAAGCGGGCGAGGAGGCGGTCATCCTTGTAGTCGACGTAGCGGATCCCCGCTTCCGTGATGGGGCAGGGCTTCTTTTGGCGGCGCATGGTTTAATCCTCGTCGTCGTCGTCGTCATCGCCCGCGCGACGGCGCGAAGCGAGCTCTTCATCGCTGAGCTTCGGCGCACCCAGCTCATGCTCGGCCAGCGAGATGAGATACCGGATGATCCCTTCGTCGAGCTTGAGCGCACGCTCGAACTCGGGAAGCACGGCGGGGACCGTCTCAAAACGCGCGATCGCGTAGTAGCCGGTTTCGTGGCGGCCGATCTTGTACGCGAGCTGGCGACGGCCCCAATGCTCGATCTCAGCCGGTGCGGCGAGATTCAGAAGGCTTTGTAACTTGTCCAACTTTTCCAGAATGGCCGCATCTTCGATAGCACTATCGATGATATACACGGCTTCGTAATGCCGCGTAGGGTTGCGGCGGATTTTGAGCTTTGCCACTCGGCAATCCTCCCTGTGGTCTAAGGTGCCCCCCGAAGTGCCGATCCGCGGGAGGAGGGTCAGAGGAACGGTGAACAGTTCCAGATGAGCCTCTAAGCCTAGCCAGACTGGGGATGGAAGGGAAGGGAGGCCTGCCGTACATTGCGCGTATGTGTGGCAGATACGGCTTCGGCAACCCCGCGCGACTCGGGACGCTCCCTCTGGGCGTCGCCTTTCCCGCGCTCGCTCCCCGCTACAACGTGGCGCCGTCTCAAGTGGTGCCACTGGTGATGCAAGCGAGCGAAACGCGCGAGCTGCGCATGGCCAAGTGGGGGCTCCTCCCGTTCTGGGCCGACGACCCCGGCATCGGCCACAAGCTCGCCAATGCCCGCGCGGACGGTATTGCCTCCAAGCCCGCGTTCCGAGCGGCGTTCAAGAAACAGCGCGGGCTCATGCCGGCCGACCTGTTCTACGAATGGCAGGTGGTGCCCGGCCACCAGGGCAAGCAGCCGTGGTGCATCCGACTGCCCGACGAGGCGCCGTTCGTCATGGCCGCGCTGTGGGACCTGTGGCAGCCCAAGCATGACCCCATCGCCGATCCGGTGCTCACCTGCTGCATCATCACGACCGACGCGAATCCGACGATGGAGCCGATTCACCATCGCATGCCGGTCATCCTGCCGCTGAGCGACGTGGATGCCTGGCTCGACCCCGAGACTTCGCCCGCCGATGCATCGCAGCTGCTCCGGCCGTACGAAGGACCGCTACACGCGTATCAGGTGAAGACCTGGGTCAATGCCACCCGTAACGATGACGCGCAGTGTGCGACGCCGTTGGTGCGCTCCGACGCGCACCGCGGCGAGCAGTTCTTCGACGACTGATGCCAGTCGCCTGACGCCCCGACGGGTCGAGCGGCTACTTCGTGCCGCTCGCGCTGCGCAGGTACAGGTTGAGTGAGCCGAAGCTGAGTTTCGACTTCATCTGCACCATCATGCGGCGATCATCGTCGGTGATCCACACTTCAGCCTTGCCGTTCTTGCTGAAGATGCCCTTGGTCTGAAACGTGGGCTGCAGCACGACGGTCTTGAACGTCCCGCCGGGTACCGTGATGGTTTCCCGGCGCACGACACGGATGCGCACCGGATTTCCCGCCGCCTTGAAGTAGCGCGCGTACTCGTACGACTTCCCCACTTCAAGCGGCAGCGTGCGCACGAAGTACAGGAACGACCCGTCGTCGAGCGGGTTCGTCACCGTCGGCTCCTCGGGACGATCGTTCTCTCTGAACATGCCGCGATCGGGAAAAATCTCGTACCGACGCGTGCGCTCGTAGCTGCCTTCATCCACGTCCTGATGGTAGCGCATCGAGTTGAGCGTGGTCACGTCGAACCACGACTCATATCTGTCATTCACCCGATACAGCGCAAAGCCGCCGCTGATGGTGAACACGGTGTGCCATACCGGACGGCCGCGCACCTCGGCGATCTCTCGCACTTCCATGCTGCCGTTGCCGACCTTGAGCGAGCCGAAGCGCACCTCGTAGTCGAGCCGCTCGCCGACCTTGAACGGCACCGACAGCGCATCGCCGGGGAGTCGCATGCAACAGCGACCGCCCGTGGAGTCCGGGACCTGCGCCATCAGCGGGGCCACACCGCCCTCCAGTAGCAGCGAGGCGCCAAGCGCCAAGCACGTCGTTACGATCCTCATGGCGACCTGTTACCCATGTCGAGCGAAAAGGGTCGGCTAGACGTTGAACCGGAACAGCAGCACATCGCCGTCCTGCACCACGTACTCCTTCCCCTCCGAACGCACCACCCCCTTCTCGCGCGCGTTCTTCCATCCGCCATGCGTGATGAAGTCCTGATACGCCACGGTCTCGGCGCGAATGAAGCCTTTCTCGAAATCGGTGTGAATCACCGCCGCCGCCTTCGGCGCCGTGTCCCCACGATGAATGGTCCAGGCGCGCACTTCCTGCTCACCAGCCGTGAAATAGGTCTGCAGGCCGAGCAGGTGGTATCCGCCATGAATCAATCGGTCGAGGCCAGCTGTTTCGATGCCAAGCGAGGCGAGAAACTCGCTGCGCTCCTCGGGCGGAAGCTCCGAGAGTTCGGCTTCGATTTTCGCCGAGAAGGCCACGATCTCGGCGCGTTCACCGGTAGCCGCCACGGCCGCACGCAACGCCTTGAGGTAGGGCCCTTCGTCACCCGCGAGCTCGGCGTCGGTAACGTTGGCCGCATACAGCACCGGCTTTGCGGTCAGCAGCTGCAACCCGGCGATCGCGTGCAGGTGCTCCGGCGCGAGACCCGCCCGCAGCAGCGGCGTGCCTTCGGACAGCGCCGCGAAGGCCGCTTCGAGCGCAGGCAACTCGGCCAGCGCGTCCTTGTCCGCCGCCTTCGCGGCACGCTTGACCTTATCGAGCCGCTTTTCGACGGTCGCGAGGTCGGAGAGCGCGAGCTCGAGCTCGATGGTTTCCTTATCGCGCGCGGGATCCGGCGAACCCATGACGTGCGTCACGTCGTCGTCGGCGAAGCACCGGATCACGTGCACGATGGCGTCGGTCTCGCGGATGTTCTGGAGAAACTTGTTCCCCAGTCCTTCGCCCTGCGACGCGCCCTTCACGAGCCCGGCGATGTCGACGAACTGGACCGCAGCCGGCAGCGTGCGCTTGGGCTGCACGATCTCGGCGAGCTTCGCCAAGCGCGCATCGGGCACTTCCACCATGCCGACGTTCGGGTCGACCGTGCAGAACGGATAGTTCGCCGCTTCAGCCTTGGCCGAGGTCAGGGCGTTGAAGAGCGTGGATTTGCCGACGTTGGGGAGGCCGACGATGCCGAGTTGGAGCACGGTATAAAAGCGAAGTAGGGAGTACGGCGTAGGGGGTAGGGAGACGCGGGGCGCTCCGGCTGCAGTGGAATGTAGTGGGGGGCGGGGAATTGGTGACGGCGTGCGGCCCTGACGGGCGCACATTGGCGGGATGGACGACTACTCAATCCAAGATCCCGAGCGGTTGGTGGTGTACGCTCGGGCGCTCGACTATGCGGCGGCGGTGCGGGCGGCGCTTCGTGGTGAATTGGCTCGATCTCATCGGGACGTGCAGTCCCAGCTTAACAGAAGTTCGGCGTCGATTCACGCGTCAATCGCCGAGGGGTGTCGATCCGGGACTCGACCGCAATTGGCGCGATACCTGCAAATCGCTATTGCGTCCGCATCCGAGTCGCAAAGCCACTTGTCGTTCGCGAAGCGACTCGGCGTGATCGCGCCGGACGTACACGACACGCTTGCCGCCGAAACGATCGCGATTCGGCGAATGTTGATCGCGCTGCAACGAAGCGTTCGCGCCCAGCACGAGTCATCAGCAACCCGCCAACGCCGCCGCGGAAACTGAAGCGGGGCACGAAGACAACGTCTCCGTACCCCGTACTCCGTACTCCCTACTCCGCCGTTACCGCAAAAACCACGGCGCCAGCACCAAACTCACCACGCTCATCAGCTTGATGAGAATGTTCATCGCGGGTCCGCTGGTATCCTTGAACGGATCGCCCACCGTGTCACCGACGACGGCGGCCTTGTGCGGGTCGGAGCCCTTGCCGCCCAGGATGCCGCCTTCGATCATCTTCTTGGCGTTGTCCCACGCACCACCGGCGTTGGCCATGAACAGGGCCATCATCACGCCCGTGACCGTTGCACCCGCCAGCAGGCCACCCAGCGCCGTGACGCCGAGGAACTTGCCCACGAGCACAGGCAGGAGGATCGCCACCAGGCCCGGCGCGATCATTTCGCGGATCGCGGCCTTGGTCGAGATCTCGACGCATCGCGCCGAATCGGGCTTCACGCCCGGCTTGCCTTCGAGAAGGCCCGGGATCTCGCGGAACTGACGACGGACTTCTTCCACCATGCCCTGCGCCGCACGACCCACGGCGGTCATGGTGGCGGCGCCGACGTAGAACGGCACTACGCCGCCCACGAACATGCCGATCACGACCATCGGGTCGATCAGGTTGAGCACCGTGAGGTTCACAGCGGATGCGTAGGCCGAGAAGAGCGCCAGTGCCGTGAGCGCCGCCGAACCGATGGCGAAGCCCTTGCCGATCGCGGCCGTCGTGTTGCCGAGGGCGTCGAGGCCGTCGGTGATCTTGCGCACTTCCGGTCCGAGATGGCTCATCTCGGCGATACCACCGGCGTTGTCCGAGATCGGACCATACGCGTCGACGGACATCGTGACACCGACCGTGGCGAGCATGCCGACCGAGGCGATGGCGATGCCGTAGAGGCCGGCCGACGTGAACGAAACCCAGATCGCTCCACAGATCAGCAGCACCGGCACGATGCAGCTTTCCATCCCGACGGCGAGGCCGGCGATGATATTCGTGGCCGGACCTGTCTGTGAGGCTTCAGCGATGCGGCGCACCGGGCCCGCCGCCGTGTAGTACTCTGTCACGAGACCGATCGAGATACCCGAGACCGTACCGGCGATAACCGCGAAGAACGGTCCGAGCGCGGGCAGCGCCGTGCCGTCCGCCATCGTCATCCCGAGCGGGACCATGGCCGTGATGAAGTACGCGAACACGAGGAACAGGCCGGCGGCGATGAACGTCACCAAGCGCAGCGCGTTGGCCGGATCACCCTTGGCCAAAATACGCATGGCGAAAATGCCGAGCAGCGACGCCACGAGCCCTGCGGCCGTGTAGGCAACCGGCAGCAACATGGCGTTCACGCGCGACGCTTCAGGGAGCAGCGTGCTGGTGGCTGCGAGCGCGATCGTGGCGATGATGCCGCCCACGTAGCTCTCGAAGATGTCAGCGCCCAAACCGGCCACGTCACCGACGTTGTCACCGACGTTGTCGGCGATGGTGGCCGGGTTCCGCGGATCGTCTTCCGGGATGCCCGCTTCAACCTTGCCCACGAGGTCGGCGCCGACGTCGGCCGCCTTCGTGTAGATGCCGCCGCCGACGCGCGCGAAGAGCGCGATCGAGGAGGCGCCCATCGCGAACCCCGACACGATCTCGGAGAACAACTTGGCATCCGTCGTCATCTCGCCCTTGGCGAGGAAGGCGAACAGGATGGCGATGCCGGCGAGTCCGAGCGACGCCACGGCGAGTCCCATGATGGACCCACCGCCGAAGGCGACGCGGAGCGCGGCCGCCTGACCGCTGGAGCGCGCGGCTTCAGCGGTACGCACGTTGGCCGCCGTGGCACCCTGCATGCCGATCCAGCCGCTGGCGACCGAGAGCAGACCGCCGATGATGTAGGCGATGGCCGTCTTGATACCGATGGCCCAGCCCAGCAGGCCAGCGACAATCGCCAGGAAAGGCATCAGCACCACGTATTCGGCGCGCAAGAACGCCATGGCGCCGACGTGGATTTCGCTGGCCAGATCCTGCATGGCCGGCGTGCCGGGGGAGAGACGGCGGATGCCGCCGAAGGTCAGGAACGTCGCGATGAGGCCGACGACGCCCGCGCCCAAAGACAGCAGCGGGAGTTGGTCGAACATGTCGGTGTGGCTGGAGGGGATTGGGATGACCGGACTCGTGCCCGAGGTCACCGGGGGTACTACAGCCTCAAAGGATAAGCCACACCGACGCGGATGACTACTGCTTGCAGACGCCTCGCGGGTTGAGCTTTGGCTGGTTCACGACCGGACGTCCCGCCCGGTTACCGAGATCCAGGGTGACATCGGCGATCAGTTTCGCCACCCGCTCCATGTGCCGATAGTCGATGTACTGCGGCTCGTCGGTGAGTTGGTGATACGCCGAGTGGCCGCCGGTGGTGAAGAAGGTGACCGGGACGCCCCACCTGGCATACTCGTAGTGATCGCTGCGGCAATAGATGTTCATCGGATGGTCGTTGGCATCCATGCCGTAGTCGAACTCGAGATTGTGCTTCTTGGTGATGTTCACGCTTTCCACGAGATCACCGAGCTCCGTGGAGAGCCGGCGCGATCCCACCAATTGCAGGTAGTCGGGACCACCGCGCAGATCCGCACCTTCCTTGGTCGTGCCCGTGAGATCGGTCGCCGACCCGCGGCCCACCATGTCGATGTTGAGCTGAGCGACGATCGAATCGCGTGGCACGGTGCTGTGCTCCGTGAAGAACTTCGAGCCCCACAAGCCCTTCTCTTCACCCACGTGCCACACGAACAGCGTGGAGCGCTTCGGCTTGGTCTTCATGGTGGACAGCATCTCGGCGATCTCCTGGACGGCCACCGAGCCCGAGCCATCGTCGTCGGCGCCGTTGAAGATGGAATCGCGACGCGTGGGACTGGTTTTCCGCATCTCGGCCAACTCGGCGTTGATCTGCACGAACTGTTCGGCGTTGCCCATCTTGTCGCTGTTCTCGGCGCCGCCCGGACGCACGATCTGGTTGAAGATCAGCACCGAGTCGTGATCGACCGCGCGACGCGACATGCCGACATGATCGCT
>JBBQXC010000121.1:0-14643 GCA_038210005.1 Gemmatimonadales bacterium
TCACCGCCGGCACTACGCCTTCGAGATTTTTCATCCAGAGCGAGTGCGTGCCAGCAGAGCGAATTCCCATGCGACAGGTGTCCGAGGCCTTCCGCCTCGCGGATGAGCAAAGCCGGAGCCAGCGCGAGATCGCGCGAGCGCGCGGGCTATCCCAGAGCACCGTCAACGAGTACCTCCGCCGCTTCCGGGCGGCGGGGCTGGTGTGGCCGTTGCCACTTGAGGTCGACGAGGCTGCCGTCGACGCCCGACTGTTCGCCAGCGACGCCGTCCCGACCGGGGGCCGTGCATTGCCCGACTAGGCGGCGATCCACGCCGAGCTCAAACAGAAGGGCGTGACCCTGCAGCTCCTCTGGCTCGAGTACAAGCAACAGACAGCGGACGGCTATCAGTACACGCAGTTCTGTCGGCGCTACCGGGCGTGGACGGACACCGTGGAGCCCGCGCTCCGGCAGGTGCATGTCGCCGGCGAGAAGACCTTCGTCGACTACGCCGGGCTGACGATGCCGGTGCACGACGCGGCGAGCGACACGGTGCGCGAGGCGCAGATCTTCGTCGCCGCGCTGGTCCGAGGAGCACGAGACAACAGCGCCGCCAGCCGCAAAACTCGATCTCGCCTGACACTCGACAACTACTGAGGGCTGAGAGTGCTTGATGGCGTAGAGGAATCGGGGTTCGTGAGCGCCTCCAACGACACGCCGAGCGCCCAGCTTGCTTGACGCAACACCAGCCGCGGGCAATACTCGTCCTCCCTTACCCAGCCAGTGGCGGGACGGGAGCTGACAGTGACGCCGCTCACACTTTGAACGAGGCACGACATCGTGACCACCGAGCTCACGGTCGACCGACTGCTGCGCACGCACGCACTCGGCAAATTGCTCGGTGATGCGCCGGCGTTTCGTGAAGCTATCGCGTCGCTTCCCGCCATCGCGCGCGCGGACGCCACCGTCCTGCTCAATGGCGAGACCGGTACTGGAAAAGAGCTCGTCGCGCGCGCAATTCACTATCTGAGCGAGCGTCGCGCAGCGGCCTTCATCGCCGTGAATTGTGGCTCGCTGCCGGATACACTGCTCGAAGACGAGTTCTTTGGGCACGAACGTGGCGCATTCACGGATGCGAAGGCGTCACGGCCCGGGCTGCTGCGCCAGGCGCACGGCGGCACGCTGTTTCTCGACGAGGTGGATTCGCTGTCTCCGCGCGCGCAGGTGTCGCTCCTGCGCGTGTTGCAGGATCGCACCTACCGCGCGCTCGGCTCGAGTGTCGAGCGCCATACCGACATGCGCGTGATTGCGGCCACCAACACGCCGCTCTGGCCGCTGATTGCCGAGCGCGGCTATCGCAGTGATCTGTACTATCGCCTAAGCGTGCTTACGATAGATCTGCCACCGCTGCGCGACCGGCGCGACGACGTGCTGCCGCTGACGCATCACTTTCTGCTCAAGCTCGCACCGGCAGGGCGCGGACCGTTTCGGCTGTCCGCCGATGCGAAGCACGCATTGCTCAGTCACAGCTGGCCGGGCAATGTGCGTGAGCTGGAAAACGCGGTGTGGCGCGCGGTGAGTCTGGCTGAGGACGATGTGGTGACGGCAGTGCACTTCGGGCTTCGGCAGCGAGATCAGTCGTGCTCTGCCACGCCTCCGTTTACACAGGCCGTCACAACGGTGCTGGAAGGAACGTCTGGATCTGCGCTCACCGGATCGTCGCCAGCGTTTGCCGAGCTCGATGTCACGCAGCCATTCGGCGAGCTGAAGCGACAGACACTGTGGGCGTTCGAACGCGCGTACCTGCTGCAGCTGATGTCCACGTGTCGCGGAAACGTCAGCCTCGCCGCACGCGCCGCCCGCAAGGAACGCAGCGATCTTCGCCGACTGCTGCATCGGCACTGCCTCGATCCGCGCGCATTCGGCTGCTGACGACGCGTCCGACACATTCGCGCTGCGGCGCGATGCAGTGCCGTGCGATGCGAGTGGATGCGAGAACGCGTGGCGTGGTGGACCCAGTGGGGGAACATTCACCCACGCGCGCCACAGCGACAAAAGCCGGCAACTACCTCGTGAAACGCACTCGTCGCAACCGCGCGAGGCATGGGGGAAATTTCCCCCACCCGCTGCACCAACGCAGACACTCGTGCTGAGACGCAACTCGTTGCAGCACAACGCAGTCACACGGTGTTCGCGCATTGGCCCTCGATTTGCTTTGTCCTCTCATCGTGAACAACAAACCGCACTCCGGCAATCACACGAACACTGACCTGATCAGCGTTCGCGCGCTGGTGCTCGGCTATCTCGACGAGCACCCCACCGCGATGGAAACTCTCGATGGCATTGCACAGTGGTGGATCAACCGTCAGCTCATCGACATCGAGGTACATCGCGTCGCGGAAACGCTCGCCGGACTCGTGCGCGACGGTGAGCTCGAGGAACATGAGCAGGGCGGCGTGCGGTTCTTCCGTCGCGGTCGCACGGTGATGACGCCGACCGCCACGATGCTCCGCGAGGTGCCGCAATGAAGCCGCATCTCGAACTGAAGCTGCGAGCTGGCGTGGGTACGCCGGACGCGCCGTACTGGGAACACGCGATTCGCGATAAGGCCGGGACAGATGTCGTCGTCGACCGGGGAGTGGCTCAGCTCCTTGCGCGCTACGCCGTGCCGGTGCTCGCCACGCGCGCCTATGCACCGCACGGCGCAACTTGGTCGCCCGACGAGATCTCGACTGGCTTTGACCGTGTCTATCGACTGATCCTTGCCCAGGAGGGAGTCTTCCCACGCGAGCTCGTCGAACGCATCGCAGTCCTGCCAACGATCGAGTATGCGCGCATCGGCGCCGTCGCCAGCAGCGAGATCCCGGACGCCTCCGTCGCAGCACTGAGCGTGCGCACCGACACGCGCTCGCGGGAAGCGATCAGACTCGATGAGGCGCAGCAGTTCTCGACGGGTGACCCATCCGTGATCGTCGCGGTGCTCGACACCGGCGTCTGGCTCACGCACCCGGAGTTCGCAGGCCGCATGCTTCCCGGCCGCGACTTCGTCGACATTCTCGACGGCGCTGGTAAATTCCTCGGCGATTTTCTCGACGCAGATGACGATCCCACCGATGCGGTGGGCCATGGCACGCACGTAACCGGCATCCTGGTGGCGAAAGGCGCGAACGTGCCGCGCGGCGTGGTGCCACGCTGTCGCATTCTTCCAGTACGCGTGCTTGGTGCAATGCGCCAGGGCGACAAGAGCGTTGGCGCGGGCCTCATTGACAACATCAACGTCGCGATCAAGTGGGCGGTCGATCAGGGCGCCGGCATCATCAACATGAGCCTCGGCGTCCGGCACAACGGCGGCGGCCTGCCGCATGCGGATGTGATCGAATATGCAAAGCGGAAGGGCGTGACGGTCGTTGCCGCAGCAGGAAACGACGGACAGGAAGCGCTCTACTATCCTGGCGCACTCCCGCACGTGATCGCGGTGGGTGCCGTTGATGAGGCGGATAAGGTGGCCGCGTTCTCCACCTACGGCCCGCAGGTCGGTCTGGTGGCGCCGGGCACGAACATTTACTCGACATTTCTCCGCGATGACTACGCCTTCAGCAGCGGGACATCGCACGCCACGCCGTTCGTGACTGGCGCGGCAGCGCTCCTCGCATCGTTCGCGGTGACGAAATACGGCGTGCGGCTTCGCGACGGACAGATCAAGCATGTGCTGAAGTCCACCGCGGATCGTGTCGACGCGCAGTTCAAGCACACCAAGGCCGGATTCGGCCGCATCAATCTACTCGACGCTGTGAAGCTTCTCGACGCACGACTCTCGTCAACAGCGCGCAGCAGAAAGGCGGCCTGACAATGCGCAAAGGACCGGAGGATGAACCACGGAAGCGGAACGCACCACCACGAGGCTCGCCGCCACAGAATGCGCCGTCACTGGCGTCGTCGGCCTCACGCGAGCCGGACGTTCCGGTACCACGTGAAGCTGACGTCGAGCCACGCGGCGTCAGGACGAGCATAGCCAGGTCACCCGTTCCCGCAGTATCCGATTCCTTTCAGGGAAGTACCATGACTCCAACATCGACGTTCGACAGCGTCATTCATCTCAATGGCGACACCGCTGACTTCGTGCTCCGGAAGCGGCGCGACCGTTCAGTGCTCGCGGTGCAGCCATCCACCGACGTGCTGGATGGATTTGTTGCGAAGGCGATTGCGGACCTCACACGCGAAGCAGGCGAGGACGGATTCGTCCGCAAACTCATTGAAGCGCTCGAGAGCGAGGGACTGACCGAGCAGGTTGGCAAAGCAACCGCGCGCCTGAACGCTGGCGGCATCGACCGAACACAACGCCTGCTGCTCTCCACGACCCCGGTCTACGCGCGGATTCTGGCAGCCGCGATGGCGGAGCCGAGCGCGAAAGACAGCACCAGCGTTGCCATTGCTGCGGTGCGGCGGCGCGTCGACTTCGAGGACACGGCAGGGCTGGTGGACTTCGTGCTCCGCACCCTAGACGCTGACTCCGGCTACCGTGCGCGCTACGCGACCAGAATCGTCGATGCTGTGGTTGCGGCGCGCGCGCTGAATATCGCCGCAGATGTACGCACCGCGGTGATCGTCGATCTGGCGCAGCGCGAACTGCCGACGGCAGCCGCCCGCGTGGACGAACTGGTCGCGACGCTCATCGACACGCGCCGGGCGACGATGACGGTGGAACGTGCGGTCGAGAACTACGCCCGAAGCGGCGAGATCGACGCCGTGCGCTTCACTCCGGCCGTGCGCCGCAGCATGGTCGCGTTCCTGCGCGACCTCGGCGTCGCGTTTCCGGCCGCTGGGGTGGACGACACCAATCGCGGCCGATTCGATGAGTACTTCGCGCTTGCGTACAACAACGCGCTTCGTGCCGGCGACGGATCGAACACCGATCCTATCGACGCCGTCCGCCAGAAAGGTGCGCTGACTTCATGGGACTTCAGCGTTGACACGTTCGAGACGGTCGAGGAGCAGGGTGTCGTTCCGCAGAACGTTCTCGCCGCCGGCGCGCTCGACTACGTCTACCACCTTGGCGAGCGCCTCGGGATGTTCAAGCTCGCCGACGCGCTGGTGTTGCGCTGGGCATCGGGAGCGTTCGATGCGGAGCCCGGCAAGGCCAGCGCGGACCTGTATCGCTACTGGAAGCTCCGGTCGGAGCGAGTCAGCGGTGAAGAACGCGCCATGATGTACAAGCGCATCCTTGCCCGCGGCGACGGTAAGATGCTGTCTGGCATGGTGGAGAACGAAGCACTGCCCGGCCTGTGGGGCACGCTGATGGAAAAGGCCACCGACTTCATCCGGCGCTCCGAGGAGAACGCGAGCAGGGATCGCACGGTGTCGCGTCAGCCGATTTTCCAGGCGACCAAGCAGCTGCAGTACAACCTGACGGAATACACGACCGGCATGGCCCACATGCAGATCACGGAGATGTACCATCATCTCCTCGAGGCCAAGCAGGTGCTGGAGCACGCGATCAATTACTTCTCCACCGGATCGCGCAAAAGCCTCTGGACCGTCATCGAACGCGCATCCCGCGAGTGGTTCGACGAGGCGCCGAACATTTCGGCGATCCGCAGTGCTGCCGTCGACGGGAACACCGTCTTCCACTGGATTGCAGAGTTCGATGCGTCCAGCGTGACTGACGAGCAGTTCCAAACCCTTCTCGAGTCGGCCGAATCGTGGATCATCGCCGTCGCGAACGACGATTCCGATCCCTCGTTGGGCGGTGAGCCTGGCGCTGACATCGGCGACGACGGCGATCCGTTCGACGAGAAAGACGACGCGCACAGTGACTGGGACAAGTAACCGCGGCAATCAGACCACTCGAGAGGCAATCACATGCGTAGTTCGCAGGACGTCACGACACTCGCGCGAGCGAAAGCGCAGGAAGTACTGGTGCAGATTCCACAGTTCCACGACATGGCGTGGAGCGACAAGCTCAGTCTCTATCGATCGCTGATCGACGAGAACGTGCTGGCACTTTCGGCGCCCGCCGGCTCTGGCGTTGCGGCCGCCATGGCGGGGCCGGAGCGCGCTAGTGATCGCATCGACGACAAGCGGTTCGAGAACCGCCGGATCGATCAGGCGGGGCAGCTCGCCGGGGAGTTCATCGAGAATGTCGACTTTCCGAAATTCGTTCGCGATCTGCTCAAGGGCGTGTTCGATGCCAATCTGCAGGTCACGATCCAGCAGATGGAGGCGTACCAGAAGCTGCTCAAGACCGCGACAAAGTCGGTGGCCGAGTTCGCGAACGCGATCGACAACACCGCGGCGTTCGGCTACTTGGCCGAGAACAAATCGGACGACTTCAGCATCGACTTCGACGAGAAAGAGACCGAAGCGGACGGCAAGCCAAAGGCCGTGCTCACGAACAAGGAAGGCGAGCGCGTCGATATTGGCGACAACGAGATCAAGGCGAAGATCATGGACGCCAAGATCGCGATGGCCAAGGAGCAACGCGCGCTGTTGCGTGAGACCATTCTGATGGGCATCTCGCGTCTCGTCGTCGAGCGGGGCAAGGTCAAGGCGTCGGTGTTGTTCGACATCAAGGCCGGTGAGCAGATCGACAAGCGCGACAAGGCGGCGTTGAAGGAAGCGCATTCTTCGGGAACATCGATGAAGGCGGGCGGTGGGTTTCTTGGATCGATCTTCGGCGGGCCCTCCGGCGGGCACACGCGGAGCGACTCGAAAACGCAGATCAGCATATCGTCGGCCAAGGGCACCGCGACAACGAGCCTCGAAGCGAAGCTGTCCGGCGAAGTGGAGATCATTTTCAAGAGCGACTACTTTAAGCTCGACAACTTCGCGAGCATGTACTCCGGCGTCACCGCTGGCGATCGCGCCGCTGTGCAGGGCACGCAACCTGCCGGCGCACTGCCGGCCACCACACCCGCCCGTGCCTGAGCCATGGCGCTCGCACTGCTCCGATCGAGTCGTTTGCCACGCGGCTCCGATGTGGCTGCGTTCGACATCGACGTCGGCAGCAATCGCTATTACCGGTATGCCGTTGGCGACGACAGCGTCGACGCCGATCGCGGATTCCCGATGCTCGGCAAACCCACCTTCGTCTCGCCACTCATCGGACCGCTGCCGATCGAGGCCATGGGACGCGCCACGCTTGACGTTCCCGTGGCACGGTTCGACCGGGATCATCGCACCATCCAGCTCATGTCGTTCCGCACCCCTGCCCTGCACGGACCTGCGGTCTCCGAACCTCTGCGCGTCGGCGTCATCTCGCGATCACGCGACGACCTTCCTGCGCTCGCATTCTCAAACGCCGGTGGCGTGAGGTATCCGATGGACACGTCCACACTGGAGTCGAATCGTGCGGCACCGTGGCGCTACGCCGAGCCAATGGCATATCGCGAAGTGCGTCCCGTTTCGAAGGCCATGTTTCTTGGACAATTGCTGCCGATGCTGACGAAGATCGCCGGCAAGGTACTGCCGATCGTCACGGCGATCGCGAAGGCGCCTGTCGCCGCGCCAGCCGGTGGCGCAAGCGGTGGAACCGCGCCTGGCGCAGCGCCGGCCGCCCTGTCTCCGGACACCATCAAGCTGCTGATGGAGCTGCTGCAGCAGCTCAAGGCGCCGGTCGCGCCTGTGAGCACGGCCACGTCGATGTCCGCAGACGGCTACTCGCACGCGGCGATCGCACCAGCGTTGCTGGCGGCGCTGCCCGCGCTCATGCCACTGCTTGAGAAGGTGCTGACGCCGGAAACAATGAAGGCCATTCTCGACACGGCCAATCCGACCAAAATCATCGGCGCCGTCACTGACAGCGTGAAGGAAATCGGGAAGCTCGGGCTGGATTTCGACAAGCAATCCAACGAGCACCTGCGCGCGCTGAATCCCATGGGCATTCACGCTCCGGTGGACGATCTGCTGGCCGGCATGGGTCTCGCGACGTCGCTCTCGCAGGCAGTGACGCGAGAGAAGGGCGAGCCGGCGTATCGGCGCGTCGAGTCGGTGACGCTCACGTTCGCCGGCTCGTCGCCGGTCATGATCCACGGGCGTTCGCGGGTCTGCTACCGGAAGGGTGACGACATCGCGTTTGCGCTCGACGTCAAGACGCCGCAGACAATCGCCGAAGGTAGCATCGAGATCCTCGTGAAGAATCCGTCCACACGAAAGGTTCTCGCGCGCCGCAGCACTACCGTGGCGCAGGTGGCCAACGGACGCGTGACGAAGCGGATAGCCCTCAGCGGCGATGATCTCAAAGCACTCGCGACGGGTGAGGAATACCTCGTCTGCGCGTACCTCACGTGGAAGAACGCAAAGGGTAAAGTGATCGGCACCAGCCGGACGCAGCAGATCACGCTCATTGGTGAATACATTTTCGATCGCCTCGAAGAGGGCACGGTAGTGCCACTGAATGACGTCTCGAAATTCCGTGCATTCTGGCACAAGGTGTGGCAAGGATCATTCACCAAAGCCTTCTTCAAGGTCGATTTCGAAGGCAAGTACTACTACGTGCTCGAACCTGCGCGTCCGTCCAACACACCAATCGAGAGCACGGTGGCGCTCGACACCGGCGACGGGCACGCGAAGCGTGGGCGCATCCGCAGCGGTATGACGACATCGCTCGGTGCACTGAACGCGCTCATTCCACAGATCTCGACGGGCAAAGCGTTGTCGGAAGCGCAACTTGGCGCGCTCGCATCGAGCGACTTCGTCAGTCGCTTCAATTCAGCGGCACGCTTCTCGGCGCGCCTCGCCGGCAAGGCAGGTGTGTCAGCGGCGCTCTGGATCTACCCCGAGGTGAAGCTGCACCAGCTGGTGCTCTTTAAGGCCGCGTCGACTGACGCTGACTCCCATGTACGCGAGCTCGTGGAGGAGCGCCTCCACTTCCCGATCCCGATCAGCGTGCATGTGATCGGTGCGAGGTCAACCCAGTGAGTGTGCGAACTGATTTCCCGGTCTTCCCCGCCGGGCCCACGCGCGCCATGGCCGCAGGTGAACAGCCGGTGATGCTCGATGGGATGGAAGTGCTGTTCGACAAGCTCGTCGGTCTCGCGCCGGTGACGTTGGTCGAGAAGCCAGGTGCAAAGCCACGCAACGGCACGCGGTCGGGCGAACCCAATGGATGATTCCGTCGCAGGCGATGTGTGGGAGAACGAGCTTCCGCCGTTTGCGACTCTGATCGCCGGTCTGGCGCAGCTCGATGACGACGACGACGATGGTGACGACGCGTCACCGGCCGTACCGCGTGCTGCGGCAACGCTTGAAGAGTTGCGAATGACGCTGGCGATCGAGCTTGAAGTGCGTGGTGATGGACGTGAGCTGACGCGCGTCACCGCGTCCACGCCAACGCAGTGGATCGAAACCACTGTGCTCCCCGCGTTCCATCGCCTGTCGCTGCACGTCGTCAGGATGCAGTCCGATGCCTAAAGGCGGCCCGAGCTGGAAGCTCAACTCGTTTCTCGATTCGCTGATCCTCGAGCTGGACCGGGCGCAGGATACGCTTGCACTCAAGGGCATCAACCGGCGCCTCACGTACACCGTCCGCGATCTCGATCTCGAGCTGCATCTGTTTCCCGACTTCGACGGACGCGAGCTCCGCTTCTCCACCGCGGCACCAGGCGACGTGGGTGCCGCGAAGATCGCGTTCCAGCTCGGCTCCATCACCGATCGACAGATCCGCGAGTCAACGCGCGAGCCGCCCAGCCGCGATGACGTGTCGATTGACCTCGTCGACGATATCGACGATGACACGAAGACCGAGCTCCGAAAGATCGGCGTGACGACCGCGAACGATATCGAACGAATGGAGCGCAGCAACGTGGACATGAAGCGGGCCAACAGCGGTGTGAGCTACAACAAGTTGGCGAGCATCCTCAATCGCACGAAGCGCCGCCAAAACGCGCCGTCGGTGGCAAGGGCGTTGCTCACAACCGATCCGGGTGCGTCGCCCATGCTGGCGCTTGAGGGATCGAACCTCGCGACAGCGGCGTCGATCGGAGACTATCCGATCGCAACACTGAACGGTTCGGCCGTACCTATCGTCGACGCGAACCCACGCCAACTGCGGATCGCGCTCGCCCCCGGTTTGCTGCGCGAGGGAGTCAACCAGTTGCGGGTCGCCCTGGACCCGTACGCAGTCATCACGCTCGACGTGCACGCCTGAGGTGGGATCATGATGAACCGGATTGCATCGCTATTCGAATTGGACGACCTGCTGCAGGTCGCGAGGAATGGCCACTCGAACGCGTCGGGCAGGCATTCGCCGCACAAGAAGCATCCCGAGAAAACAACGCATACATCGGCGAGGCCAAGGCGCGTGAGCGCCGCACGCCTTGCGAATGGTGAGCAGACGGTGACGTCGCAGAGTTTTGATAACGGTGCGCCGGTACGCTGTGCGCACGACGTCGCGTACCCTGCCGTGTCACGCATCGAGGTGGAAGGTCAGCCGCACGCTGCCGACACCGCCTCGGCACAGCCATTCAGCACCGATCAGTATGATGTTGAAGCGTTCGAGGAGCCGGACCCCGAGCCGTATGGCGAGGAGCCGGAGCAGGATCCGTCCCCACCGGCCGACCACGACGAATCGCCACGTCAGGCGGCGTGGACGCCCGCACGGCCAACCTCCTTCAGCGTGCCCGTTGCTCGGTGCACTGTTTCGCCGCCGACGTTCGCGGCACAGATGAGTGCAGTGGAGCACGATCTGGCCGATCTGGCAGCACGCGCGACCGTACCACCAGAGAGCCCGGCGTCCGGACCGATTTCCGCCGCCGGTGACACCGCCGCGGGCGAATCGCCCGTTGACAGTCAACCGCGCGCGAGCGGGCATGCGCTGTTCGATCAGATGGCGACGGGAATGGGTTACTCGACTGAGTTCCGGCTTCCACCAGTGCAACTCAGTCAGGTGTTCTCTGCGCTCGACCGTCAACTCGATGCGGACGGACATGTCCCGACTCAGGGCGCGGTGCCGCCCGCGGCACCGGTCTTCGCGGAGACGACGCCGCAAGCACCACCTGCACCGCGTGCGCCGATTCCAAGCGCCACGCTACTCCGGGATCTCGTCGCCATTCCGGATCACAGAACCGACGACGCAAGCAACGCAGTGAGCGGTACCGCGCACGATTGAGTGCATAGCCCTGAATGGTGGAGAGCGTACGATGGCGAACTCGTTGCTGGATCTCGAAAAGTCCCTGGGCCGCACTGCCGTAACATTGCAGCGCGCGACCGGCTCGCATAAGCGCACGGCGAAGATGCCGCGTTCACAACCGGTCGCCGCACCGGCTCCGACGTCGAACGCGTCACCTGCAGCGCCGAAAGCGGCCCTTGCTGCGGCGTTTCGCGCAGTCAACTTCCGCGTGCCTGGCATCGTCGATCCGATCCGGCAGCCATCGCCGAATACCTGCTGGGCGACGGTGACGACGATCATGGTGAACTGGCGCGCGCAGCGATCCGAGCCCATTCCGTCGGTGCTCGGAAGTATCGGCGCCGCGTGGCTTGGGAAGTTCACCCGCGATCAGGGACTTCTGGGAAGCGAGAAGGCGTCATTCCTCGGTGCCGCAGGCCTGGCCTACGAGGCGCCACAGAGCCCGAGCGTGCAGGGATGGGAAACGCTGTTGCGGAACTACGGTCCGCTCTGGGTCACGACGGACGAAGATCCGACCGCCGGCTTCGCGATCCACGCCCGCGTGATGATGGGTATTCACGGCGACGGCACGCCGAGCACTACCTCGGTGGACATCGTCGATCCGGCGAACGGCACCGCGTACACAGAAAAACTCAGCACATTTCAGACGAAGTTCGAAGCCGAGGCTTGGAATTCGAAGGCGCCGCTCCGGATCCAGATAGTGCACTTTGCCGCGGATGCTGGGCACAGTGTCGCGCGCGCCCTGTCCACCACAAACGCCTCCTACGCGTTCGCCACCGGCACAGTGACCGACGACGCGATCGACGAAGCCGAGTTCGAGCCGGGATATGACGAATCACGCCCGGCGGCGCATACCGCACGCGCTGCATCGAGCTTCAGCTTTGGTCTCAAGTCCGTAACGGCCCTCTCGGCAGCGGATGTGCGCTGGGCAGCGGATACGCTTTCACCCGACACCCGGCACCTCGCCACACCGATCGACACGACGCCGTTCGTCCTGAACGGCACGTTGATCGCGCGCCTCGCCCAGCTCAATCGATTCGCGTTCGCCGATGTGGACGCGAAAATTGTGTTCGGATTGCGCGGGTGTACGCTGGACTCGAGTCAGCGCACCTTCGTCGACAGCATCTCGGTCCGCGAAATCGCGCCGAATCACACCGACAATCGTTGCGTCATCGGAGTGTGGGACAGCGCTACGGGAAAGGTTGTCGCATTTCACGCATCGACGGTGCCGAACTGGAAGTACATGGAGGCCTATCGTCAGAATCACAGCCGGAAGGCCAACCTGCTTCCCTGTGGCAAGTTCGACATGGTGGTTGGCACACACCGTCCGACGAAGAAGAACGAGAAGGGCGAGGTCGTCGCGAACCCAGGTCGCGTGCAGGGCGCACTCAGGAACAACAAGCGCGTCGTCGTGCTGCGATCCGAGGATGACCTGACGTACACCGTGAATGACACGTGGGACGAAACGATCGCGTTCGACAACCTGCACCCCGGTATCGTTGCCGTGAATAGCGGAGCGAGCACGGTGCCAGACTTTTCCTCGGCGGGGTGCAACACCATTCCAGGCGCGTCGAAAAGCGACGTGCCCTCAGGCGACTGGGCGGCGTTCCGCGAGGCGCTTGGACTCGACAACGCACATCCGACCAAGGATGATGGCAAGCGGTCGTTCGCGTACGTACTGCTCTCCGGTCGCGATGCGCGCGTCACCGCGACGATGAAGGAAGCTCTCGCACCGGCGCGACTCCGTTTCGGATCGTCGGGCGCCGACGTGCGTGCCTTGCAGGAGGCGCTCGCGAATCACCCGAAGTCGTACTTCAAGGGCACCAGCGATGGCAGCTTCGGGTCCGGCACCGCGATGGCGTACATTCGCTATCAAAAGGATCGCGACGGCGGTGCCGCCGATTGCATCGTAACGCCGGCCGATGCCACCGCACTCGGATTCTCCCTCACGGTGCCGCCGGCCGCACCAGCACCCGCGCGACAGCTCGGCGCACTCGGCACCATCATAGATGTGGCGCGAGGTATCTTCGCGCGCGCTGTCGGCGCGTTCAGCGCCCGTGACGACGAAGGGCGGTTTGCGATCACGAGTGACATCGCGGAGATCATGCACGACGACACACCGTCGACGCAGCAGTGGTCGAAAAAGACGGCGAACTTTGCGTTCAAAGCCTACTCGCCACAATCGGGGCTGAAGGATCTCGCCCGCCTCGACATCAAGCTGGCAAAAAGCTACCGCTTCCTGCTCACACTCTCGTTCGAGTTCAACGGCTACGACATCCGAAATGCGCAGATCCAGCGCGTGATTCAGGGATCGTCGACGATGAAGGATCCAAAACTGGAAGTCAAGTTCACCGCCAAGCGTGCCACGGGCGCACGGTCTGAAGTGTCACGTATCGACTTCCTGATGAACGGTAAGTGGGATCCCGGGGTGGGCGATGGATTCCGCGATTTTGGCGGTAAAGTCTGGGTGGAATCCGACGGCGACATCGGCATCGAGTTCAGTCCGTCGACGTTCGCGAAGCAGGACTACGAGGCGGGCGGCAGTTTCAGCAGTGTGCGCATCACGAAGTTTCCGGCGCCGAAGATCGATCGCCGGTGGAAGGCAGTCTTCTTCGCGGTCGACAAGGACGTCATCGAGGAAAAGGAACTCCAGCTATTCAAAGAGTGGATGCGCGATCTCTCGAAAGAGAAGGTTCGGTATCAGCGACTGCGTGAAGGTGCGATCTCTGTCAACATCGACGGGTTCGCGAGTCCCACTGGCAAGGGGCAGCACAATCAGGACCTGTCACGCAAGCGGAAGGAGAAAGTGAAGAAGCTGGTGCAGGACGAGTTCGGCTCGTCGGTCAAAATCATCGACTCCGCCAAGGGCGAAGCGAATCCCGGGGAGAAGAACGAGTCGGAAGACGCGAGTCAGCGTCGCGTGGACGTGTGGTTCGAGGTGGCGATCTGAGCGGGGTATGATGTTCGCGCCTGGCGCAGCAGCTCAGCGTCTGCACCAGGCCGCAGGCCGGACGCGTATCCAGCGCCGGTTGACGTGATCGCCGTGTGGATCGGCATTCCACCGAATTTCAGCGTGAGCAGCCGAAGTCCGCAATGGAGGCCTCGCTCGCGGGCGCCGGGCAATAGCTCATCATGCCCCACGCAATGGTCCCAGATACGAACGTGACGCAGCGTCTCGACGCGCGACCGACGACGGCTGATGACGAGCTGTCGCAGGTGGCGGCGCGCAACCTTGCCGTCGCCAGTCGCCACGTCGCTGCGGAAACGGCGTGGCGACTCGCCGAAGCCCGGTTGCGTGCGTTTCAGCCTGGACTGAGTGAGGCGGAGGTACAGGCTGAGGTACAGGCTGAGGTACAGGCTGAGGTCCGTACGCAGTTCCGACGTGCCAGCCGCTGACGGTCAGCACCGGTGGATGACCTCATCGTCCGGTTCGCGGCGCCGCTGACGCGCCTTGGGGCGCCGCTGACGCGCCTTGGGGCGCCGCTGACGCGCCTTGGGGCGCCGCTGACGCGCCTTGGGGCGCCGCTGACGCGCCTTGGGGCG
>JBBQXC010000122.1:0-14608 GCA_038210005.1 Gemmatimonadales bacterium
ACCCCACCGGGGGCCCTCTCCGACGCGCCATGGCGGGCGCGGCTGCCGAGCTATGAAAGAGCTGACGGTCGGGATTGAACCGACGACCTGCTGATTACAAATCAGCTGCTCTACCAACTGAGCTACGTCAGCAGAATGGGCGTGCTGCCCACTCCGGACAAGACGAGCAGGATAATCCGACGGGGCCCCGAATTCAAGCAGCCCCTTTCGGATACCCGCGTGTTCAGCCCTTCCGCCAGCGCGTTCCCTCTGGGCCGTCCTCGATCAGGATGCCGCGGGCGGTCAATTCGGCCCGTGCCGCATCCGCGGCAGCGAAGTCCCGACGCTCGCGGGCGGCTCGGCGGGCCCCCAATCGCTCCTCGACCCAAGCAGCCAGATCGGCATCCACGTCCTGCTCCGGCACGAGGTCGAGCACACTGTCCATGAGCCGGAACGCGGCCCGGGCCCGCTCTAGCGCCGGCAGGTCGGTGCCGTGCTCGTCGAGTTCTTTGTTCGCCTCGCTGATGAACGTGAACAGCGCTGCCAGTGCCTCCGGTGCATTCAGATCATCGAACAGGGCTTCCAGAAAGGCCTTCTCGGCCCGCGTCGCGGCGTCGGCCAAGGCCGCCGTGCCGGTGGTGGCTTCGGACAGCCGTCGCGCGAACGCGCCGATGCGATTCACCGCCGCCCGCGACTGCTCGAGTGAATCGTCGCCCAGGTTGAGCTGTTTGCGGTAGTGCGCGTTGAACACGAAGTGGCGGTAGACGGTGCCACTGATGCCTTGATCGCGCATCTCGACCACGTTGGCCACGTTGCCGACCCGCTTGGCCATCTTGGCGCCGTCGGTGAGCAGGAACTCACCGTGGCACCAGCAGCGCGCGAACTGCTTGCCAGTGGCGGCCTCCGACTGCGCGATCTCGTCTTCGTGATGCGGGAAGATGAGATCGATGCCGCCGGCATGGAGATCGAACGTTTCGCCGAGGTACTTCATGGCCATGGCGGAGCACTCGAGGTGCCAGCCCGGGCGTCCGCGCCCCCACGGGGAATCCCAAGCGGCGCCCGTCGCTTCGTCTTCGGGCTTGGCGGCCTTCCAGAGGGCGAAGTCCTGAGCGTTTTCCTTGGCGTATTCGTCCTGCGCGACGCGTGCACCGGCGCGGATCTCGCGCTTGTCGAGCTGCGACAGTTTTCCGTAGTCCGGGAAGCGATCGATTGCGAAGTACACCGAGCCGTCTTCGGCCAGATACGCCACGTCGTTGGCCACGAGACGCTCGACGAGGGCGATCATCTCGGGGATGTGCTCGGTGGCCTTCGGATAGCGCTCCGCGTCTTCGATACGCAGATAGCGTCGGTCGCGATGGAAGAGCTCGGTGAACGGCTCAGTCACTTCGAGGATGTTCGCGCCGGTGGCGGCGGCTTTCCGTATGATCTTGTCGTCGACGTCGGTCAGGTTCATGACCTGTTCGACCTGCCAGCCGGCCAACCGAATGACACGCCGCAGCAGATCCTCGAAGAGGAAGGTGCGGAAGTTGCCAAGGTGCGCCGGGTTATAGACCGTGGGTCCACACGTGTACATGCGCACCGTCTGTCCATCGGCGGGTGCGAACGGCTCGACGCGGCGCGTGAGCGTGTTGTACAGGCGGAATTCTGGCATCGTTGTGAAGGCGGGCGTGGTGCGTAGGCGGGATCTCCTACGGGATCTCCCGGCGCTTTCTTGCGTTCGTTGAATGTAGAAGGTAATTCACTAGTGTTGCGCACCCACTTCAACCCGGACCGACTTCATGAAGCCTCGTCAGGATCGTCCGCGCCTCGCCTCGCGCGTTTCCACCGTTGTCGGCATCGGCGCCCTCGTGGCGGTCGCCATGGCGGCGCGCAGTCAGGGTGGACAGCAGACCACACCACCGCCGGCGGCGGCGCCCGCCGCCAGGTCCATGGCCGACTCGACGATGCAGGACACCATGCGCACCGACAGCACGGCCATGGCTGACTCGATGGCGGTGCCCGACACCGCGATGGTGATGCAGGCCGTCGCGCCGACCTCCCAGCCCTCGGGCGCGTGGCCCGTGGATCCCGTGACCGGTCAGACGATCATCAACGGTGAAGCGGTGGTCGGTCGTGTGTTCATCATGCAGAAGCCCGACGGCCTGGTGAAGCTTGGCACCTGGCAGGCAAAGTATGTTGGCGAGCCGCTCGCGCCGGAGCCCGCGAATGTTGGTAGCTCATATGCCGTGCCGGCGCCGGAGCACACGCGCCGTATGCGTGGCATCATGATTCAGGCGACGTTGTGGGACTTGGACGGGAAGCGGTCGGCGGTTGAGCGTCGGCACTACCGCGCGCAGACCACGGGTGCGGCGCTGGGTCAGCCGTAAGCCGAGCGGCATCTGATGAGTACCGGCGGGGCGTCCTGACAGTGTGCAGGCGCCCCGCTCGTAGTTCGAGGAGCCGAATTGTGCGAACCTCCTCGATGATGGCGTGCGCATCATACGTCGCTACCGGCTCGTGTGCGGACGATGCCGTCGGCGCCGGTCGCGCGTGATCGTTGGGCGTTCCGATGGGCGGACAGGCGATCACGACGCCGTCTCGCCGTTCGTGCGCGTGCCGGCCCCATTGTCGCCATTCGGCCGCCTCACGCAGCGTGAGCGTACCGCCGCGCGGGGCCCGTTGGCGTGCAGCGCGCAGCAAATACAGCGTACGCGATGCGGGTACGGCCGAGCCGGCGAGCGCGTCTTGCCAGCCGCGCATGATTTCCCGGACGGCATCGACATGCAATGCCGCGCGGCGGATACGAAGGCCCGGCGCGGCGTCTCGCACCGAGCGCACGTAGCGATGTCGCGGTGAATGTTCACGGCCCGCCAGCGCCGCCAGCAGCATCGATTGCCCGAGGGCTTCAGGCGCCTGCAGCAGCAAAAGTTCGCCGGCATGAATGCGCAGGGTGACGTCGTCGAGCACTCGGACGCTCACGGCACATTGTCCGGGGAGTCCGGCGGTCACTTCGGCGCTGGCCCGCGCCACCGATAGCAGTCGTGGTTTCGTCATGGGTGACACGATGTGATCGTGCCACGCCTCGTGTGTCATCCGAATGCTGCGCGCGGGATCAATTCACTGCGCGCGGCGCCTGCGACGTGTTACGGCACCGTATCGGCGACTCCGGACATGCGCTCCACGTGAAACGCCACGATGGCTTCCGCGATGATCAACGGTTCGTATCGCACCGGATCTGTGGTCGGCAGGCCGGTCTCCGATCGCACGCGTTCGATGGCCTCACGCGCTGCGCGATCCGCGAGATCGAACGTATTCAGCGCGATCGCGATCACCGGCGACGGACGCAGCGGCTCCATTGCCCCTTCGTGTAGACGGATCATGTCGCTGAGCGACGGGATCGGCACCCACGGATTCCGATGAATCGTGGTCCGTGACGTCTGCGCGCAGAGTACCATGGCGTGCGGCAAGGCACCGTGCATCAGTCCCAGCGTCACGCCGGAATACGCGGGGTGAATGAGGGAGCCCTGTCCTTCCACCAGCACGATATCTGCACCCTCGGCCGCTTCGATCGTGACCGACTCGGCGGCACCGGCGACGAAGTCGGCAATGACGGCGTCGACCGCGATGCCGCGGCCTTCCACCAGAATGCCCGTCTGTCCGGTCGCCGCGAAGTTCACACGATGACCGAGTTGCCGGACCGACGACTGCACCTGCAGCTGGGCCGTCATCTTCCCGATGTTGCAGTCGGTGCCGACCGTCAAGACGACCGTGGCGTCGAGATCGCGAACGCGGCCTGAGGCCACGTCGAGACCCACTGGCGAGCGACGCAGATCGCGGATCGTCGAGCCGGATGCAGCGGCGAGTGCGGCGAATTCGCGGTCGTCACCCAGCATGGTGTGCAGGCCGCTCCAGACATCGAGCCCGGCGCGGAGTGCATCGCCCACAATCGGGCGCCACGCGTCGGGGAACTGGCCACCGGCGGGCGCGATACCGATCAGCAGCGCCGTGGGCCGATGCGTCATACCAGCGGCGAAGTTCGCGACCACCGGAATGTTGCCACCGAAGCCGAGCACGTGCTGCGCCGTGCGTCCGGCCGTTCCACTGTCGAGGACCGCGGCTACTTCATCCGGCACATAGCGGATGCACGCGTTGGCGGTCTTCGAGCTGAGCGGGCCGAAGCTTCCTTCGGCGAGAATCAGAAATCGACGCGGCTGAGCCATGAGACGGGGTGCGGATACGCCAACGGCGGCCCCAGGGAGGGAGCCGCCGTCGGCGACCGAAAGGGATCTCGGAAATTTAGTGCTGAGACGCAATGTCGTGCATCACGACCGCGGCTGGATACCGCCAAGCCGTTCGATTTCGGCGATCAATTCGGCCTCTCCTGTCTTGGCCTGTGCGGCAGCCGCCGCCGTGGCCGCCTGTGCGGCCGCAGCCGCAGTGGCGGCGGCAGCCGCAGCAGCGGCCGCATCGGGACCGGCAGCCAGCTGAGCCGGCGCCGCGGCAGCCGCCGCTTCGATGGCACCAGCCGCGAGCTGACGCGAGGCGGCGGGCGCTCCGGCAGGGAGCATGCCCATGCGCTGCTTGAGCTGGAGCAATTGCTGATCGGCGCCAACGCCGCCCGAGGCGCGCTCGAGCTGCTTGAATTCGCCGGCCAGACGATCGCCGCTGAACTCCTCGTCGATTTCCTGCGCGGCCTGCAACGTCCGTTCGTTGGCCGTGATCTTCTCTTCCATGCGATTGAACGCATCGAACGCCGAATTGTCGGAAAGCCCGGACATCGTCTGCGAAATGCGCGCTTGCGCCTCGGCTCGGCGCTGACGCGCGAGCAGCAGATTCTTCTTGCGCTTCGCTTCTTCGATTTTGTCGTTCAGGTCACGGAGCGACTGCTTGAGTTTCTCCGTTTCCATGCGGTGCGTTTCCCACGTGCTGGCGAGCTGCTGGCCGTGCTCGAGATGCTCCTGACCACGAAGCAGCGCCTGCTTGGCAAGGTCGTCGCGTCCTTCCTGCACGGCGAGCATGGCGCGACGCTCCCATTCATCGGCCAGCTTGAACTCAGCGTCGGCCTGATCCTTCAGGCGTTTTTCATCAGCGATCGACGCGGCAACCTGCTGCTTGGCCTTGGCCAGCTGGTTGCGCATATCGACGATGATCTGATTGAGCATCTTCTCGGGGTTCTCCGCCGAGGAGATGAGCTCGTTCAGATTCGACTTGATGAGAGTCGAGAGACGGTCGAAGATACCCATGGTTCAGCGAGCCTCACGGAAGGCGGCCAGCTCACGAAGATGCGATGTGAGCGAGAGAGTCATGCTTTCGTACGACGCGAGGAACTCCTCGAAATCGAGATGCGCGAGTTCGAGTGCCTCGGTCAGCACGACGTTGTCCTGATCGATGCCGTACGAGCCGTGCAGCAGGTCGCTGGCATTGAGTTCAAGCAAGCGGCGATTGAGCGCGGCCTGGTCGACAGCGTCGGCCGGGAGTGGCATCACCTTGACCCGCAGCAGGACCACGGGGGGATTATGAGTGACCACCACATCGAATTCCAGCGCGCCGCTAGGGCGCACGATCCACAGCCCGGGCTCCAGTTCCTGATGGGAGGCGCCGTCGGCACTCAGTCGATCGAGGAACGCCTCGATATCTTCTCGCGTGACCATGTTCGATTCCTTGAGGTTCGGATATCGGTCCGTACGGCGGCGCCCGCCAGTTCGTTTCGCCGAGTGTGTCGAATTGTACCGCCGAAGTATGGCCATCGCAGCATCCGAACGGCAGGCGCGACGCAAATGCGTCAGGCGACGGCGTCAGGGGCAGCGGCCGCGATACAGCTTCGCACCGCGCCCTTCGTTCACGAGCATGAGTCGCCCGTCCGGAAGCCAGCTGATACCCTCGGCATTCCGTTCACCCGTTGGAACGGTGCAGCGGGCCACCTGAGTGCCGGGTTGGCCGGTGGTGGGGTCGGCGTCGAACACGTACACCGAGCCATACGTCAGGATCGCCAGCTGGCGGCGGCCACTTGGCATGACGGCCGAGAGCGCGGCGTCGGTCACCCAATCGCGTGACGCGGACTTGCCCGGCACGATCGGCAACGAATCCACCAGCTCGGCCGTCGCGATGGCGTTGGTGGACCACGCGGCGGCCGACACGCGATACAGTTGCGACCGACGCAGTCGTCCCGTGGCGTCGGGATTCGGGCGTTTGGTGGCGAACCACACGCTGGAATCGGGAGCGACCCACATGGCTTCGACGTCGCGTGCGCCACCCGGATACACGATGCGCAGCGATACGGCCGCTCCGGTCACGGTCGTGTTCGCGGACGGTTCGGGAACGCGCCACACCCGCACCTGTGAACGCACGGAATAGTTGTCGCCCACGTCTCCGATGTAGAGACATGCCCCGCTCGCGCACGGGCCGATGGCGATCGCTTCCCAGTCGGTGTTCTCGGCATCACGCACGCGGACCGTTCCGCGCGACGCGCCCGTCGAATCGTAGGCGAAGAGCGTCGCCGCATTGCCGCGATCGTTCTGCGACCAGAAGACGCCCGGTTCGTTCGTGCTCGCCACGACGCCAGAGGCTTCCGTGAGGCGCGAATCGCCGAACGCACCGGTGTGTGTGAGTTCGCGAAGAGGCGGCTCTCCGGGCACCGTCCACGGGTCGCGCTTCGGCTTCTTGGCGTTGTTCTCGTTCTTGCCGCCGGTACAGGCACTCGATAGCGTGAGCAGCAGCAGGAGTGACGCGCCGACCCGCACGAGCGCGCGTTCAGGCACCGGCGCGCTTGATCTCGTACAGTCGTTCCTTGGCGAGTCGACGACCGGTCGGAGTGGCGGCGAGTCCACCGCCGGCCGTCTCGCGATAGCGCACGTCCATGTTCTTGCCGATCTCTCCCATCGTGTCGATGACCTCGTCGGCCGGGATCGCGAACTCGATACCGGCCATCGCCATTTCGATGGCGGCCATGGCAATCGCTGCACCGGTGGCGTTGCGAAACACACAGGGGAGCTCGACGAGGCCGCCGAGCGGGTCGCACACCAGCCCAAGCGTTCCTTGCTGCGCGAGCGCCGTGGCGTGTCCAACCTGACGAGGGGAACCCCCCAGCATCTCCACGGCGGCCCCGGCCGCCATGCCTGCCGCCGCGCCGGTTTCGGCTTGACAGCCACCCTCTGCTCCTGAGAGCGAGGCACGCTCAGCCACGACGGCGCCGATGAGACCTGCGGTCGCCAAGGCGTCGATCACGCGCTCATCATCGATACCGCGCGCCTTTGCGATGCCGGTGAGTACCGCGGGCAGCACGCCGGCACCGCCAGCGGTGGGAGCGGCGACGATCACACCCATTGCCGCGTTCACTTCCTGCACGGCAATCGCGCGCGCCAGCACATCGCGGAAGGGCGTATTGGCGAGCGGACCATCGGGCCCCGTGCGCAGTTTGGCGGCGTCACCGCCTACCAGTCCCGACGATGACTTGAGGTCTCCGATCATTCCGCGATCGACGGCCTCACGCATCACGACCAGCGCGCGCCGCAACGCATCACGAATACTCTCGACGGTACGCCCCTGATCCTTCGCCTCCGCTTCGAGGGCAACCTGCGAGAGTGTCACACCGCGCGCTTCCGCGTCGCGAATAGCGTCAGCCAGCGCTCGATACATCAGGCACTCACCTTGTCGAGACGGAACGCCCACTTCACCCAGCTGAGCGCGCGGATGGCATCACGCACGGACTCGTCGGGCTGCTCATCCACCTCGATGACCATGAAGGCGTCTCCGCCGCGTTCCTTCCGCGAGAGCTTGAGCGTCGCGATGTTGCAACTCGCCTCAGCGAGAATGCCCGCGATGCGGGCCACGGATCCCTTCACATCCTCGGCCACCAGCACGATAGTGTGGAGGTTGCCGGGAATCTCCACCGGATACCCATCGATCTCGGTCACAAGCACGCGGCCGGCGCCCAGCGATGCACCAACCATCTGCGCCGTGCGATCGCCACGCTCGAGCGTGATGCGCACCGTGTTGGGGTGCGCGTCGTCACCCAGCGATGTCTTCTCGAACTCGTAGTCGAGCCCCTCCTGCTCCATGATGTCGAGCGCGGTGCGCAGTCGCTCATCGTCGGGACGGAAGCCCATCAATCCGCCGACGATGGCCTTGTCGGTGCCGTGTCCTTCACCGGTTCGGGCGAATGAGCCGTGCAGTTCAACACGCGCCTTTTCGGGCGTTCCGCCAACGAGACACCGCGCGAGGAGACCGAGGCGACAAGCGCCTGCCGTGTGGGAGCTGCTCGGTCCCACCATGACGGGGCCGATGATGTCGAGTAGGGAGACCATGTGGGGAATGTACCTCCCCGTCGTGCCCTACAACAGAAAGCGGGCGTCCGGCGAGAATCGCCGGACGCCTACGGTTCAGCCTTGTATCGTTGAACGCGGTGTTACGCGTTGCGACGACGACGGTACATCATGCCCAAGCCGGCGAGGCCTGAGGCCATGAGCAGGTACGTACCCGGCTCGGGGACCGTCGTGGCGATCAGGTTGCCAGTGACAGCGACCGTCGTGCCACCGAGCGTGTTCGTGATATTCACGTCGGCGACCTCGAGCGTGAATGTACCGCCATCCCACGAAAACATCTTCGGCGAGTTATCGAAGTTGATCGTTGCGCCGCCGGTGTTGCCAGTCACGGTGCCCGTCAGCGCGGCCATGAACGTCGTGTTCGATGGTACGACGCTGGCGGGAGCCGTGAAGAACACATTCAGCGCGAAGCTCTGACCGACGAACGTCGTGTTGGCAGGGTTCGTTGGTAGCGTAAACGAGCCGAGGTTGTTGACGTTCATCAACGCGGGCGAATCGCCGATCTGCGCCGAGCCGCCAGCGGTTGTCACGCTGAAGGTCGAGTTCGAGTAGGTGAGCGGACCGAACATATCGGTGCGCGCTCCTGCCGTGGTCTCCGGAACACACGCGGCGCCCGAATAGAAGCAGCCATTGGTGTAGCCGGTGAACGTGATCTGCGCACTCGCGGGCAAAGCGAACACGAGGGATGCGGCAACAGCCGCAGAGGTTAGACGTGCTGCGATGTTCATGGAGGCCTCAATGGGATTGGAAGCGTGACCGAACGCATCCACACGACCGCGTAGCGCCGTCGCGATGCATACCACCACCAAAGCAATAGCCGTGCCTACTGCCAACCCCTGAGCATCGGCGCGAGATATCGACCCGTGTGGCTCTCCTTCACACGTGCGACCTCTTCCGGTGTGCCCTGTGCCACGATCGTTCCGCCGCGCACACCGCCCTCGGGTCCGAGGTCCACGATCCAGTCGGCGGTCTTGATCACATCGAGGTTGTGCTCGATGACCAACACGGTGTTTCCGCGCTCGACCAGCTTGTGCAGCACACCCAGCAGCACGCGCACGTCTTCGAAGTGCAAGCCGGTGGTGGGCTCGTCGAGGATGTACAGGGTGCGACCGGTGTCACGCTTCGAGAGCTCGGTGGCCAGCTTCACGCGCTGCGCTTCTCCGCCGGAGAGCGTGGTCGCGCTCTGTCCGAGATGGATGTATCCCAATCCGACATCGCGAAGCGTCTCGAGCTTCTGCAAAATGCGCGGCTGATTCTCGAATACCGTGCACGCTTCCTCGACGGTGAGATCGAGAATCTCGGCGATGCTGCGTCCACGGAAGTGGACTTCGAGTGTCTCACGATTGAACCGCTTGCCCTTGCAGACATCGCACGACACGAAGACGTCGGGCAGAAAGTGCATCTCGATCTTCACGAGCCCGTCGCCCTGACAGCTCTCGCACCGTCCGCCCTTCACGTTGAAGGAGAAGCGACCGGGACCGTAGCCGCGGATCTTCGATTCGGGGAGCTCAGCGAACAGCTCACGCACCGGCGTGAAGATGCCCGTATACGTGGCCGGATTGGAGCGTGGCGTACGACCGATCGGGCTTTGGTCGATATCGATGATCTTGTCGAGATGCTCCAACCCGGTAATGCGCGTGTGCGCTCCCGGCAGCACGCGCGCGCGGAAGAAGTGACGCGACAGCGTGCGTTGCAGAATGTCGGTGACGAGTGTGGACTTCCCCGACCCCGACACGCCGGTGACCGCGACGAACAGGCCGAGCGGGAACTCGGCGGTGACATCGCGCAGATTGTGCTCGCGCGCCCCCTGCACCGTGAGCATGCGCGCCACATCACGCGGTCGACGGTGTACCGGCACCTCGATACGGCGTGTGCCGCGCAGATACTGCCCCGTGATCGACGCGGGCGTATCGATGACGTCCTGCACCGACCCGGCAGCGATGACTTCGCCGCCATGCTTGCCGGCACCGGGACCGAGATCGATCAGGTAGTCGGCATCACGGATCGTTTCTTCGTCGTGTTCGACCACGATGACGGTGTTGCCGAGGTCGCGCAGCTGCTTGAGCGTGGAGAGCAGACGCCCGTTGTCGCGCTGGTGCAACCCGATGCTGGGCTCGTCGAGGATATACAACACGCCGACGAGGCGCGAACCGATCTGCGTGGCCAGCCGGATTCGCTGCGCTTCACCACCGGACAGCGACTCGGCGCTGCGATTGAGCGTGAGATAATCGAGTCCGACATCCACGAGAAAGCGCAGTCGTTCGCGCACTTCCTTGAGGATGGGACCGGCGATGCCGGGATCGAGGCCGGGATGTCCGGCGCTGCGCACGGGCACCGTTTCGAAGAACGCCAGCGAATCCACCACGCTGCGCTCGACGACCTGCCCGATGTTGAGGCCGTGCACGGTGACGGCCAACGACTCGGGGCGCAGCCGGCGGCCTTCGCAGGCGGGGCACGGTCCGGCCACCATGAACGATTCGAGATCCAGACGTACGCCGTCGGAGCTGCTCTCGTCGTAGCGGCGCTGCACTTGCGAGACGATGCCTTCCCACGTGCTTTCGGCGGCAGCCTTCGCCGCCGTCTTGGCGGCGGTCTTGGCGGCCGCGCCCTTGACCGCTTTCTTCACCGCCTTTCGCGCACGGGGCGGCGCGTCGCCGACACCGTGCAGCAACTGCTGACGGACCTTGGCCGGAATCTGCCCCCACGGCTTGTTGAGGTCGAAGCCCAACTGTTTGGCGAGTCCGGGGAGAATCACCTTGCGCATGTAGCCGTCGGGTTCGCCCCACGGCAGCACGACGCCCTCGAGGATCGAAATGCTCGGATCGCCGAGTATGAGATCTTCGCTCACCGTGCGCGTGGTGCCCAATCCGCTGCACATCTCGCACGCGCCGAAAGGCGAATTGAAGGAGAAGTGACGCGGCTCGAGCTCAGGCATGGAGATCCCGCAGGCGGCGCAGCCGTAGCGTTCCGAAAACATCTCGGTAACCGGCTCCGAGCCATCGTAGCGTACGACTTCGGCCAATCCTTCGGCGAGTCGCAATGCGGTTTCCACCGAGTCGGTGATGCGACCACGATCTTCCGTGCGCACCACGAGGCGATCCACGACGACGGACACCGAGTGATTCAGACGCCGGTTGAGCTTTGGCGGATCAGCGAGTTCGATCAGTTCACCATCGACCACCGCCCGCACGAAGCCCTGCTTCCTCGCGTCCTCGAACAGGTCCTTGAACTCTCCCTTCCGCTGCTGCACCAGCGGCGCGCGGATTTCGAGACGCGTGCCCTCCGGCCACGCCAAGACCATCTCGGCGATCTGCGTGGGACTCTGTCGCTGTACCGCACGTCCGCAGTTCGGGCAGTGTGGCGTGCCAGTGCGCGCATAGAGCAAACGCAAATAGTCGTACACTTCGGTGACCGTGCCCACGGTGGAGCGCGGATTGTGCCCGGCCGACTTCTGCTCGATCGAAATGGCCGGCGAGAGCCCCTCAATGGCGTCGACATCGGGCTTCTCCATGAGGCCCAGGAACTGTCGCGCGTACGCCGAGAGCGACTCGACGTACCGTCGCTGCCCTTCGGCGTAGATCGTATCGAACGCGAGCGACGATTTCCCCGAGCCGGACAAGCCGGTCACGACCGTCAGCTTGTCGCGCGGTATCGTGACGCTGATGTTGCGCAGGTTATGCTCGCGGGCACCACGCACCACGAGCGCATCGGACGGACGGACCGGTTCGGACATAGTCTTTGAAGGTGCGAGGACTGAAGGGGCAAGACAACCCCGCCACCGTGCGAATCGGGGCCAGTGCCGAAACGCCTCCCCGGTCCGGAACGCGCGCCGCCGCGAAGAAGTTGCGTCGGGGTGCCGCTCGGTCGTCCTGCGGGCATGATCGAGATCAGTTCGCTCTGCAAGCGCTACGGGTCGTTCACGGCCGTCCGCTCCCTGGACCTGGTGGTGCCATCCGGAGAACTCTTCGGGTTTCTGGGACCGAACGGGGCCGGCAAGACGACCACCATGCGCATGATCGCCGGCATCCTGCAGCCGACGGCCGGCGCCGTCCGGATCGCGGGCCACGACCTGCGCGTGAACCCGCTGGCGGCCAAACGGGCGTTGGGGTTCATCCCCGACCGACCGTTCATCTACGAAAAGCTCACGGGCATGGAATTCCTGCGCTTCAGTGCGGGCCTGTATGGTGAGCAGGGCCCGGAGGTCGAGAAGCGGGGGCAGGAGTTACTGGCCCTGTTCGACCTCGAGGCGTGGCGCGACGAGCTGGTGGAGAGCTACAGCCACGGCATGCGCCAGAAGCTGATCATCGCCAGCGCCTTCGTGCATCGGCCAGCGGTGATCGTGGTGGACGAACCGATGGTGGGGCTCGATCCCAAGTCGTCGAAGATTCTCAAGGATCTGTTTCGCGAATACACACGCCGCGGACACACGGTCATGATGTCCACGCACACATTGGAGATCGCCGAAGGCATGTGCGACCGCATCGGTATCATGCAGCGTGGTGAATTGGTGGCGTGCGGCACGATGGAGGAGCTGCGGCGCACGTCGGGCAACGACGATGCGCTCGAAGACATCTTCCTGCGCCTCACCGGCGACCATGTGGCCCGCGAACTGATGGAAGTGCTGGATGCCTGACGTGGCGCTGCCAGCCACGACGGCGTGGCAACTCTTGGCGCCCAAGTGGCAGATGGCGCGACACCGCATGCGTCGCCACGAGAAGGGGGATATCCGTCGTCTGGTCGTGGTGAGCGCGCTCGGCGCCTTGTTCTTTCTCGCCGCCTTCGCGATCTCGCTCAAGCTGCTGCGCTATTTCCGCGGGGCCGAAGACATCGGCGCGCTGCTGGCCGCGAAACTGCTGTCGATGATCCTGTTGTCGTTCGGCTCGATCCTGCTGCTGTCGAATACGATTGCCGCCTTGTCGAACTTCTTTCTCGCGCGCGATCTGGATCAACTTGCGGCCGCGCCGATTCGCGCCGGCGCGTTGTATCGCGCGCGCTTGCTGGAGACGGCGCTGCACTCGAGCTGGATGGTGGCCCTGCTGCTGATCCCGCTGGTGGCGGCGTACGGCGTGGCCTACAAGGCGAACGCCTCGTTCGCACTCTTTGCCATCGCGGTGCTGGTACCGTTTCTACTCATCCCTGCCGCAGCCGGATCGACGGTCACGCTCCTGTTGGTGAACGTGTTCCCGGCACGCCGCACCCGCGATCTGCTCAGTGTCATCACCGCGCTGGCTGTGTGCGGACTGGTGCTGCTGTTCCGCGCCGCGCGGCCGGAACAGCTGGCGCGACCGGAGGGCTTTCAGAACTTCGTGCAGTTCATCGCCGCGCTCGACACGCCATCCTCTCCGTGGCTGCCGAGCGAGTGGGTTGCCGAATCGATCGTGAAGTTCCTCGAGGGCCGCAGTGTGTGGTCCCCGATGCTGCGTCTGTGGGGCGTTGCGTCGGTGCTGATTCTGGTCGGGCAGCTGTTGCACGCCCGCGGCTGGCATCGCGCATACAGCATGGCACAGGAAGGTGCGAACCAACGCGCACGGCAGCGCACCGGACGTCCGTTGCTGGACCGGATCCTATCGTTCCTCGGCACGACGCGGCGCGAGCTCGTCCTCAAAGAGCTCAGGGTGTTCATGCGCGACAGTACACAGTGGTCGCAGCTGGTGATGCTCGCCGTGTTGCTGGTCGTGTACGTGGCGAATGTCCGGTACTTGCCGTTGTCCGGCGCCGGCATGACGGAACTCCTGCGCAACGTCATTCCCTTCTTGAACCTGGCGCTGGCCGGTTTCGTGCTCGCGTCGATCGCGGCGCGGTTCGTATTCCCGAGTGTCAGTCTCGAAGGACGCGCGCTCTGGCTGCTGCGTTCGAGCCCGCTCCGCATGTCGGATCTGCTGTGGGCGAAATTCTGGGTGGGGGCGGTGCCGTTGCTGTTGCTGGCGCTGGTACTCGTGGGATGCACCAACCTGATGCTCGGCGTGCGTCCGTTCGTGCACATCGTGTCGCTGACCGCGATCACCGCGCTGGTGTTCCCGCTGACGGCCTTGGCGTTGAGCTACGGTACGTTCTATCCGCAGTTCGACACCGAGAATGCGGCGCAGATTCCGACGTCGTTCGGGGGTCTGCTCTTCATGATGACGGCGATCGTGTTGATAGGAGCGGTCGCGTATCTCACCGGCCGTCCGGCCGCGCGGTTCGTGGTGGCAGAGCACTTTGGATGGGCGCGTACACCAACGGACATGCTGCTGCCGTTCGCCCTCGCGGCCACGGCCTGCATTGTGGCGACCGTTGCACCGCTCGTCATGGCACGGCGACGACTGGACGGGATGGAGCGGGCGTAGACG
>JBBQXC010000123.1:0-14547 GCA_038210005.1 Gemmatimonadales bacterium
GGCATGGCGGCCACGGCGGCGGTGTTGGCCACGATGGTGCCGCCCGGGGGCAAGTTGGTGATGCCGGCGGAGAGCTACTACACGACGCGCGTGATCGCGACGCAGCAGTTTCCCGGTGCGTGGTTTGCCGCGCAGGGCATCACCGTGGTGATGGCGCCCACGGTCGGCAACGGTTTGTGCGAGGCGCTCGAGGGCGCTGCGGTGTTGTGGCTCGAGTCGCCCACCAATCCCGCACTCGATGTGTGCGATATCGCGGCTCTCGCGGCGGCAGCGCATGCTGCCGGTGCGCTGGTGGTCGTGGACAACACCACCGCCACGCCGCTGTTGCAGCAGCCGCTCGCACTCGGCGCGGATTTCGCCGTCGTGTCCGATACGAAAGCGATGACCGGGCACGCCGATTTGGTACTTGGTCATGTGGCGTGTCGTGATGCCGCGCATGCCGAAACGATTCGCACCTGGCGGACCCGCATGGGCGTGATCGCCGGTCCGATGGAAGCGTGGCTCGCGCATCGCTCGCTGGCCACGCTCGACGTGCGTCTGTCGCGGCAGTGCGATACGGCCATGCAGATCGCGACGATGCTGGCGGCGCATCCGAAGGTGCATGGCGTGCGCTATCCGGGGTTGACCGGCGATGCGTCGTACGCCATCGCGTCGCGACAGATGAAACGGTTCGGTGGTGTGATCAGCTTCGCGCTGGATGACGCCGCCGCCGTGTCGCGCTTCTTCGCGGCGTCCACGTTGGTGTACGAGGCCACGAGTTTCGGTGGTGTGCACACGAGCGCCGAGCGTCGCGCGCGATGGGGTGGCGACGCGGTGTCGGAAGGATTCGTGCGACTGAGCATCGGGCTCGAGGATGTACGCGATCTGTTGAACGATTTCGATCGCGCCCTCGGCGCGGTGTAGAGGATACGGGATGACGAAGCGGATGGATCGACGCGATTTTGTCGCGTCGTCGTTGGTTACGGCCGCGGCGGCGACTGTCGGAACGATATCGACGCTTGTGCCGATGCACGCGGCAGATGCCGCCGAACGCGAGAGTGGACACGAAGGCGATGGGGGTCAGCCCGAGGCCTTTCCGTTTGCCGAGCTGAGTGTCGCGGAACTGCAGTCGCGGATGACGAAGGGCACGCTTACATCGCACGCGCTCACGGCGGCGTATCTGTCGCGCATCGCGGCAGTGGATCGCAGTGGCCCGACGCTCAATGCGGTGATCGAAACGAATCCTGACGCGTTGACGATTGCGTCCGAACGCGATGCCGAACGTCGCGCGGGAAAGGTGCGCGGTCCGCTGCACGGTATTCCGGTACTGATCAAGGACAACATCGACAGCGCCGATCGCATGCAGACCACGGCCGGTTCACTGTCGCTGATCGGCAAGCCGGCGCCGCGCGATGCATTCATCGTGCAACGTTTGCGCGATGCGGGCGCGGTGCTGCTGGGTAAAACAAATCTGAGCGAGTGGGCGAACTTCCGCTCCACGCGTTCCACCAGTGGATGGAGCGGGCGCGGCGGACAAACGCGTCATCCGTTCGTCCTCGATCGCAATCCCTGCGGTTCGAGTTCGGGTACCGGCAGCGCGATCTCCGCGAACCTCGCGGCCGTCGGTATCGGTACGGAGACGGATGGCTCGATTATCTGCCCGTCGTCGATCTGCGGACTGGTGGGCATCAAGCCGACGGTCGGCCTGTGGAGTCGCAGTGGGATCGTCCCCATTTCGTCGTCACAGGATACGGCGGGGCCGATGGCGCGCACGGTGTCCGATGCCGCCGCGCTGCTGGGCGCGCTGACCGGCGTGGATGCGCGCGATAGTGCGACGGCTGATAGCGCTGGCAAGAGTGCGACTGACTACACGACGTTTCTCAACGCGAAGTCGCTGCAGGGCGCGCGCCTCGGTGTCGCGCGCAACATGGCCGGCTTTCATCCGATGACCGATGCAGCGTTCGAGCGCGCGATCGAATCGCTGCGCAATGCGGGTGCGGTGATCGTCGATCCAGCCAATGTCCCCACGGTGGGCAAGTACGACGAAGCGGAGCTCGACGTGCTGTTGTACGAGTTCAAGGCCGGCGTGAACGCATATCTCGCGGAGCGCGGCGCGACGGTGTCTGTGCGCACGATGGATGACGTGATCGCGTTCAATCGGGCGAATGCCGGTGCCGAGATGCCGTACTTCGGGCAGGAGCAGATGGAGCGCGCGCAGTCCATGGGGTCGCTCGACGACGCGAAGTATCGCGAGGCCGTGGCCACGTGCCGGCGGTTGTCGCGCGATGAAGGCATCGACGCCATCATGGCGCAGCATTCACTCGACGCGATCGTGGCCCCGTCCAACGGACCGTCGTGGCCCACCGACTTGATCAACGGCGATCGGTACAGCGGGGGCAACTCGAGTGTCGCTGCCGTGGCCGGTTATCCGAGTATCACCGTCCCGATGGGATTCGTCGACGCGCTTCCGTTGGGCGTTTCGTTCATCGGACGCGCGTGGAGTGAAGGTCGCCTGATCGGACTGGCGTACGCGTTCGAGCAGACCACGAAGGCACGTCGCGCACCGCGCTTTCTGGCGACGATGCCGATCGCGTCACCGAAGCGGGGGTCGTAAGTGGCACCGGAAGAACCGCGAACGGCGGGCATGTCCCGCGCGATTGCCATCGGCAGCCTCGTACTCGCCCTGGGGCTTGGCGTATGGGGGTGGCAGTTTCTGAATCGCGCGGCCGACTCTGGATTGGAGCGGTTGTCGCGGATCGATGCGATGCGCGCGTTGTGCACCGCCGAGTGGGTGAAGGCGCGTACGGAAGTCGATTCGATGCGCGTGGATCGGCTGGCGTTGCCCGATACGATCGATAAGGGTTCTGAGCAGGCGATCGACCGATGTGGTGACCTGCGAGGCGAGAGCGTGCCGAATTCGCTGCCGAATGCGCGCGAAATGTCGGGCGATCCGATGCCGCGCGGACTGCGCTGAGGACGCGAGATGAAGCGTGTACTGGTTGCGCTGTTGGCGCTCGTGGTGCTGGCGGTGGCCGGGTTTCTCACCGTCGGCGCTCGCATCGCCGATAGTCGGATGAATACGGTGGTCAGCACTGCGGTGCCGGCGGTGTCACCGGTGGCGTCGGCGTTGCACCGCCGGCTGTTCGTGGCCGACATGCACGCCGACCAGCTGCTGTGGGGACGCGATCCGCTGGAGCGCGTGTCGCGCGGTCACGTGGACGTGCCGCGGCTGCAGGAAGGCGGCGTGGCGCTGCAGGTATTCTCCGTGGTCACCAAGACGCCGCGCGGCATGAACTACGACAACAACACGGGCGACACGGACAACGTGCTGCTGTTGGCGATCGCCGAGCATTGGCCGCGCGCCACGTGGAAAAGCCTCCGGGCTCGAGCCGTGCATCAGGCCGACAAACTACGAGACGCCACGCTCCGCTCGGCGAATACGCTCACGTTGATCACGACGCGCGAAGAGATGGCGCAGTTCGTGGAGCGCCGGGCCGGTGATCCGGCGCAAGTGTCGGCGCTGCTGGCCATTGAAGGATTGCATGCGCTCGATGGCAAGCTGGAGAGCGTGGATACGCTGTACGCCGCCGGATTCCGCATGATGGGACTCACGCACTTCTTCGACAACGAGGTGGCCGCCAGCGCGCACGGTGTCACGCACGCGGGGCTCACCCCGCTGGGTCGTCAGGTGATCGCGCGCATGGAATCGCTCGGGATCATCGTCGATCTCGCGCACTCGTCGTCGCAGACGGTGCAGGAAGTGCTGGCCATGGCCACACGTCCGGTGGTGGTCTCGCACACCGGCGTGGCAGCTACGTGTCCGGGTCCGCGCAATCTCACGGACGATCAGCTGCGGGCGATCGCCGCCAACGGGGGACTCGTCGGCATCGGCTACTGGGACGGTGCGGTGTGCGAGCCCACGGTGAATTCCATCGTGAAAGCGATCGTGCACGCAGTGCAGGTGGCCGGTGCGGCGCACGTGGCGCTGGGGTCCGACTTCGATGGCGCCACCCGCACGCCGTGGGATACCCGTGGCATGGCGGCCATCACCGATGGCTTGCTCAAGGCGGGCATGGACCAAGACACGATCGCGCGCGTGATGGGGGGCAACACGCGTGACTTCCTGTTGCAGCAGCTGCCGTCCTCGTCGCCCACGCTGCGGGCCAGCCGGTAACGCGCTCATGGTGAATTCATGACGGTTCACGCATGACGCGCGCGTGGTGGATGCTGGTCGTGGCCGGACTGCTCGAGGTCGTCTGGGCCATCGGACTCAAGTACTCCGACGGCTTCCGGAAGCCGGTGCCATCGGCGATCACGGTGACGGCCATGATCGCGAGCTTCTACTACCTCGCGCAGGCGCTCAAGACCCTGCCGGTCGGTACCGGCTATGCCGTGTGGACCGGCATCGGTGCGGTCGGTACGGCGATCGTGGGCGTGCTCGTGTTCGGTGAGTCGCGCGATCTCGGACGAATTGTGTCTGTCGCCCTCATCGTCTGCGGCATCATCGGCCTCAAGCTTACCTCGCCGAGCTAGCGCGACCGGCCCATGCGATCAGATTGGCACTTCTCGCTGCCACGAGGCATTCAATCCGCATGATCCGATTCACCGCCATTGTCCCCGTTCTGCGCGTCACCGATGTCGAACGCTGCATGACGTGGTATCGCGAGATCCTCGGCTTTTCCGTCGATCCGTCTCCTGACGTCGTACCGTACGAGTTCTGCATTCTGCGGCGCGACAACGCCGAACTGATGCTCCGTCGCACGCGCACCCCTATCGCCCGCACCCCGGCCGCCCACGACTGGGATGTCTATCTGCGACTCGACGGTGGTGAATTGACGGAGCTTCTGGATCACGCGCGTCGTCGTACGCCGCTGGTACGTGGTCCGGAACTGATGCCCGCTGGTCAGGTCGAGTTCGAACTCGAAGATCCCGAAGGACACCGCATCTGCGTGGCCGAAGTGTTGAATGATGTGACGGGCTTTCCCCGCGCCGTCGACTAAGCCGACGCGGCTGTCTCGGCGACAAATGGACCACGTCGTGCGCGCGCGGCGAGACAGACCTGCCGGAACCACTCACCCGACGCTTTCACGGTGCGGGCTTGTGTTTCGAAGTCGACGCGGACCAGACCAAAGCGCGGTCGGTATCCCGACGCCCACTCGAAGTTGTCGTATAAACTCCACGCGTGGTAACTCCGGACGTCGGCGCCGTCGGCGATGGCAGCGGCGACGGCAAGCAGATGGGCGTGATGATAGGCCGTTCGCTCCGGGTCGGAGACGTGACCGTGCTCGTCCACGCGGTCGTGGAGTGCGCATCCGCTCTCGCACACGTGGAGCGGCACCCCCGGGTATAGCTCGTGCAGGCGCGACAGCATGGACTGAAGGGCGCGAGGCCATACTTCCCATCCCATGTCGGTGCGGGCTCCTTCATTGCGGCCGAACGACGAGTGGACGCGAAAGCTCGTATCGGTGAGATCCGCGTGACTTCCCACCTCACGCACGTCGTGTCGCAGTCCGAAGTCGATGAACGGCAGGTCAGGCATACTCTCGCCCGCGCTGATGACGAGCCGGTAATAGCAATTGATGCCGATGAAGTCGAGCGGGGTTCGTATCGTTTCGAGGTCACCCGGCTCGATGCCCATGTCCCCGATCGGCAACGTGTCGAACACGCGTTGCGGATACGAACCGGTAAAGAGCGGATCGAGGAAGAGATGATTGAAAGCGGCGTCGGCGAACGCACAGGCGCGCACATCGGCCGCCGATTCAGTGGCTGGCTCACAGGGGGCCAACGCGAAGACGGAACCAACCTGAAGTTCAGGATGGCGCGCCTTGATCGCGCGATAACCCAGGGCGTGCGCACGGGTGACGGTATGGACTGCACGCAGAAACTCCGAGAGGCTGGAATGTCCCGGTGCATAGCGACCGAGGAGATATCCGCGTGACACGAAAATGTACGGTTCGTTGAACAGCGCCCACTCCTTCACGCGATCGCCCAGGCGGTCGACGACCAGCGCCGCGTAGTCGGCGAATCGATCGGCGGTGGCCCGCGACGCCCAGCCTCCGACATCTTGCAACGCCTGCGGGAGATCCCAGTGGTACAGCGTGGGGAACGGCGTGATGCCTTGGTCGAGCAACCGATCGATGAGCTGATCGTAGAAGGCCAGCCCAGCGCTGTTTACCGGTCCGCTGCCAAGTGGCTGCACGCGGGGCCACGCAATCGAGAAGCGATAGCTGTCCACGCCGAGATGCCCGAGCAGCGCGACATCGGCATCCCGCCGATGATAGTGATCACACGCGACATCGGCGGTTTCTCCCCGCTCGATCGTGCCGGGTCGCGCCGTGAACGTATCCCAGATGGAAGCGCCGCGTCCATCTGCTTCGGTTGCGCCTTCGATCTGATACGCCGAGGTGGCAACCCCGAAGCGAAAGGAATCGGGGAAGCGTTCAACCAGTGACTCGATGCGTTCCATGCGCTCCCTGCGGAAAGGCGACACTGATCGCGATCATCGTGATCACGTTCAGCATGAGGGCGAGAAAGCCCGCGTTGATGTCGGTGATGCCGTGCGGCCAGCCTTGCCGGAGTGAGGTCATCGACACCCCGCCGAGGGCGGTGACGGCGACGGCCGCCTCGCCCACCACGATGCCGGCCATTGCACCAGCGGCGGTGATGCGCGCCTGTGGCAGCAGCGAGGCAAGCAGCGCAGGAAAGAGCTGCGTCACCATGCTGTACGCCATCAGCAACAGCGTGACGAGCGTGCTGCCCCCACGGAACGTGAAGAACAGCGCGATGCCGGCCAGCAACGGTACGAGCAGGCGCGCGCGCGTGGCGGAGTCGGCAGGCTGCCCTTCGCGCGGCGGACGGAGAATGCGGGCCAGTGTGGTGGCGATGCTCATGAGGATGAGCGAACCCGGCACGAGCGCGGTGAGCAGCCCCGCCGCGCCCACCAGTCCCACGATCCACGGGCCGAAGGCATCGCGCGTGACGCGCAGTAGAGCGAGATCGACATCGGCGCCCTCGAGGCCCGGCACCGACAACAGCGCCGCGAAGCCGATGAAAAACACGAACAGCAATACCAACTGATACAGCGGCATCAGCGCGGCGTTCCGTCTGAACACCGATGCATCGCGGGCAGTGAATACCGAGCCGAACGTGTGCGGCCACATGTAGAAGCCCAGCACGGTGAGCAACACGGTGCTGGCGAACCAGCTCGGTGACATCCCGCTCGACGGCAGCGTCAGGAAATCAGGACGTTCAGCGGCGATGCGTGTGAACATCGGGCCGATGCCGCCGTGCAACTTGTACGGCAGTGCGATGCCGAGTCCGACCACACAGAGCAGCACCATCGCGTCCTTCAGCGCCGCAGTCATGGCCGATCCCTTCACGCCGGACAGCACCACGTAGATGACCGTCGCGCTGGTACCGATCCAGATGGCGGCGGTGGCGCTGATCGCACCGTACGACGACTCCGACACGATGATGCCGAGTCCTTTGAGCTGCAGCACGAGATACGGCATGAGCGCCGCGATGCTCACCACGGCCACCAGCTTGCCCAGCGCGGGACTGTCGTAGGCGCGCGTGAAGTACTCCGACTGCGAGAGCACTTTCCACGCCGTGGCGCGTTTCCAGATCGCGGGCAGCAGCCAGTACGACATGATGTACGCGACGGCGCCGTAGGCGATGATGTAGAACGCGGGCGCGCCGCGTCCGTAGGCCCAGCCACTACCGCCGAGAAACGTGAACGTGGTGTAGATCTCGCCGGCCAGCAGCATGAACACGAGCATCGTGCCGAATCCGCGATTGCCCACGCTCCACTGCTCGAGACTCGTGGTGCCACCCGTGCTCCGTGCGCCGCGCACGCTGAGCAGCAGCGCCAACAGCAGGGTGGTCGACAGAATCCCCAACGAGATGATCATGCCTTACGATCGTCGAGGGCGCCGATGATCGCCATGATTACAGATGTCATGAGCACCCAGAACACGATCCATCCGAGCAGAAACGGCATGCCCAGAATGCGCGGTTCAACGCGGTTCGCAAACCACGGTGCGCCGACAATCGCGACCGCCGGGACAAGGGCCAGCAGTCGATAGGGTTTGGTCACACCGAACCGAGCAGGTCGACGGTGGCAGCGGTGAGATACCGCAGGCCGATGTCGAGCGATCGTTCGTCGATCTGGAAGCGCGGATGATGATGCGGGAAGTCGATGCCGACGTCCACGTTGCCGGCACCGATGAACGCAAACACGCCCGGTGCCCGCTGCTGGTACGCCGAAAAGTCTTCGCCGCCCATGGTGGGACGCATATCGATCAGCGTGTCGACGCCGAAGGTGCGGGTCACCACGTCGGTGAGACGCGCCGTGAGGGCCGGATCGTTGACCACCGGACGGTATCCGGGCTCATAGCGGAACTCGTACGTGGCGCCGAAGGCGCTGGTCACGCCCTTGATGATGCGCTCGATCGTGACGGGCACGGTGGTGCGCAGCGTGGGATCGAAGGTGCGCACGGTGCCGGCGAGATAGGCCGTGTTGGGAATGACATTAAAGGTGGTGCCGGCGATGAACTGCGTGACCGATACGACCACGGGATCGAGGGGGTCGACGGTGCGTGACACGACATGCTGCAGCGCCGAAACCACCTGCGCGCCGACGGCGATCGGATCGATCGTGCCGTGGGGAATCGCGGCATGCCCGCCTTTGCCGATGATCGTGCACTCGAAGGTGTCGGGGGCCGCCATGGCCGGCCCAGAGATGAGCCCGATGCGACCGACCGGCATCGCTGACCAGACGTGGAGACCGATGACCTGATCGACCCCGTCCATCACCCCCTGTCGCACCATGTCTTCGGCACCGCCCGGCGAGAGCTCTTCAGCGTGCTGGAAGATGAAGCGGACTTCGCCGCGCAGCTGATCGCGATGGCGGGCCAAGAGGGTCACGAGCCCCAGCGCGATCGACGTGTGACCGTCGTGTCCACAGGCGTGCATGGCGCCGTCGGATTGCGACCGGTATTCGACGTCGTTCTCCTCGTGGATCGGGAGGGCGTCGATGTCGGCCCGCACGGCAACGACCGGCCCCGGACGACCCGTGAGCAGACGCGCCATCACACTGGTCGCGGTGGGACGCGAGATCTCGAGGTCGCCGATCTGCTCGAGCACCTGCCGGATGAACCGGGACGTTTCGTGCTCCTGAAAGGCGACTTCGGGGCGCCGGTGCAACGCACGGCGCCAATCGACAACCTGGGGCGCCAGCTGGTGTGCCTCGTGGAGCAAGGCCGCGGCGTCGAGCGCCGGCGAATGAGTGGCAGTCGTCATGGTCACGGATCAGGCACGGGTGGACAAGGACGCGTTACTAGTGATGTAACCGCTTGCTGCGTCTTTGCGTAGGTTTGACTATGGCCCTACCGCAACCCGCATCCATACCGGCGCCCCCCTCCCCCCCGCCCGCGCCGCAGATTCCCACTGGCGTCAGGATCGGTGGCGAGGAGATTGCCCTCAACCCTAGGCCGCTCTCCGCGGCTGACGTCGGTGCGCTCAAGGCGAAGCGCACCGAGCTGTCCCGTCAGCTCTCGTCGGTCCAAGAGCGCCGAGATGAAGTGTCGAAGGAGCTGCTACGCACCTCGGGACCCGGCGCGAAGGGGCTCGAGCAGCGTCTCGGTGTGATGGACGAGCGCATTGTGCAGCTGGAGCGGGACATTGCCTTCAATGGCCGCGAACTCGCTCGTGCTCCGGGCGAACTGGTCAATGAGGAAGCGGCGGTGCAGCGATACGGTCCGTTCAGCTCCGGACAGCTCACGGCGATTTCGATCGTTTCGATCGTGATGGTGTGGGGACCGCTGGCGTTGGCGGCGGCGCGCATGATGACGAAGCGCGCGAATCAGCCAAAGCCGAGTCCGCAGTTGCTCGAGGGCACCGCCCGTCTCGAGCGTATCGAACAGGCGGTCGACGCCATGTCGATCGAGATCGAGCGCATCTCCGAGGGGCAGCGTTTCGTGACGCAGCTCATGTCGAACCGGGCGCCGGCGCCGGCGCTGGTTGAACGCACCGAATCGCCGACATAACGACCAGCGTTACGCCGGCAGGTCGTCGGCGGTGCGGTCGGCCAGCAACGTCGGATTGGTCACGACGGACGTGATGGAACGCGGACGCACGGTCCCTCGCAGCCGCTCGTAGTTGAGTCGGAAGAGTTCGAGAGCGGCGGGGACGTCGTGCTCGTTCCGCAGGCGAAAGCTGATCCATCCCGAGTGTGGCTGGGTCCGGTGTGCCTCGGCGCGACCGGCGGCCACGAGGTCGCGACGCAGCCGTACCGGCATGAGCAGATCGGCGACACCGTCCAGGTGGACGTGACCGATTTCACGATGGCTCACGCGGAACTCGACACCGCCGAACTGATGCGGCCGCAGGTCTACGCCATCCCAATGCTTGATGATGCTGGCGACACGTTCGCCGAGGTCGATAGTGCCCATGCGCGTCACCGACGCAAGACGTGGACCGTGTGGAGCGATGCGTGAGCTTGCACCCGGTTCCCGCGAAAGGCGGGCAATCGGACATGGGGTGTGCGGAGACGAATCGTGTCGCGGCGAGAAGGCGCGTGGCGTATCGTCCGGCATGGCTCCGATGAACGTTCCTCCTGATGCAGCAAGTGACCCGCGGTGGCGGGCGGCGCTCGAGTGCGCCCGGACCGGCACCGAGGCCTCGCACACGCCGATGGTCGTGCGAGCGATCAGCCTGCTGGAGCACGATGCAATGACGGTTACGCAGCTTGCTCAGGCGTTGAACGTGAGTCGGGCCCATCTGCAACGCGTCTTCACACGCCTCGTGGGATGCACGCCCGCCGCGTGGCAACGGGCACAGCGCAGTGAACGGTTGCGCGCCGCACTCCTGTCGAGCGAGTCGGTATCGAGCGCCGCGTTCGATGCCGGGTTCGACTCGTTACCCAGCGCGTACATCGCCGCGTCGGCGCACTTGGGGATGTCACCGGGCGCATTGCGTCGCGGCGCAGCCGGCGAAATGGTGTTCTACACGATCGTGCCGTGCGCACTCGGTTTCGTGTTGGTTGCCATGACATCGCGCGGTGTACATCGCGTGATACTGGGCGACGACCCCGTGGCGCTCGATGATACCTTACGAGCATCGCTGCCCGCGGCGGATATCGTGCGTGATGACGCGGCACTCGGTGACATCAGTGCGAGTGTGGTCGCGTTGGCGAGCGGTGCCGCGCTGTCGCATGCGTTGCTGGACGCGTTACCGTTGGATCTGCGCGGTACTGCGTTTCAGCAGCGCGTCTGGCGCGAGCTGCAGCGCATCCCGCGCGGCGAAACGATTACGTACGCGGAGCTCGCCGCGCGCATCGGTGCACCGAAGGCGGTGCGGGCCGTCGGCACGGCGTGCGGTGCGAATCCGGTGGCGATAGTGGTGCCATGTCATCGCGTGGTGCGGGCGGACGGGAGCTTGGGCGGGTACGCGTGGGGGCTGGAGCGGAAATCGAGTTTGCTGCGGGGGGAGAAACGGCAAACTCCCTAGGAAAGAGTTGGGAGGGTTTCCTAGGGAGTTTGCCGTTCCCCGATCACAACAGCTGGCAGATCACACCGGAAACAGCATCTCCCGGTACCGCGGCAACGGCCAGAACTCGTCGCCGATCGCGAGCTCGATGGCATCGGCCGCGTCGCGCACTTCGCCCATCGTGTCACAGCCGGTGGTCGTGAGATAGCCGGCTTGGCCACCGAGGTCGTCGTGCATGTGCTCGGCCTTGGTGATCACCTTGGCGAGTTCGGCGCGCTTCTTCTGCAATGTGGCCACCAGCTTCGATACCGAGTTCGCGGCGTCGACGATCGGCTGCATGTTGATGCCGGCGGCGGCACCCTGTCCAGCCGATGCGGCCAGCTGTCCGAGATACGCGTACGCGGCCGGCAGCACCTGCGTGTCGATCATCTGCTGCAGCGTGTGCAGCTCGATCAGGATGTCCTTCACGTAGCGCTCGAGTCGCACATGGTAGCGGCTCTCGAGCTCGATGTCGGTGAGAATGTGCGTGTTCTTGAACAGCGCGATGGCCGACTCGGTCCGCAGCTGGGCAAGCGCTTCCGGGGTCCGACGCAAGTTGAGCAACCCACGCTGCTTCGCTTCGACCACCCACTCGTCGGAGTAGTTGTTTCCTTCGAAGCGCACGGCGGCCGACTCCTTGAACGCCTTCGCGGCCACCTTGAGCGCGGCGTCGTCGGTGCTCTTGCCGGTCTTGAGCTCCGTCTTGAGCTGCTCGATGATGTCGCCGAGCGCTTCCGCCACGGCGGCCTGCAGGAGCATGACGGGGAACGCGATGCTCTGCGACGCGCCAACCGCGCGGAACTCGAACTTCGCACCCGTGAACGCGAACGGTGACGTGCGATTGCGGTCGGTGTTGTCCTGCTCGACTTCCGGTAGCTTCGCCACGCCGAGCTTGAGCATGGCTTGCTCCGCATTCTTCGGCGACGTCTTGCCGGCGGCGATGTCTTCGACAACCTGCGTCAGTCCCGAGCCCAGGAAGGCCGAGATGATCGCGGGCGGCGCTTCGTTGGCACCGAGACGATGTTCGTTGCCGCTCACGGCGATGCCGGCGCGGAGCAGACCGGCGTGCTTGTGCACGCCCTTGAGCACAGCGGCCAGGAACACGAGGAAGCGGATGTTCTGGTGCGGCGTCTTGCCCGGCTTGAGCAGGTTGGTGCCGTCGAGCTGGTTGTCGGACGTGATCGAGAGCGACCAGTTGCAGTGCTTGCCCGAGCCGTTGATGCCGGCGAACGGCTTCTCGGACACGATGGCCTGCAGTCCGTGACGCAGCGCGATTTTTCGCAACACGCTCATCACGAGATGGTTGTGATCGACGGCGATGTCGGTGTCTTCGAAGATCGGCGCCATTTCGAACTGCGACGGCGCGACTTCGTTGTGACGCGTGACGATGGGCACCGCGAGCTTGTAGAGCTCATGCTCGACTTCGCTGATACACGCCTGCACGCGCTCGGGGATACCACCGAAGTAGTGGTCTTCGAGCTGCTGGCCGCGTGGCGGCGGTGCGCCCACCAGCGTGCGCGCCGCCATGACAAGGTCAGGGCGGAGTGCGAAGTGCGAGCGGTCGATGATGAAGAATTCCTGCTCGACACCAAGCGTGGTGTTGACGCGCAGTACGCCGCTGTCGCCGATCAGTTCGAGCAGTTCCATCGCGCGATGCGACAGCACGTCGGAGCTGCGCAGCAGCGGCGTCATCTCGTCGAGCGCTTCGCCGTTGTAGCCGATGAAGACCGACGGGATGCAGAGATACTTCACGCCGCCGGTTTCACTGATGAACACGGGCGACGCCGGATTCCATGCGGTGTAGCCGCGGGCTTCCCACGTGGCACGCAAACCGCCCGATGGGAAACTGGACGCATCGGGCTCCGACTGAATGAGCTGCTCGCCGGTGAACGTCTCGATGGGGAGCTTGTTCTCGTCGAAGTTCAGGAAGGCGTCATGCTTTTCGGCCGTGAGGCCCGTCTGCGGCTGGAACCAGTGCGTGAAGTGCGTGACGCCACGCGACATCGCCCATTCCTTGATGACCTGCGCGACCACGGGCGCGATCTCGGAATCGAGCTTTTTCCCGAGGCGGATGGACGCCGCGAGCTTCTTGTAGACGTCCTTCGGCATCTTGGCGCGCATCTGGCGCAGCCCGAAGGTGTTCATGCCGAACCAGACGCTGGTCGGCTGCAGGATGCCGTTCTCTTCCGGGCGGACGGTAATGCGGACCGGGCGCTGCGTAACTTCGCGCATGGCAGCGATGCGCGAGCCGTTCAGGGAGGACATGGCGATGGGTTTTTTGAGTGGTAAGCGGACGCCGGCCAGTAGCTGCCAGCTGTACCGCGATTCGTGCAGAAGTTGCAGAAATATGTCGAAAATTGGCATAAAATCCAACCTTGGCATAACCGATCGTACAGCGAAATTTGCTGAATATTCGAAAGTTATTGTTGACTCTGCTAAATATTACCAAATAACGAACAAAAACCGAAGAAAAGCACGTCTCGGCGCCTCTGCGTCCTCTTGTGCTCTGTGTGATCTGTTTATGAGCGCCCGCCGCACAACCGAACGGATCACGCAGGGAACGCCGAGGCGCAGAGGGTTTGGCGGCGAGCCACTTCTCGGGGTACACTGGGAAATGCGAACTGAATTTTGCCTTTTAGGTGCGCGACGGACGATCGCGGTGGTCGGGCTCTCCGTGGCAGCAGCGTGCGGCGGCAGTGAGAACGCCGCCGTCGACTCGACCACCAGCGCCCCGCCGGTGGCGGTAATGACACGGCCGGCGACACCCAGCGACTCGGCTTGCCCACGCGACGGCGCGTGGAAGCGGTGCGCCCTCGAGGATCGAGTCGTAAAGTCGGGGCTGGCCTTCAAGCCGGCCGGTGATTCAATGAAGGTCGCGTACCTGAGCGTGCCTGGCGTGCGCTACAAGATCGGGCTCACGGCGTCGATGGTCGCGTTCTTTTATGGCGACTCGCTGGCCGCGGCCAAGGATGTCACCAAGCTGGATCGCTTTCGACTCACACCGCGCGGCGACACGATCGGCGCGTGGAAGTCGGTGCCGAG
>JBBQXC010000124.1:0-14514 GCA_038210005.1 Gemmatimonadales bacterium
CGAGACGAGCACATTGCCAAGGCCGCGGCCGCCGCCGGTCACTCGCCCACGAATTCGCAGCGGCGATGATGGCGCGAATGCGACTGGCGTTGGTGCATACGGCTCGGCCAGCAGGCGATCAGCCAGCGCGAGCCCGCCAAGGGCCATGCCGGTGTGACTGATGAATGTGCGGCGGTCCATGTGTCGTAGGGTTGAAGACGCTGCAATGTCGGCGATGAGTCACACTAGCGTGAAACGGCGGCGTAACGCCACGGTCACGTCAGGTGGGCCGAACGACCTTCCCCAGGAACAGGATCGTGCCGCTGAGCCGATCGCGGATGGCGAACAGGAAGGGCCGGTCGACGATCAGTGAGGGGGGCAGCGAGACCGGAATGATCTCCACAGCGGTTGCCGCCGCCGCTTCGGCGCCCTCTTCGTTGACGTCGACGAAGACCTTTTGCACCACTTGCGAAATTGCACGGTTCGGCGCCGGCGACTGGAACATCGGGTCGAGCTGCGCACGCTCGAAGGGACTCGGCATGCCGAGGGCGGCGAGATCATCGTTCAGCGTCCGCTTTCCCTCGAGCCGGAATTTGGGCATTTGCACCAGGCGCGTACCCGATTGCGCAGGCAAGCGGGCCAACAGCGCCTGCCACCGAGCTGGCGTCAAAGAATCGACGAACGATTCGAGCGTGCCCGCCGGTGGCATCACCAATGTCAACACGAAGGCATCGCCGCCGAACGGCAGTTCACCGACCACCACCCCGCTATCGCTTTGATTGAAGCGAACGAGGCCTTTCGCCGCCGACATCGTGGGCACGCGAATCGTATTGGATGTCGAGAGACGGAAGTCTGCCATGCGCGTCTCGGCCGCATCGAACTTCGAACGCCACTGCCCCTTGAAGTAGGTCGCATTGATCAGCACGGCGAGAGCGCTTGGATCCAGCTCGTCGAGGATGGTCGGAATCCGTGCGTTCGTGGCGTTCGAGACCCACCTGTTGATGGTCGTGAGGGTTGCCGGGGCCGCAAACGGCAGTGACTCGATACGGGCGCCAAAGGCGTCGGTCAGCGTCTCACGGAACGTCGTTGATGGCGGCGAGCCGATGTTGAGCCAGGCGCTGTTGGCGAAGGCCATCGTCACCGACGGGTCGAGCGTGGTGAGGAGCGGGATCAGCGCCTTGTACGACGCGGCGACGTCGGCGACTGGTCGGCTGCCGAACCCCAGCGTCCGTCGGACCTGCTCCAGTGTCTCGCCTTCCGAGCCCACCATCAGCATGCCCAGCGCGAGCGATGCCGAGGCCGGGGAGAGCGCCAGGTTGCTGTCGCGGGCGGTGCGGGCGTTCACGGTGCGGAAGAGTGCCAGCCCGAAGTTCGTGGTGGCCGTGGCCGCGAGTTGCTCGTCACTTGAAAGTGCGCGCGGGAGTGCGGTGATGAGCGGCTGCGCCGTGGAGGTCCCCTCGGTGGCGCTCGTGCACGCAACGACGACGAGTGCCAGTGCGGTCAGACGACAGACATGGTGCAGCGGTCGCATACCTTCTCCCGAGAGTGCTGATGATTCGGCCTGCGCACCTGCGGGTCAGGTGCTCGTGCAGTCGTACTACTGCCGCAGCGGCGCCGCGGTCACGTGCGTGCTGGATGGTACGCGCGTCACAGAGACGCGCCGCAGCAGCTTCCCGCTGTCGTCCACGCAACAGTCGTTGCGGCAGGTCGCGAGTATCACGGTCCCTGACGTGTCGGCGCGCGGGCAGTTAATTGCGCGAACACAAAGGTGGACGGGCCAGTTTGCTGGCCAACTTTTCTTTCCTGACACTGCCGAGATATCCCGTGATCGACGCCAAGAATCTTCTTGCACAGTTCCTCGGCCCCAATGCCGCCGACTCCATGCGCCAGGCTAACGGCTCTGCCAAGCAGCAACTCGGCTCCATGGGCATGGGCGGTTTCGGCGGCGGTGCCGTCGCGGGTGGACTGTTGGGCCTGATACTGGGCGGCAAGAAGACGAAGAAGATGGCGAAAGGCGTGATCGGCTATGGGGGTGCGGCGGCGGCGGGCGCTCTAGCCTACAAGGCGTATCAGAACTGGCAGCAGGGCAAGGTGGCGGCGACGGCGCCGGTCGCGACTCCGGCGGACTTAACGCAGGTGGACCGCAATTTTCTGGTGGAGACCAATAGCGCCGCTGATGGCCAGCCGTTTCAGCTGGCCCTGATCACGGCCATGATCGGGGCCGCCAAGGCGGACGGTCACATCGACGCCGGTGAGCAGAAAGCCCTGTTCGAGCAAGTCGAGAAGTTGGGACTGGATGCCGAAAGCAAGGCCTTTGTGTTCGACGCACTGCGTCAGCCAGCGGACCTGGCAGCGATCGCGGCATCGGCGCGCGGGATCGAGCAGGCCACTGAACTGTATCTGGTGTCACGCATGGCCATCGACGTGGATCACCCCGGTGAGCGCGCCTATCTGCAGGCGTTGGGCCATCGACTGAATCTGCCGGCAGAATTGATCGCCCACCTCGACCATCAGGTCGCGGCTGCAAGTTGAACCGACTCGAGTAGTGGTGCGGATGGGTGCCGTGGCACCGGGCGACGCGGGTCGCGCTCCGGCTGCGTGCCCAGTGCCACCGCCGCGTCGGCGACCGACGCCCTCCCGCTCCTCACCGCCCTGTGCCGCATCGCGGAGTGGTCATGGGAATGGCTCGGCGTAGTGCAATCCGTTGATCTCACGAATTGCTGCAAAGTCCCGGCTATTCGTGGTGATGAGAGTGGCGCCTACGCGGCGGCAGCTCGCCGCGATCAGGATGTCGTTCCGAAAGCTTGCCAGCGCCAGTCTGGACTCGCTGCCCGGCAGGTCGAAGCGGAACGCGCGGCAAATGTTGGCGGCATCCTTCCATACGCGCTCGTCCGTGGGCACGATCCGTGCGGCGTTGCGGTAGGGTGTCAGTAGCTGACGCTCCATCTCGGCCTGCCGCTCGGCATCGCGGACGCCCGCCAGCAACTCGTGCATGACGACAGTGCTGAGATAAAGAGTCGCGGCATTCGCCTGCGTGAACGCTGTGAGCCGTTCGCGCACCTCCGGATTTCGCTCAGCCTCGATGTAGACGTTCGAGTCGAGCACGTATCTGGGCATGCGCTATCGGCGCGGCGCGCGCGAGGGGATATCCTCATCGTCCACCTCGTCGAACCAGTCGCTGATCGCCAGTGCCTCATAGCCCTCCAGCAAGGCCTGACGGAACTCTGCTTCTCGTGTTGCGGCCTGCAACCCGATGTTGACGGTCTCTGTTTCACTCTTCGCGCCGGTGGTCGCGCGGGCGCGATCGAGCAGTGCCTGATCGACGTTGATGTTCTTACGGACCCTCGCGGTCGCGTGCCCAAGGGCGTCGGCCGGCGGCATACCGGGGACGCGTCCAATCTTCACGTACGGTACGATCTCACCGCGCGGGATGATCTCAGCCTCTCCCCTCTGCGGTATGACGCGTTCGTCCGTGGCACGGCCGCGCGTGGCAGGAGTCCGCGTGGCATCGTACTTCTTCTCCGTCTCCTTCTTCTTCTTCTTCTTCTTCTTCTTGAAGCGATTGCCGCCAGCACTCTCTTTCACCTTCGTCAGACTGGCGGCGGTGTTGCCACGCCCGCCGGACCGCGCCGTACCGCTTTTCTGCACCGTCGACCCGCTGCGCTTGCTGGGCATGTGTGCCTCCTGTCTGTATGGACGCACAATACTGCTGTATGACGGCCGCCGGTAGCGTCGAGTCGCAGCCCAGGTGTCGCGTGCCCGCCATCGCCGAACGCGACGCGCGGCCTGTGCGCGGCGAGCCCGTTACGGTCTATGCGGAGAGGCGGGTTGCCCAGTCGCCCCGCATCGTCTTGACTGGTTGGAGTCGTCAACGTTAAGTAGCAAGTCATGCTGATAGCACCGCTTTCCGGCGCTGGCGGGGACACATGGAGCCCGTGAGGCCATCCGGTGGTTTGATGCTGCGCGAGACGATCATTTGCGTCTCTCGCCTCTGCCACCGCCCGCGGCTGGCAGTCGTCGCGCGCGTCTTCTCGCTGACGCTCACGTCGCTCATGTTGGTGTTCGACCTGGCCGCCCAATCGCCCACGGTGCGCAACGCTGCCGTTCTGCCTTTCGACTGTCCGTACCGCCAGTGTGAACTGACCTACCGAACGGGGGCCTTCGGGGGCCGGCTGCAGGTCGGCGTCGATGCTCGCTCGGAGATCGGGAGCGGCTTCACCGGTGGCGGGATCGTGCGCGCCATGTCGGGGGTGCCGCAGGCCGCGCGGATCGGGAGGCGTGCGCATGTCATGCAGGGTACCGCGACCATGCTGCGCATCCTGACGGTGGTCGGCACGGGAGTCGCCTGGCGCGAGTCGAGACGTTCTCTCGACCCGGGGATGGGGCGATTCTTCACGGTTATCGGCGGCGTCCTCATGTTCTCCACCGTGCCGTTGATACCGCAAAGCATCGCGCACAACCAGTTTGGACGTGCCACCGATGTATACAATCGGGCGCTTGGTCGGTGACGATCGCTGAGCCTGGTCGCGAAGGCGCGCGCACCCGACGCGGGCGAAGTGACCGGGTATCGTTCGCTGCCGTCGATCGTGCTTCGCGACCTCCAGTGCCGTGTCGCCACCCACAGCATCGCGGGGGTTGCGAATTTGCGGGACGAACTGAGGTGCGATGCTGACCATCCACTGACGCACTCCGCACCATCGCACGCTACGCGCGACCCGCCCGATCGGCTTCCCACTCCACGAACGACCCGTCGAAGTCCACCAGCCGCGCTCCGTCGAACCACCACACGCACGTGGCGACCTGGCGCAGAAACGCCCGGTCGTGGCTCACCAGCAGCACCGTCCCTTCGTACTCTGGCCCGCTGCAGCGTCTCGCACCCCCATACGACTGCCACCGTGAAACCCATGGCGGTGAGCGCCGCCAGCGCGCGCGAATCGCTCGCGACATTCGCCTCAAACTTCTGCCACCAGAACGCTGTCGCTCCGTTCCTGGCCGATGGGCGAACCTGTTCCGACGCCCGCCCGCCGCACCACGCGTAATGCAGCGCCATGACGTACGCTCAACCGCCCCTGCTCGAGACTCCTATCCTGAAGTCGGAGGAAGCAAATGACGAACGGGTTGCAGCCTTTCCTCGAATGCCATGCGCCATACGGGGACATGGACGTGCCGGACCAGGTGATGATCGACCGCTATGCCGCGCTGTTGCCTTCGTGCGTCATCGAGCTGTGGCAGAGACACGGGTTTGGCTTTTACGGAAACTCAGGACTGCAACTCATCAATCCTGACAGATACAACCAGATCCTCGCCGACTGGATCATGCTCGATGAGGTGAGTCCCGATCGCATTCCCCTTGCACTGAGTGCTTTCGGCACCCTCATCTACTACCGTCGCCTGAGTGACGACGATGATGAGGATGTCTCCTGTGTCGATCCCCACGACTCCACCGGTAGTGTCCTCACCTGGTCCGCCGAGGGATTCTTCAACGCGTACCTCGGTGATCCCGATGTCGTGGCGTCGCTGCTCGATGGTGCGCTGTATCGCGAAGCGCGCGAACGTCATGCCCCGCTGGCGCGCGACGAGATCTACTGTTTCACCCCTGCCTTGCGCCTCGGCGGATCCCGCGCCGTCGGTTCGCTCGGGCGAGGAGATGCAGTGGTGCACCTGTCGCTGCTCCTGCAACTCGCATTAGACAGCTGATGGTACGACTGAGCTGCAGACGGTTTCCTATATCGAACGGCACGATGACGGAGTGGGCGCGCGCCGTGACGATGCGGTGAGTTTGATGATGCGTCGCGCGACCACAGCCTGACTTGGGGAGAAGCGCGAGAGAATCGAACGGCGCTAGCGTAGTCGAGAGCGCGCAGCAGCGGACGCACAGCTTACCACTTCTCGTTATACGCGCCCCGCCCGATCCGCCTCCCACTCCACGAACGACCCGTCGAAATCCACCAGCCGCGCACCATCAAACCACCACACGCGCGTGGCGACCTGACGCAAAAACGCCCGGTCGTGGCTCACCAGCAGCACCGTCCCCTCGTACTCGTCGAGCGCATCCTCGAGCACCTCGATGTTCTCGACGTCGAGATGATTCGTCGGCTCGTCGAGCACCAGCAGATTCGCTCCCGACAGCGTGATGATCGCCATCGCCACTCGCGCCCGCTCGCCACCGCTCAGGGTGCTGATCTCGCGGAACACCTCGTCGCCGGTGAAGCCGAACGCGCCCAGATGGTTCTGCACCTGACCGCGATTCCAGGTCGGTCGCTGCGCGTTGATCGCGTCCGACAGCGACATGCGGAGCGGCAGGTCGGAGAGGTCCTGCCTGAAGTAGGCGGGCCTGATCGAGCTGCCCACGCGCGCCTCGCCACTGGCCGGCGTGCGATCGCCAAGGAGGGTAGAGATGAATGATGATTTGCCCGCACCGTTGGGGCCGACGAGTGCGACGAAGTCGTTGCGTCGCAGCACGGCCGTGAAGTCTTCCACCAGTACGCGACCGGGGACTTCCACGCGAAGTGCGTCGATTGCGACCACCTGATCGCCACCACGCTCCCCGACCTTGAACTCGAGCGACATCGCCGCCGGATCGCCCGGAGGCGGCGCGAGGCGGGGCAGGCGTTCCAGCCGCTTGCGCTTGCCCTTCGCCTGGAACGAGTTCACGCCCGCGAGATTGCGCATGATGTAATCCTGCTCCTTCTTCACGTACGCACGCTGCTTCTCCAGTTCGCGCTCGCGGGTGAGACGGCGTTCGGCGCGTTGCGGGACGAACTGGCTGTAGTTGCCCCGGTACGCCTCGCTCGACTTCGCCTCGATATGCAGGATGTTGGTGCAGATCGCATCGAGGAACGCGCGGTCGTGCGACACGACGATCACCGTTTCATCGGCCTCCTTGAGCCAATCCTGGAGCCAGGTGGTGGTGTCGAGGTCGAGGTGGTTGGTGGGCTCGTCGAGCAGCAGGAGGTCAGCCGGCGCGATGAGTTGCGCCGCCAGACCCACGCGCCCGCGCTCGCCGCCCGACAGCGTCGACACCAGACGCTCCTTCGACTCCTCGGCATCGAAGCCGAGCCCCTGGAGCACCGCATCGACACGGGCGTGGTAGACGTAGCCTCCCAGGTCGGCGAAGCGCTCCTGGTCGTGCCCGAACCGGTCGAGGATCTCGTCGGTGACCTTGTCGCCCAGCTCGCCCAGGGCCATGGCCTGATCGGCGATGCGCTGCTCGAGCGCCATCACCTCACGCCACGCCGCCGCACCCGCTTGCCAGACGGTGGTGGCGCCCTCGAAGGCCCGGTGCTGGTCGAGCAAGGCATGCCGAAGTCCCGGCTTCCGTGCCACGCTTCCCGTCGTCGGCTCCAGGTCGCCGGTGATGGCGCTGAAGATCGACGTCTTGCCGGCGCCATTCCGCCCGATGATTCCCCACCGCTCACCCGCGGCCACGGTAAACGTGATGTTCTTGAGGAGTTCGGTCGCTCCGAAGGAGATCCCGATATTTGAGCAGGAGACGAGAGTCACGTGGACATTGAGAAGGCGAGATGGAGGCGTGGGAGCAGAAATTTAACGCCTCACGGACGATGCTCCTCGCCATCATCACACGCGACGACGGTGGCGCATCAGGCATCGACGACCTGCGTGCCTGGTGTTTGCGCGTGCCTTGGGATGGCCATCGCACCCCCCGACGCGCACGCTGGCGTCGCGTACTGACAGCCTTGAGGCGGGGCACTGGTCCTGCACCCTACTCAGTTCTATTCGGTAAATATTAGCAGTTTCTGCCATTAATCCCTACTTTATTGATTCTCGCTCCGTTCGGCTGGGGCGTATCTGGACAATTTTGTCTCCCGTATCGCACCGTTTGGAAGTCCGACAAGATCGTTGGCTGTACGGGTTAAGGTGAACAACTAACCGACAAGGTCACGCTAACAGAAAAATATTGCCGGACGTACGTAACCGACGGCCACTATCATGACAAAATCGTTGCCACTCCCCGATGTGTTTCTCACGACCGCGACCACCTCGCGCGCGGTCGCGCGTGCAGTCATTGAGGGGCGCGCGCGCAAGATCGCGCCCAGACTCTTCACGAGCGACATGACGAGTGATCCGGCGCGGATCGTGAGCCGGAACCTGTACCACATCGTCTCACTGTTGGTGCCTGGCGGCGTCATCTCACACCGCACCGCTATCGAAAACCGACCCGCCGAAGACGGCTCGGTGTTCGTGAGCGCGCCGTACGAGCGCCGTCTGACGCTGCCGGGAGCGATGATCCGTCTCGTCGAGGGCCCCGGGCCGCTGGCTGGGGACAGCCCGCTGATGGACGTGTATCTCGCGTCCCGTGCACGGGGCCTGCTCGAGTGCCTCAAGCCGTCACGAGCCCGGGGAGGCGTTGCGCGTGGATTGCCACGCGCCCGCATCGAGGTCGAGCTCGAGCGCGAACTGCGCATCGGGGGGACCGAGGCACTCAATCGCTTGCGCGACATGGCGCGCAGTCTTGCCCCAGCATTGGATGCTGAACGCGAGTTCGGACTTATGCATGAGCTGGTTGGCGGCCTTCTCCGGACGCGCAGGATTCAACTGACGGCACCGGTGGCGAAAGCGCGCGCTGCCGGAATGCCATACGATCCGGACCGGCTCGAACAGTTTCAGTCATTGCTCGGCAGCCTGCGCGCGCGGCCGAGGCGGCCAGTCCCTGCTCGGGCGCAATCACAGGAGGCATTCCTCAACGAGGCATTCTTCGACGCCTATTTCTCGAACTTCATCGAGGGGACCAGGTTCAAAGTCGAAGAAGCGCAGGCGATCGTGTTTCAGGGCCTCCTCCCCGCCGCGCGCGCCAAGGATGCGCACGACGTGCTCGGCACGTATCGAGTGGTGAGCGAAAGCGAATTCATGAAACGTGGCGTTGTCGATTACGAGCCCGATGAATTTCTTGCGCGGCTGCGAGCGGCCCACCGATTGATCATGGCTGGCCGGCCGGAGGAGCGACCGGGAGAATGGAAGAAATGCGAGAACATGGCCGGGACAACCGTGTTCGTGCAGCCGGACCTCGTGGAGGGAACCCTACGGAAGGGCTTCGAGATCGTCCGCGCCTTGACGGAACCGTTTCAACGTGCGGTCGCAATGATGTTCGTGTTGAGCGAGGTTCATCCGTTCAGCGACGGCAATGGGCGAGTCTCGCGCGCGTTCATGAACGCCGAGGTGCTCGCCGGGGGGCAGGCGCGCATCCTGGTGCCGATCATCGTGCGTGACGAGTACCGCTCGGGTCTGCGCGCGCTGACTCGCGAAGGCTACGTGGATACGCTCGTCGAGGTACTCACGTTCGGTCAACGCGTCGCCGAACATGTCGACTTCTCCTCGTACGACGGCGCACTTGCCGCGTTGCGCGCTACAAATTGTCTCGAAGAGCCACGACCTGGTGTTCGGGCATTGCTCCCGCGAAGCGGGTAGGCACACCGCCATCCCAAAAGCAAAAACCCCGCAATTGGCGGGGTCTTTGTCGATCGTGCTGTCGTTACGAATGCTCCGAGCGCGTACCGCCTACGCGTGCTGCCGCGCGTGCACACCCTCGGCAAACTCCTCGAGCATCTTCGCGTTGAAGTCCGCGAGATCCTTCGGACTGCGGCTGGTCACCAGGCCATTGTCGGTGACCACCGCTTCGTCGATCCAGGTCGCCCCGGCGTTCGTCACGTCCGTGCGGATCGATGGATAGGAGGTCATCCGTCGACCGCTCGCAGCACCCGCCTCCACCACCAGCCACGGTGCATGGCAGATCGCCGCGACCGGCTTCCCAGCCGAGAAGAAGTCACGCACGAACGACACTGCATCCGGGTTCACGCGGAGCAGGTCGGGATTCATCACGCCACCCGGCAACATCAGCGCGTCGAAGCTGTCGGCTTTCATCGCTGGAACGGTACCGTCGACCGCGACAGTGTTCTTGGACCACTGGCCGTCGGCCCATCCGCGGATCGTCTTCGCGGTCTTCTCAACGGATACGATACTGACGTGCGCGCCCGCTGCCTTGAGTGCCTCGAGCGGTGAGGTGAGCTCAGATTCCTCGAACCCATCGGTCGCCAGAATTGCGATCTTGCGATTGGAAAGGTCGGTTTGTTGCTGATTGATGTCGAATGCAGTCATGTAGTGCCTCCGCTGTGAGTGTCTGGAAGTCGCATGCTACACTGCGCGACGACGGTTGCTCCGTGGTGTATCCGCATTGCGGACTTGCATGGACCCGTCTGCCTCATGCTGCCACACGGAGCAATGACGAGCTCGACTCGTCGAGCGAATGGAACGAGCGCGTCGTCAGCTGGCTCATGTCCAACGAGAATTTGCCGGCGTGATCTCGCTGCCTTCAGAAGATGAGGTTGCCTGGTTCGGCGCCCGGTTGCACCGACCGGTGCATCGCATCCGTGACCTCGGTTGAGGTCACGCAGTCCGACCGGGTTGTTGTCTGCTCAGACAGGCCAGCCCCGACGGTCCGATACCCCCTGATATGCTGCCGATTCTTCCTGCGACCGATTCCCTTCCAGTTCCGCGGGAACGCCGTACCTGCATGCGCTGCGACACGCTGCCGGCGCCGATGCACAGCGGCGGTGATCTGCATTGCTGGTTCCCGACGTCGCATGTCGCCAACAAGATGCGCGCGATGTTCTCCGGTCTCGGCTTGCGCACCGTATCGACGGTCGCAGCGGGCGTTGCCTGTGCCATCCCGGCTGACCGTCTGGTGCGCGTGGTGGTGGCGTTCCAGGGCCAACTGTCGGAAGTGGAGCGGGCCGACACTCGGGTGCTGCTGACGCCGATGGGTGTCGCGCCGGTCACGGACGACCTGGCGCGGGTCGAACCACTGTCACGGTTTCTGGGGCAGGCATCGAGCCAGTGGTTGATCGAGATGCTGCAGGAGCAGCGCATCACATCGTGCTTTCAGCCGATCGTGCTCGCTTCGGCACCGTCGACGATCTACGGTCACGAGGCGCTGCTGCGCGGCGTCGGCACCGACGGGGCAATGATCGCCCCCGGCCAGCTGTTCGACGCCGCCCGCAACGCAGGGCTGCTGTTTCAGCTCGATCTGGCAGCCCGCCGATCGGCCATCGCGTGTGCTCACGCGACTGCACTGCGAGGCAAGCTCTTCGTCAATTTCTCGCCAACGGCGATCTACGATCCCGCATCGTGCCTGCGAAGCACCGTGGCTGCCGTGGACCAGACCTCGATCGCGCGCAGCGATGTGGTCTTCGAGATCGTCGAAACCGAACGCGCACACGATCCGCGACACCTGCGGACCATTCTCGACTACTACCGCAATGCCGGGTTCAAGGTGGCGCTGGATGACGTGGGCTCCGGTTACTCGTCACTAAACCTGATCCATGAGCTGCGACCGGATCTGCTGAAGCTCGACATGGAGTTGATCCGCGGCGTTGATCAGGATCCCTACAAGGCGCGCATCGTCGCCAACCTGTTCGAGGTCGCGGCGCACTGGGTATCGATACGCTGGCCGAAGGTATCGAGACGGAGGGGGAATTGGACTGGGTCACGCAGCACGGCGCGACCTACATGCAGGGCTTTCTGCTCGGTCGGCCGGCGTCGGCGCCGAGAACCGTGCTGGGCGAATACTGCGCACCACTCATCTGAGAGCAATTCTCCGAAGTGAATGCATGAGCCTGGTTGGGCACATTTCTCCGTCCCCAGCCCTTGCGCTCATGCGGAGCTCGGACGCAGAGGCGCCGAGACGACCGTCACGCCGGCTATCGGGAGATAGCGCGGCCAGGATGGACTTTGCATGGAGTGGTACCCATGAAGATTCTCAGGTCGCTTTGCAGGTCAGCCGTCGTCGTCGCCGTGGCAGTCACAGCCAGCACCTCCGCCGAGGCGCAGACGAGCTTCATCTCGTTTCTGAATGGCGCTCAGGAAACGCCGACGCCAGTCGTCACGCCGGCATTCGGTAACGGGACCGTCCTGCTGAATGCGGCGCAAAACCAGATCACGATCAACCTCACCTTTCAGGGGCTGCTCGCGCCGGTCACGGTCGCTCACATTCACAACGGTGCCTTCGGCTCCAGCGGCCCGGTGATTCTCGACATCCGTAGCCTGATCGAATTCTCTTCACGCGACTTTACGTCTGGCGCGATCTTCGGTCGCGTTCTGGACGTGACACCGGCTCAGGCCAGCGTGCTGCTCGCGGGTAACGGATACTTCAACATCCACACCTCACGAAATCCCGGCGGAGAGATTCGCGGTCAGATCAACGTCGTGCCTGAGCCGAGCACCTATCTCCTGATGGCGACGGGACTCGGCGGACTGATGCTCGTTGCCCGTGGCCGCCGTACGCGTGCCCCAGCACCTGCACGCAAAATCGCCGACTGACCTGTTCTGTGTCGGGCACCCGTAAGTTGCTCGTGTGCCCGACCAACAGCCGCGCCAACAGCTCGAAGCGATTTATCGCGCCGCCATCGTCGCGATCCAGCCGGATCGCGCCGTACGCTGCGGTCTCGATGACGCGTCGCTGAACCTCGATCAGCCGCTCCATCTGCTGGCCATCGGGAAGGCGGCGGAGACGATGCTCGCCTCGGCCCTGTCGTGGTGTTCGTCACATGGCATCGTGCCGGTGGGTGGCATCTGCATCAGCCACATCGATGAGCGCGCCGCGCTGCCGAACACATTCGACGTTGCGCGTGGTGATCATCCGCTCCCCGGCGATGGTTCACTCGCGGCTGCCGCGTCGCTGCGCGAGTACGTCTCTCGGCGCGTAGAGCGAGGGGCGCAGGTCGTGGTGCTGCTTTCTGGCGGTACCTCGGCGCTGATTGGCGCACCGGCGGGTGCGCTCACATCAAAAGTCTATCGCGACTGCTGCGAAGTGCTGCTGCGCTCTGGGCTCGACATTCATGCGCACAATGCGCTGCGTCGTCAGCTCTCGATGTGGGGCAACGGACGACTCGGTGCGGCTTTGCAGTACGCGGGCGCGAGTGTGAAGGTGCTCGCCATTTCGGATGTGCCGGGTGATGCGCTGGAATCGATCGGCAGTGCACCGTGCATCACGACGCCTGCGTCGCCCGAGGAGAGCGCCGCCATCATCGATGCCAGTGCGCTCGATGCTGCCGAACGCGAACTGTTGCGCGCGTCTCTGCGCATCGCGAATGCGCAGACCCCGGCGGAGGTTCTGGCGATTACGCACACGGTGATCAGCAGCAACCGAACCGCACGTGAGGCTGTCGTCGTGGCTGCTGCTGAGATGGGGATGCGGACTGCGCTCATGCCAGAGGTACTGGTTGGTGACGCGCATCACTGCGGCGAGCGCATTGCACGAGAGCTCGTCTCGATGCGCGCGAGTGCACACGAGCCGCTGCTCTGCTGCTGGGGCGGTGAGCCGATCGTGTCGCTTCCGGCACACGCGCCACCGGGGGGACGGATGCAGGCGCTCGCGCTTGCCGCCGCCGGCACGCTGCGTTCACTCGGCGACGCCGCGACGGAAATTACGCTGCTGGCCGCCGGTACCGATGGACGTGATGGTGCCACCGATGCGGCCGGCGCCGTGGTGGATGCGCAGACGTGGGAGGCGGTGCGTGCCGCCGGTGGTGATCCACAAGCTCTGCTCGACGCACACGACAGCCATTCCGCGCTGCGACTCTCCGAGAGTCTCATCCCGGAGTTCATGAGCGGCACCAACGTGAACGATCTGGTGATCGCGCTGCTTCATGACCCCCTCACGCCCACAGCAGCGCCGCGCCGCGTGCTCCGCTGTCGCTGAACTTCGCCCGCACCACCTCGGGTGTCGCGGTCCCGGAGAAGGTGTAACGCGCAATCAACGTGGGCATCCCGTCGATCAGCTCCGGCAGTGCCGCCATGCCCCCGCCGAGCACGAAGATGTCGGGGTCGATCATGTTCACGATGTTGGCGCAGGTGCGCGCGAAGCGATGCTGGAGACGGACGAGCGCCGCTCCGGCATGCACCTCACCCCGTCGAGCCGCGTCGATGATGTCGGGACTGGTGAGTGGCTGACCGGTGGCGAGCAGATAGTCGTTCGCGAGGCCGGGGCCGGAGACGTACATCTCCACGCAGCCACGCTTGCCGCAGTAGCAGTCGCGCGGCGGCAGATCGTCATCGGTCATCCAGGGAAGGCCGGTGTGCCCGAACTCCGCCGCTTCGCCATGCGCGCCGGTGATCACGCGTCCGCCGATCACGAGGCCACCGCCCAGTCCCGTGCCAATGGTGAGAAACGCAACCACGTCTCGGCCACGTGCTGCACCATGCGCTGCTTCGGAGAGTGCGAAACAGTTTGCATCGTTCCCCGTGCGGATGTCGCGGCCGATGGCGTGCTGCAGATCGCGATGGAAGGGCCGGTCATTGCACGCGATGATGTTCGCGTTGCGCCAGAGTCCCGTGACGGGTGATGACGATCCCGGCGCGCCGATGCCCACGGTCCCCTCACCCGCCTGCTGCACCAGCGTGCGCAGGGCGGTGAGGACGTCGTCATAGGTCGATGGGGTGTCGATGCGCGCATCGTGCACGACGGTACCGTGCGCATCGAGCGTGATCGCCTGGATCTTGGTGCCGCCGATGTCGATGCCG
>JBBQXC010000125.1:0-14392 GCA_038210005.1 Gemmatimonadales bacterium
GATCGGTGGCGATAACCGCTGAAAGCATCTAAGTGGGAAGCGCCCCCCAAGATGAATTCTCCCTGGAGCCTTGAGCTCCCTAAAGGGCCGGAGGAGACTACTCCGTCGATAGGCAGCACGTGGAAGCGCCGCGAGGCGTTCCGAGCGCAGCTGTCCTAATCGCCCGTGTGGCTTGACTCCCCCCTGGTGTTTCCAGGGGACCAAGCACCACCAAAGTTAGCATCGCGAACCATGCGTTCGTCATGGCGTCGACTCGCGTCACCGCGACGACGCCCCCAAGATCACTTCCCGATCCGTTGGTCAAAGCGCGCGCCGCCCGAGGCGTCTGCGCCGCCTTGATATTCGATCGACCCGTCCCACCCCGATTGCACGCAATCGCTGGCATCTAGAGCGCTTGGGCCACACCCGTTCCCATCCCGAACACGGTCGTTAAGCCAAGCAGCGCCGATGGTACTCCGGTCGAGAGACCGCGGGAGAGTAGGCCGATGCCGGCACCTTGGGAAGCCCCCGTCACCGATCCGTCTGGATCCCGGTGGCGGGGGCTTCTGTGTAATACTACCCTTCACTCCCACGTCGCATTCACCCGAATCCGAGTTCATGACACGGGCTGGTATCGTTACCGTCGCCGGTTTCCCCAACGCCGGCAAATCCACCCTGCTTAACCGACTCGTCGGTGAGAAGCTCGCGATTACCTCGAGCAAGGCGCAGAGTACCCGCCACCGCATACTCGGGTTGCGGACGGAGAATGACACGCAGATGGTCATTCTCGACACACCAGGGCTGCTCGAACCCAAAGACACCCTGCACAGCGCGATGCGAAACGCTGCGCTCGCCGCCGTACGTGACGCCGATGTCCTCGTGCATGTGGTCGATGCCACCGCGACCATTCCCAGCGATTTCGCCACGGCCGCCGGACTTGAACGCGCGCCGCGTGCCAAGGTGCTCCTTGCGCTCAACAAGATCGACTTGATCGATGAGCCGAGGAAATTCGCGCTGCTCGAGCATTATCCCGATGCCGTGCTCCTGTCCGCTCACACCGGTGATGGGATGGATCGACTGGTCGATGCGATCACGCGGATGCTGCCAGAAAGTCCGTATCTCTATCCCGCCGATGAACTCTCCACGCAGCCGGTCAAGTTCTTCTGCGCCGAGTTCGTCCGCGAGACGGCGCTCGAACAACTGGGCGATGAATTGCCTCACGCGCTCGCCTGTGAAATCGAGGAGTTTCGCGAGGGCTCCACTCCGCTGTACATTCGGGCGGTCCTGCACGTCGAACGCGACAGCCAGAAACGGATTGTGATTGGAGCCAACGGACAGCAGATCAAAAAGCTTGGCCGCGTAGCGCGCGAGAAGATCGAGCGCTTCGTGGGACAACCTGTGTATCTGGATCTCTGGGTGAAAGTGCTCCCGAACTGGCGTCGGAATCGGAACGCCGTGCTGCGCTTAGGATACGGCGACTCGAACGAAAAGACGTGACACGCCGAAGGCCTTGGCTTGGGCGTTGCGTTCGCGCGGCCGGCGTGCTCGCGTTGGGCACGCTCGCGTCGACGCGCGCGCGTGCGCAGAACGGCGGGCTTTTCCTGTTGGTCCCGTTCGGGGCGCACGCGGTTGCCCAGGGCGAGGCCGTCGTAGCCGACTCTACCTTGGGCACCGAAGCAATGTGGTGGAACGCCGCTGCGCTGGCGCGCATCGGCAAGAAGGAGTTGGCGGTGCACCATTCGCAGACACTGATCGCCACGAGCGACATGCTCACGTTCGCGGTGCCGTCACGCGTGCTGGGAACCGTGGCGGCGTCGGCGTATCTGGTGAACTACGGTGATCAGGCGGCTACCGACCCGATAAACGGTACGGAAATCGGCACGATCACCAATCGTAATTATCAATTGGCGCTGTCCTATGCCACGCCGGTTGGTAAGCGTCTCAGCGCCGGCGTGACGTATAAGCTCATCATGCTGCGTTTCCAGTGCACTGGCATCTGCGGTAACGTGCCCGTGATTTCGGGGTCAACGAGCGCGCTCGATCTCGGCGCGCAATACGTGCTGCCCACCACGCTGCCGATCACCATCGGGGCATCAGTACGCAATCTCGGTCCCGCCCTGCAAGTGAAGGATGCCGAGCAGGCGGACCCGCTTCCGCGTGTTATCCAGATCGGCGGGAAGGCGCGCGTGCCATTGCCGTCGCTCACCGCCGCGGGTGCGTCGCTCGATGTCACGCTGGATGTACAGAGCGCAGCGGCGCTGAACGGGGCTGCGGGCGGACTCGGTGTCGTGTTGGGGTATCGGGACGTCGCCTTCGTGCGCGGCGGCTACAAGCTCCAACCAGGCGATGCCAAAGGGCCGTCGATCGGCTTCGGCTTCCAGCGCGGCGGCTTTGCGCTCGATCTGGCGCGACGCTTCGACGCCGCGTCGGCGCAGCTCGGTGAGGCGCCAACGTACGTCTCGCTGCGGGCGCGCTTCTAATGCGGCGCAGAGGTCTCTCGGCAGCGAGCGTACTCCTGGTCATGGCGTCGGCGTCGTCGGTCCTCGCCCAGGGCGGGATGCCGGTGGCGCTTCGAAACACGGCAGCCCTGGCCACATTTGCCGTGGATCACCACGAGCGCGTGGAATCCCCGCCAGCATCCAACAGCGGATCCGCTAGCGTATCCAGCAGCGCCTGGCTCCCGTCCCGCGGCACGCGCGCTCCCTGGTGGGCTCCGGTGATCTCCGGCGTCGTGCCCGGCGCCGGTCAGTTCATCATGGGACAGCAGCGCGGTGTGGGATATCTGGTGGCCGAGGGCTACCTACTGTTGCAACAGGTGCGCGCCCGCCGGGACGCCAATCGCGATCGCGACGCGTATCGCGCCTTGGCCTCCGACGTGGCTCGACAGCCGTTCGGTGGGGAGCGTCCCCGTGGAAGCTGGGACTACTACGAGTCGATGGAGAAGTACCTCGAAAGCGGGGCCTTCGATCGCATCCCCGGTGGTGGCATTGATCCAGAGACCGACGAAACGACGTACAACGGCGCGCGTTGGTTGCTGGCGCGCGAGACGTATTGGGTGAATCCCGACAACGCGCCCGCTGTTGGGAGCTCAGAGTATCAACGCGCGCTCGCCTTCTACCAGTCGCGCGCCGTGTCGGCCGCGTATCAGTGGAGCTGGCGCGATGCACAGCTCGAAAAGGACGTGTACGGCCAGACGATTGCGAGCGCGAATCGCAGCGTGCAGCGGGCAGTGAACTACGTCGGCCTGATCGGCGCCAACCACTTGGTGAGCCTGATCGATGCCTACGTCAGCGTACGCGTCCGACGCTTTGGTGGGGCCGGAGTGAGCATGGAGAGCATTCACACTGTGGTCGAACCCGTGGGGGATCCGCGCGACGGCAGGCGACAGGTGCGAGCGGCGATTCGTCTGGTCCCAGCCCGTCGCTAGCGGCTCTGGCGACCGGCGGGCCGCCCTGATTCTTCAGTTCGCGCCAAGAGTTGTGACGGCCGACACATCGTGCCGAACGCCGGGAGGTGATCGTCTGCTGTTGGGCGGGGGGCCACACTTCGGTTTGCTCCGGGGCCGTGGCTCAGCGCGTTTCCATCAGGTCGCGTCATCACATCCGTCTTGGCTTGTGGGCGCTACCGCCCATCTTCACTCCCGATCCACGCTTCGACGATGACCTCTCCAGGCTTCAACGAACACGTCGCGGTTCATCTGACCCTCGGTCAGGATGAACCGTCGTGGTTGACAGCGTGGTGGGAATCGGCGCGGATCCCGCAACAGCAGACGGCCGATTCCGACGGAGTATGCCCGCAGGCGATGAAATCGCGTCCCCGGCTCATTCTCATCGATGCGCGTGGCGATGCCGACTGGGAGGCGCGCGCCGTCGGCACGTGCCGGCGCCTCAAGCGCGACGCGTATACCGCGATCGTCCCTGTGCTCGTGATCGTGGCGGCCGAGCGCTTCGCGGACGCTTTTGACGCCGGGGCCGATGAGGTCCTTCGCGCGGACGTGAGTGATCAAGAAGCGACGGCACGTCTGTCCGCGATGCTGCGACGGAGCGATCGCGATACGGATGTGCATCCGTCCACACGGTTGCCCGGCACGCGGGAGATCGGGGCGGAATTAGCCCGGCGTGTCGCCTCGGGCGAGAAGTTCGCTGCCTGTTACGCCGACCTGGACCACTTCAAGGAGTTCAACGACCGCTACGGGTATCATCACGGCGATCAGGTGATCCGGCTGCTGGCCCGAATTCTCCATGACGTCGTGAAGGGGCTGTGCGTCGAAGAGGGCTTTGTGGGGCACATTGGGGGCGACGACTTCCTGTACACCATCCCCTTGGCTGCTGTCCCCAAGGTCTGCGACGAAGTGATCCGGGTATTCGATGAACTGATTCCGTGGCAGTATTCCGAGCAGGACCGTCGTGTGGGATATTTCTTCGGCAAGGATCGGCGCGGACAGCTACATCGCGTTCCGCTGATGACGCTGTCCGTCGGCGTCGTCACCAATCAGCGTCGGCATTTCACCCGGGGCATCGAGGTCAGCGAGTTGGCGACGGAAATGAAGAGTTACGCGAAGACACTCTCGGGCTCCGTCTGGGCGGTCGATCGTCGCCGGGATGAATCGGCGGCTCCGGCGTCGGCGGGCGCATCGATCGATGCGCTTCGCGCGCGTCAGGGCATTCGCAGTGTGGGGGGAGCGTGATGACGGTTTCGTGTCCGGACTGCAAGTCGGTATTTCGCGTCGATCCGGCCAAGGTGCCGGCCACGGGCGTGCGCGCGCGGTGCTCGGTCTGCGGTGGCGTCATCGCCATCAGCGGTGGGACGTTGGCGATTTCGGTGACGCCCTCGTCGGCAACGGCAGCGGTGGCACCATTCGGTTCCGGTCAGTCACGGGCCACGCCAGTTTCGAGCGCGCCCTCCGCCGCTCCGCTGCCGTCGGCGGTCAGCGTGATGACACCACCCGCGCCGGCCGCCGTGTCGTCACCAGCGCACCTTCCGGGGTACCCACCGGAAGCCGCCTCCGCGATGCCCTCCACGATGAGTGGGGCGACGGCCGCGGTGACTGGGCCGTCGATGACCCCGATGTCGTCGGCGGCAACGGCGACACCGGCGGCAGGCAAGCGTCCAATCAATCCGTTCCTGCGCGCCGATCCCGCGCAGCGTGCACGCCGCCTCGCTCGGGCGCTCGTGTCCGATCTGGTCGCGTATCATCCCCAGAAACGCGATGAAGGCCTCCGCGACGGGACGCTGCGTCAGCTCTTCCGCGAGGAGATCAAGAAGAGCTACGAGGAGTACGTGGAACAGGTCGGGCGGGACGTCGCCGAGCACTCACCGTACTTTCAGGAAGCGCTGAACGAGATTCTCGCGAGCGGGCGACGCCTGTTCTGATTCTGCCGCTGGAAGCCGGTGCATTGTCCGGGTACCTTCCCTGTCACTCGAATGCTGGTAACAGCTGGTGACACTACGGGCCGCTCTCCTGCGCGGAGGGCGGCTCGCGTCGTACGCGGAGGCACGGCATGCAGGACGGGGAACGACTGAAGGTCTTGACACGGTCGGAAGAGCGGCTCGTGGACATGCGGAGGTCTCTTTGACGTCGACGCCAAGCGATCGACGCTGAACGCGTATGAGAATGAGATGTCCGAAGGAGCCTTCTGGAACGACCAGGAGTACGCCCGGGACATCGTGCAGCAGGTCAAGGTGCTCAAGGGATGGATTGAGCCGATCGACTCGCTGAGTGCGCGCATCGAATCCGCGCGTGAGATCGACGAACTGCTCGCGCTCGAGCCGGACCGTGCGATGTCCAAGGATCTCGATGCCGAAACCGAGCGCATCGTCGAAGAGCTCGACGCGTTCGAGCTGAAGTCGCTGCTTCGCGGACGCGATGACTTCCGTGATGCGCAGATCGAGATCAGCGCCGGCGCCGGCGGCACCGAGGCGCAGGATTGGGCGGAGATGATCATGCGCATGTACGTGCGGTGGGCGGAGCGAAAGGGGTTCGAGCTCGAGATGCTCGATCTCAGCGAAGGCGAAGAAGCCGGTATCAAGGGCGCCGTGATCGAAATCAAGGGGCAGTACGCCTATGGCTTCCTGCGTCCTGAATCGGGCGTGCATCGCCTGGTCCGCATCTCGCCGTTCGATTCGCAAGCGCGGCGTCACACGAGCTTCGCGTCGGTGTTCGTGTACCCGGTCGTGAACGAAGAGATCAACATCGAGATTCGCGACGAAGATCTACGCATCGATGTGTACCGCGCGTCCGGCGCCGGCGGACAGCACGTCAACAAGACGTCGTCCGCCGTGCGCATCACGCACATGCCGACCGGCATCGTCTGCGCGTCGCAGGCGGAGCGCTCGCAGTTCAAGAACAAAGCGACCGCGATGAAGCAGCTCAAGAACAAACTGTACCAGCGTGAGTCCGACAAGCTCGCCGCCGCCAAGGCGCTCCTCGATGCCGACAAGCAGGATGTGTCGTTCGGCAGCCAGATCCGCAGCTACGTCTTTCAACCGTACACGATGGTCAACGATCACCGCACCGAGCTCAAGATCGCCGACGTCCAGAAGGTCATGGACGGCGGGATCGATCCGTTCATCCAGGCGTACCTGAAGCAGGAGAGCGAAGAGAAGGCGGAGGGTCGCCCGCTGTGAGCGAGGATCTGAATTTCTTGATGCAGGCACGTCGCGACAAGCTCGATGCGCTGCGTGCCGCCGGCACCGAACCGTTCGCGTACGCGTTTGATCGCTCGCACACCGCCACCGAGGCGGTCGCCGCGCTTGGCACGTCGGACGAGGGCCCCGACGTCACGGTGGCCGGTCGTCTGACGTCGTGGCGCAGTCAGGGCAAGACGGCGTTCGCCCATCTCTCCGATATGGATGGTCGCGTGCAGCTGTACTTCCGTCGCGACGAGATCGGAGAAGCGGCGTGGGCCCTCCTCAACGCATGGGACCTCGGCGACTGGGTCGGGGTAGGCGGCTCGATGATGCGCACGAAGACCGGGGAAGCCACGGTCAAGGTGAAAGAGGCCACGCTGCTCTCGAAGTCGCTGCGGCCGCTGCCGTTCGGCAAGGAACAGATGGTCGACGGACAGCTGGTGCGGTACTCCGGGTTTTCGGACACCGAGCAGCGCGCGCGTCAGCGCTACGCCGATCTCGCCGTGCACCCCGAGGTCCGCGCCCTGTTCCGTGCGCGCTCAATCCTCACGCGCAGTATCCGGACGCATCTCGATGGGTTGAACTATCTCGAAGTGGAAACGCCGGTGCTGCAGCCGCTGTACGGTGGTGCCTCGGCGCGTCCCTTCATCACGCACCACAACACGCTCGACATGCCGCTCTATCTGCGCATCGCGGACGAGCTGTATCTCAAGCGCTTGATCGTGGGCGGATTCGAACGCGTGTACGAGATCGGGCACGACTTCCGCAACGAAGGCATCGACCGGACGCACAATCCGGAGTTCACGATGCTCGAGTTCTACGAGGCGTTCGCCGACTACACCACGATGATGGAGCGCGTCGAAGCGTTGATGGTCTCCGCGGCCGATGCGATTCGTTCGATCCCGATCGTGGGCGACAAGGTGCCGGTACTGGTGACGCCGTTTCCGCGGATCGAATGGGTGCCCTCGCTGTCACAGGCGGCCGGCCTCGACGTGATGGCGGCGGATGATGCCACGCTGCGGCAGGCGGCTGCGCGCATCGGCGTGCAGAAGGTGGCCACGCTGAGTCGGCCGAAGGTGCTCGACGAGATGTTCCAGGAACTCGTGGAGTCGAAGATCGATACGCCGACGTTCGTGGTCGACTACCCGATCGAACTCTCACCGCTGGCGAAGCCCAAGCGCGGCGGGCCGGTCGGACTCACCGAGCGCTTCGAGTTGTTTGCTCGCGGCAAGGAACTGGCGAACGCGTTCTCCGAGTTGAACGATCCGATCGATCAGCGGGAGCGCTTCGAGGCGCAGGCGCGACTCCGCGATGCGGGTGACGACGAGGCGTCCGGTGTGGACGACGACTACCTGCGCGCCATGGAGTACGGCATGCCGCCCACCGGTGGTGTCGGTATCGGCATCGATCGCCTGTTCATGTATCTCACGGACACGCAGAACATCCGTGATGTGATCCTGTTCCCCACCATGCGCCCCGAGTAGCCATTTCGTGACCCGCCTCGAGTTGTCGATCGCGTGGCGTTATCTGCGGAGTCGCCGCGGATCGCGCCTACTGTCGCTGATCAGCGTGATCGCCATCGGCGGTGTGCTGGTCGGCGTCAGCGCGCTCATCGTCATCATGGGGGTGATGAACGGACTGCAGCGCGACCTGCGCGAGAAGATTCTGGTGGGCAGTCCGGACGTCCACGTCTTGCCGTACGGCGATGGCATGCGGATGAGCAACTGGCGCGAGACGCGCGAGGCGGTTGCGGCGACGCCGGGCGTGGTGCGGGCGGCGCCGTTCGTGAGTACGCAGGGAATGGTCAGGAATCTGTCCGGCTACATGACGGGCACGCAGGTGATGGGCATTCAGGCCGAGGGGGTGCCGGGTGTCGACGTCACCACGATCCGCTCGCACGCGATTCTCGGGGACTTCCGGTTTGCGCGTGACAGTGTGTCGCTGCCCGGCGCCGTGCTCGGAAAACTGTTGGCCTCCAAGTTGAATGCGTTTCCCGGCGATACCGTCGTGCTCGTCGGGGCGGCGGGACTCGATATGAACGCCTCCACGGGGGCGATCATTCCCCGGCTCGACAGCGCGGTGGTGTCGGGCGTCTTCGAAACGGGGATGTATGAGTATGACAACGCCTACTTGTATCTCGAACTGGCCGCCGCACAACGCTTTGCCGGACTCGGCGACGACGTGACCGGCATCGAAGTACGCGCCACCGATCGGTGGCGGGCACCGTCGGTGGCCGACTCGCTTCGCGCGAACCTCAAGGCACCCGTGCGCGCGATCGATTGGCAGGAACAGAATCGGTCGCTGTTTCAGGCACTCAAGCTCGAGCGGCTTGGCATGGGCGTGATCCTGCTGCTCATCGTGGTCGTGGCGGCGTTCAACATCGTGAGTACGCTCACGATGGTGGTATCCGACAAGACCCGTGAGATCGGCATTCTCCGGGCGATGGGAATGCCGGCGAAGTCGATTCGTCGGATCTTTCTGTATCAGGGAATCGTTGTAGGTGCAGTGGGCACTGGTGGAGGTGTGGCGATCGGATTGTTCGTATCGCTTCTTCTCGAGAAGTACCAGCTGATCTCGCTCGATCCGTCGGTGTATTTCATCGACCATCTGCCGGTGGCCATCCAGATTCCTGACGTGCTGCTGATCATGGTTGCGAGTCTCGTCATCACGGCACTCGCCACGTTGTATCCTGCGGCGCAGGCGGCGCGGTTGTACCCGGTCGACGCGATTCGTCATGAGTGAGCTGATTTCGGCGGACGTCGCCGCTACCGGCCGCGCCGTGTCCGACGGGCCACCGGTTGTTCATGCGGAGGGGCTCGTCAAGGAATTCCGGGGCGGCGATGGCGGCGTGATCCGGATCCTCGACGAGGTCTCGATTACGGTGAAGCGCGGAGAGATGGTCGCCGTAGTCGGTGCGAGCGGGGCGGGGAAGAGCACCCTGCTGCATGTGCTCGGTGCGTTGGAGCGGCCGTCAGCCGGTCGCATCGACCTTGCGGGGCAAAGCGTCGGTGGTCTTGACGACGAGGCGGTTGCCAAGCTCAGGAACCGTGCGGTCGGGTTCGTGTTTCAGTTCCATCATCTCCTGCGCGAGTTCTCCGCGCTCGAGAACGTGATGATGCCCCTGCGCATCGCGGGTGTGGCGGACCGCATCGCTCGGCAGCGAGCCGAGTATTTGCTGGAGCGGATGGGGCTGACGGCGCGCCGTCATCACCGGCCGGGAGCGATGTCGGGTGGTGAGCAGCAGCGCACCGCCGTGGCCCGCGCGTTGGCTGCGGAGCCCGCGCTGCTGCTGGCCGATGAGCCCAGCGGCAATCTCGACCTGCACAATGCGGAGCGGCTTCATGATCTCTTCTCGGAACTTGCTCGTGATCTCTCGTTGGGTCTGGTCGTCGTGACCCACAATCAGTCGCTGGCTTCCCGAGCCGATCGGGCGCTATTGTTGGAAGGAGGACGGTTGGTGGTGACGAACGGTCTCGGGACGGAGGGCTGATGATCTGCGACAACTGCAAAGAGCGCGACGCCGTCGTGCACCTGACGCGCATCGTGGACAACGCCGTCACGCAGCTCCATCTGTGCGAGAAGTGCGCCGCGGCGAAGGGCGTGGAGACCACGGTCGCCGTCACGCAACACCCGCTCGGCGACATTTTGCAGGCCGTGCAGCAGCAGGCGTCCGCGACCAGTGAGGACGCCGCTGCCTGCTCGTTCTGCGGGGCCACCGCGCGTGATTTCCGGGCCACCGGGCGTCTGGGCTGTCCGCATTGCTATGACGCGATGGAGAAGAGCCTCCGCGAGCTGTTACGGCGACTGCACGGCAGTTCGCGGCACGTGGGCCAGCGGTACGACGCGCCGGTGACCCATGTCGCGACGCCGAAGCCTGACTCGATCCACGATTTGCGGGATCGCCTGGAGCGGGCGGTGGAAACCGAACAATTCGAACTGGCCGCCGAGTTGCGCGACCGCATCAAGGTGATCGAATGACGTCCCCGAAATCGGCGCTGGATCTCTCCATGCTGCCCGACGGTGGGGTGCGCTGGCTGGATGCGTCGGGGCCGAACTCGGATGTCGTGATCTCGACCCGGATGCGTTTGGCGCGCAACGTCTCGGGGTACGCCTTCACCGGTCGCGCCCGCGACGGCGAGCGGTTGCGGATGCTGGCTCAGGTCCGAGACGCCCTCGGCGCCGTTCCCTCGTTGAGTGGTAGCCTGCTGGTTCGTCTGGATGAGCTGGCGACGGTTGACCGTCAGTTGCTGCACGAGCGCCATCTGGTCAGCAAGGAGCTCGCGGGACTCGATCCGCAGCATCCCATCCGGACCGGAGCCGCCGTCTTCCTCGGTGAATCGGTGGGCCTGTTGGTGAACGAGGAAGACCATCTCCGATTACAGTCGCTGCGGTCGGGGTTCGCCGTTCCCCAAGCGTTCGAGTCGGTCCACCAGCTGGATCGCGAGCTCGGCTCGCAGGTGCCGTATGCGTTCCATCGCGAGTTCGGCTTCCTGACGGCTTGTCCGACGAACGCCGGCACGGGGCTTCGCGCCTCGGTCCTGATTCACCTTCCCGGGCTGGTGCTCACCAAGGAAATCGGCAAGGTGCTGGCCGGGTTGCAGCAGATGGGGCTCACCTATCGCGGATTGTACGGCGAAGGCAGTGAGGTGGTCGGGAATTTCTTTCAGCTCTCGAACCAGACCACGCTCGGCCGTTCTGAGGAAGAGCTGCAGGACCTGTTGGTCCGCGTCGTGCGGCACGTGATCGAACGGGAGGAGGAAGCGCGTCGTGTCCTGGTCCGTGATGCGGGCTATATTATCGAGGACAAGTTGTGGCGCGCCTACGGAACGCTGCGGTATGCCCGCAGTCTCTCCTTCGACGAAGCCATGAACTACCTGAGTGGAGTACGTCTGGCGGTGGGCCTGAAACTGATCACCGGGCTCAGTGTATACACACTCAACAAGCTCCTGATCTTTGCCCAGTCGGCGCATCTGTCTCATCTCGAGCAGCGTGCATTGACGGAAAGCGAGACCAATCTGGCGCGCGCCAAATACGTGCGGCACGTATTGGTGAGCGAAGGCGGCGGCGTCGAATGATCCGCTTCCCTACGACCCTGAGGGGACGATGAACGGCTACAACTTCACCGAGCGGGTGCGAAAGGTTCTCGCGATGGCACGCGAGGAAGCGGCACGCCTGCACCATGAGTATGTGGGCACCGAGCATATCCTGCTCGGCCTGATCCGCGAGGGTGAGGGCGTTGCGGCTGCGGTGCTGCAAAACCTCAACGTGGATCTCGACGACGTCACCCAGAAAATCGAGGACACGGTCAAGAAGGGGAAAGCGGCACAGGCCACTGGACCTGATCTGCCGTATACCTCGCGCGCCAAGAAGGTGCTCGAGCTCGCGATGGCGGAAGCCCGCGATCTCAATCACAGCTACGTCGGTACCGAACATCTGCTGCTGGGCCTCCTTCGTGAAGAGAAGGGGATAGCCGCGCAGGTGTTGACGGACGCGGGCGTCAATCTCGAAGCGGCGCGAGCGGAAACGCTGCGTTTACTCGGCACGGAAATGCCGCAGGGTGGACAGGCGCCGCAGGCCGAGAAGACTGGGAGCGTTCCGCCGTCGGCTGCACCGGCCAAGGGCGACAAGAAGTCGAAGACGCCGGCTCTTGATCATTTCTGTCGCGACCTGACGCAGCTTGCGGCCGAAGGCCAGCTCGATCCGACGATCGGACGTGCGAAGGAGATCGAGCGCGTGATGGAAGTGCTCACGCGCCGGAAGAAGAACAACCCGGTGCTGATCGGCGAACCGGGTGTGGGCAAGACGGCGATCGTAGAAGGACTCGCGCAGCTGATCGCCAACGGCGACTGTCCGGATTCGTTGCGTGACAACCGCGTGCTCTCGCTCGACATGGCGGCGGTCATCGCTGGCACGAAGTACCGCGGCCAATTCGAAGAGCGCCTCAAGGCGGTCATGAACGAGATCGCGCAGAACAAGCAGGTCATTCTGTTCATCGACGAGCTGCACACGCTCGTAGGTGCTGGCGCAGCTGAAGGCGCGATCGACGCCAGCAACATGCTCAAGCCGGCGCTCGCGCGTGGCGAACTGCAGTGCGTCGGTGCGTCCACGCTCAACGAGTATCGCAAGTACATCGAAAAGGACGGAGCCCTCGAACGTCGATTCCAGACGGTCGTGGTCGAGCCGCCCTCGATCGATGAGACCGTGCAGATCCTGCAGGGGCTGCGCAAGAAGTACGAAGACCACCATCGTGTGAATATCCCCGACGAGACGTTACTCGCCGCGGCGAAGCTGTCGGAGCGATACATCACCGACCGTTTTCTGCCGGACAAGGCGATCGACGTAATCGACGAGGCGGGCGCTCGGGCGCGACTGGCGGCGCAGGTGCCGCCGGCCGAGGTGGCCGAACTCAAGGAACAGCTGGAAGCGCTCAACGCCGAGAAGGAAGCGGCGGTGCGCGATCAGAACTTCGAGCGGGCGGCGTCGTTGCGGGATAACGAGCGCGATCTGCAGGCGCAGATCCGCCGCAAGCAGGAGGACTGGGAACAGCGGCGTCAGTCGCATCGTCCCACGCTGGGTGAGGAAGAGATCGCGTTCATCGTGAGCCGCTGGACGGGAATTCCCGTCACGCGTCTGCAGGAAGCCGAGACGGCGCGTTTGCTCCGTATGGAAGACGAGCTGCACGAGTCGGTGGTCGGTCAGGACGAGGCCATCAAGGCGCTCGCCCGCTCGATCCGCCGCAGTCGCGCGGGACTGAAAGATCCGCGCCGTCCGATCGGCTCGTTCATCTTCTCGGGTCCCACGGGCGTCGGTAAGACCGAGCTCGCGCGGGCGCTGGCCAAGTTCCTCTTCGCCGACACGTCGGCCCTGATTCGCGTCGACATGAGCGAATACATGGAGAAGTTCTCCGTGTCGCGGCTCATCGGTGCACCGCCGGGTTACGTCGGCTACGAAGACTCGGGCACGCTCACGAAGGCCGTGCGGCGCAAGCCGTACTCGGTCATTCTGTTGGACGAGATCGAGAAGGCGCACCCGGACGTGTTCAACATCCTGCTGCAGGTGCTCGATGAGGGTCACCTCACGGACAACTACGGCCGGCTGATCGATTTCAAGAACACCGTCGTCATCATGACGTCGAACGTGGGCGCGCGGGACATCACGCGGGGTAAGTCACTGGGCTTCGCCGGCAACGATGCGCGCGGGGATTTCGAGCGCATTTCGGAAAAGGTGAAGGAGGAGATGGGTCGCGTGTTCAACCCGGAATTCCTCAATCGTCTCGACGACGTGATCGTGTTCCACCCGCTCGGGAAGGAACATATCTCGAAGATCGTGTCGATCTTGTTCGCCGACGTGCAGAAGCGTCTGGCTGAGGAGGAGATCACGATCAAGCTGACCGACGCGGCGACCGAGTTCCTGGTCGACCACGGGCACGACGAGCACTACGGCGCTCGTCCGCTGAAGCGGGCGATTCAGCGGTACATCGAGGATCCGCTGTCGGAGAAGATTCTGACGGGGGAGTTCTCCAAGGGGGATGAGATCGAAGTGGCGGTTTCGACCACGGAGAAGGAGAAACTGGAGTTCCGCGTCCTGTCCCCTACGCCGCAGGCGTAATGCAGAATAAGCGGCGGCCGGACCCATTGGGGTTCGGCCGCTTGCTGTTTCGGTGTATATTCAACGGCTATGCTGAAGAGCGTCCCTAAAAGAGCGGCCCAGTTGGTGTTGGCCGGTATCGTCCTCTGTGCCTCTGTGGTTGCCCCTCGTGCGGCGGCGGCCCAGGACGTGACCG
>JBBQXC010000126.1:0-14136 GCA_038210005.1 Gemmatimonadales bacterium
CCGCCCAAGGATTACGACGCGTGGAGCACGCTCATTCGTAAACTGGTTGGACACTGGGTGGAACGCTACGGCATCGCCGAAGTGCGCCAGTGGTTCTTCGAGGTTTGGAACGAAGCGAATTTGCCGGCATTCTGGACCGGCACACAAGCGGAGTACTTCAGGCTGTACGCGCATACGGCGCAGGCAATAAAATCCATCGACGGATCGCTCCGTGTTGGCGGACCGGCGACGGCGATGACCGCGTGGATCGAGGAGCTGCGGGCGTACGGCGAAGACAATCTTCTGCCGGTCGACTTCATCAGCACGCACATCTACCCGACCGATCCACTCGGATTCGAGGGTGCGGATACGGAGGAGCAGCTGGCCAACAGTCCGCGCGACCTCCTGCGTGACAAGGCGAAGCTCGTGCGCGAACAGGCGCGCGGGTGTCCGGTCTATTTTACCGAATGGAACATCTCGTCCAATCCGCGGGACCACTACCACGACGAGCCCTTTGCTGCAGCCTACGCCGCCAGGATCGTGTTGGACACGGACGCGTATGTGGAGGCCTACGCCAATTGGACGTTCACCGACATCTTCGAGGAGAACTACTTCCCCTCGATCCCGTTTCATGGTGGGTTCGGACTGCTGAATCTCCATGGTATCCCGAAGCCGATCTACCGTGCCTTCCAGCTCCTGCACCACCTGGGCACCGAGCGGCTTCCAGTCGTCGGCCTACACGAGACGGTCGATGCCCGGGTCGTGCGCAAGAGCGGGTCGATCACGGTGTTTCTCACCAACCACGCCCAGCCGCGTCACAACATCGAGATGCAGCGTGTGGAAATCTGTGTGACCGATACGGTCGCGCCCTTGACGGCCACGATCGAGCGCATCGACGACGGCCATGCGAACCCGCGCGAACTGTGGCGTGAGATGGGCGAACCGGAGTATCTGAGCCGCACGCAAGTCGCGGAGCTCGAAGCCGCCTCCCGGCTCGTGAAGAAATCCTTCGATGTGACGTACGCGGATGGCACCGTCCGTTTCGAGGTTGATCTTCCTCCGAACGCGGTCGCAGCGATCACGATGGAGTGTTTCTCAGAGCCATCCGTCGGTCGTGCGGACAAGTGACCGCGACCGGACAGCCGCCAATGACCGAGCAGACGCTCGACCAGCTCGCGCGCGCCGCGTTCGGCTACTTCCTGCAGGCGGTGAATCCGGTCAACGGACTGATCGCCGACACCACGCGTGAGAACTCGCCGGCCAGCATCGGGGTGGTTGGATTTGCGCTGTCAGCTTACCCGGTCGCTGTGGAGCGTGGCTGGATGACGCGGGCCGATGCGGTTGAACGCAGTCTCGCGACGGTGCGTTTCTTCCGCGACAGCGATCAAAGCGGCAGTCCGGAGGCAACCGGTCACAAAGGGTTCTACTACCACTTTCTCGACATGCAGACAGGCACCCGCGTGTGGCGCTCGGAGCTGTCGATGATCGACACCGCGATGCTGATCGCCGGGGCGCTTACGGCAGCCAGCTATTTCAACGCCGAAACGGATGAGGAGATTGCACTGCGCGGAATCGTCGACGCGCTCTACCGTCGCATCGACTGGTCGTGGACGCTGGACGGCAAGACGACAATCCGGCTGGGCTGGAAACCCGAGAGCGGATTCCTGAACTACGGCTGGGATGGTTACAGCGAGGCCATCGTGCTGTACATGCTCGCGCTGGGCTCGCCGACGCACCCGATTGCGGGCGACAGCTTCGAGGCGTGGACCGCGACCTACCAGTGGGAAAATTTGTACGGTTACGATTTTCTATATGCGGGGCCGCTGTTCATTCATCAGTTCTCACACGCGTGGATCGATTTTCGTGGCATCCAGGATCGTTTCATGCGCGAGAAGCGCTGCGACTATTTCGAGAACAGCAGGCGCGCGACCTACGTGCAGCGCGAATATGCGCGGCGCAACCCGCACAGCTTCGCCGGTTACGACGAAACCAGCTGGGGCGTGACAGCCTGCGATGGTCCGAGCCAGCAGGAACCGGAGCTGGCTGACGAACCACGCCGTCTCTTTGGTTATGCCGCGCGGGGCGTTCCCTACGGGCCAGATGACGGCACCTTGAGCGGGTGGGCGGCGTTGGCATCGCTACCATTCGCGCCTGAGCTCGTCTCAGGCACCGCCCGCACCATGCTTGACCGCTATCCCGAGAACCTATCAAACCTGCAATACGCCAGCAGTTTCAATCCAACCCTCTCCCGCGCTGATCGGCGCGCGTGGGTTTCGGCCGGACTCTTCGGGCTCGATCAGGGCATCGTGCTCTTGATGATCGAAAATTATCGCAGCCAACTGCTCTGGCGGCTCATGCGGAAGTGTCATCCGGTTCGTACCGGTTTGCGCCGCGCCGGATTCCGGGGCGGCTGGCTCGAGCAACGCCCGTCAGCCGAGGACCGCGAGCATGCTCCCGCGCAATGACCGTCTCTCCGTCGCTCCATCGGACGCTGCCGAGGGTGAGCGACGGGAGAATGTGCGTCCCGAAGGTTGGCGTAATCCGGCGCCCGCCGATTGCTACAATCTGGTCGTCATCGGGGCGGGTACGGCGGGACTGGTGGCGGCACACGCCGCCGCGGCATTGGGCGCGAAGGTCGCGCTCATCGAGCGACATTTGCTTGGCGGCGACTGCCTGAATGTGGGCTGCGTGCCATCGAAGGCGATCATTCGCACGTCGCGGCTTTATGCCGAGATGCGCCATGCCACGCAGTATGGCGCACAGATCCCTGACGATATCCGCATTGATTTTTCCGCCGTCATGCAACGCATGCGCGCCCTTCGCGCCCGCATCAGCCGCGCCGATTCGGTGCGCCGGCTGACGGATGACGGCGTGGATGCTTTCTTCGGAGACGCCTGCTTTACCGGCACCGACGCGCTGACGGTGGATGGCACGACTTTGCGCTTCAAGAAGGCCATGATCGCGACGGGCTCGCGCCCCGACACGCCTTCGATTCCCGGGCTCGTCGAAGCCGGCTACCTGACCAACGAAAACGTTTTTGACCTGACCGAACTGCCGCGCCGTCTGCTGGTCATCGGCGGTGGGCCCCTCGGCTGCGAACTGGCGCAGGCGTTTTCCCGCTTCGGATCGAAGACCATCATTGCGCAGGACTGGCCGCTGTTCCTGCCCCGGGAAGAGCGCGACGCCGCCCAGATCCTGTCTGACGCGTTCGCCCGCGACGGCATCGAGGTGCGGCTCAACACCCGTGCCGTCAATGTGCGCATCGAGAGCGGGCAGACGCTCGTCGATCTGGTCATCGAGGACCATAAGAGCACGGTCGTCGTCGACGCCATCCTCACCGGCACCGGTCGTGTGCCGAATGTCGACGGTTTGAATCTGGAGGCCGCTGGTGTCGACTACGACAACGCGGACGGGATACGGGTCGATGATTTCCTGCGCACCACGAATCCGCGCATCTATGCGGCCGGCGACGCCTGTCTGGAGCACAAGTTCACCCACAGCGCCGACGCGTCGGCCCGCATCGTGGTTCGGAACGCGCTGTTTCTTGGGCGTGAGCGGCTGAGTGCACTGACGATTCCCTGGTGCACCTACACTGATCCGGAGATCGCCCATGTCGGCCTCCATGTTCGGCAGGCGCACGCCAAGGGCATCTCGGTCAAAACGTTCACGATCCCGATGCACGACGTGGATCGCGCGATCACGGACAGCGAGGAAGCTGGCTTCGTGAAGATTCACGTCAAAGAGGGTACGGACCGGATTCTGGGGGCGACGATCGTCGGCCGTCACGCCGGTGAAATGATCAACGAGGTCACTCTGGCGATGGAGGCCCGCGTTGGTCTGCGAACGCTGACTCGCGTCATCCACGCCTACCCGACCCGCGGCGACGCGATCAAGAAAGCGGCGGATGCCTATAGTCGCACCCGTCTGACGCCCTTCCTGCGCAGGGTCGCGCGTCGATGGTTGCGTTGGCGGCGTGGGGAAGTGTGATCACGCCCGACGCGCCCCTCGGCGACCTGATCGCCGCCGACAGCTTTCGAGTCTCAGGTCAGCACGCTGACCGATGGCGACTCCGCCAATGCGCGCACGCGCAGATCGACACGGTTCGAGTAGGAAGCAGATCGTTCCGCCCCCTGGCAATTCGCTGGCGGCGGCAGCGACGACGTCCGGGCCCGGGAGAACGCCCACACTTCAGCAGAGGAGCTTCGAGATGGATCTCGGCATCAAGGGCAAGCGCGCCTTGGTCACCGGCGGTGCGGGCGGCATGGGCATGGAGACGATCAAGCGGTTCATCGAGGCGGGGGTCATCGTCACTGCCACCGACCTGAAAGACGAAGACCTTGAACGGGTCCGGCTTGACTTCGGCATCGAGTGCATCGCCGGTGACCTGTCCAGCAAGCAGGGCATGGACGACCTCATCGCCAGAGCTGGCAAGGACTTTGACACCTGGGTTCATGCCGCAGGCGTGACGGGTGCAAAAGGCGATCCGCTGACGATGGATGAGAAGGCATGGGAAGACGCGCTGAACATCGACTTTCTGTCCGGTGTGCGAATGGCACGACACCTGTGCCCGGCCATGATCGACCGTGGCTGGGACCGCGTGGTCTTCGTGACCTCGGAAAACGTGGCACAGCCGTACCCGGACGAGACCGTCTACATTTCAGCCGAGTCAGCCCTGCTGAGCCAGGCGAAAAGCATTGCGATGGCCCATTCGGGCAAGGGCTTGCTGGTGAATTGCGTCGCTCCCGCCTTCATCGCCACGCCGATGACCGATGGCATGATGGAAATGCGGTCGGCGCAAGCGAATGTCTCTTTTGCCGAAGCCGAACGGCCTGTGTTCGTGCCGGATTATCCGCTGGCCCCTGAACGACCGTGGTCCGCACAACGCGATGCGGCCGCTGCTATCCTCGATGCCCTGGTTGAATGCGACGTGGTGGGCGACAGCGCTGGTGGACATCTGGCGCTGGTCCTTGCCACGCGCCGCGCGGTGAGGATCGGGCGACTGGCGGTCCTGTCCTCCAACACCGACCGCAGCGGTCAGAGTACGACGCGGTCACGCAACAGCGTTACCGACTTGATGAATGACGACGCACAGGACCGGAGATTGTCAGACATGGCTTTCGGTGACCTTTCGGATCACGACCCGGAAGCGTCCCCGCTGTTGGCGGATCTTGGCGCGTTGCCGCCACTGTCATGACCGTGACGACGACGGAGGTGTTGCTGGACGACACCCTGTTGTTTGCAACCCGTGCCGCGCGAGCAGGTGTGTCGACGACGTTGCACGTGCTGCCAAACCTGTTACACATGCGGTACCTGTGGCCCGAGGTCCTGCCAGAGGCGCGCCAGACACTGGAGGACGTCGCGCATCATCTGGCGTGATACTCGGCTCCCTGTCAAACAAGTGCGGCGACGCCATCGCGCGCGACGGGCACGCGCTGTCTGCGCCTTGAAACTCCGGATGCGTGAAGGCCACGCGAAAGTGCGCCACCGATTCCCGCACCGCATGGTTCAGAAATACACAGCAGCCGGCGACGCCGCGGTGCAGAATGGCGTTGTAGCCCGCGCGGCGATTCATCGGCAAGTGGGGTGCGTGACTCAGCGACCGGGCGCGCCGACGTGGAGAATCATCTTCCCTCGCGCCTTGCCCGCCTCGCCCAGGTGGTGTGCCAGCGACGCATCGGCGAGCGCGAACTCCTGGCCGACGACGATGCGCAAGCGCCCGTCATCGACGCGCTCGACCAGTTGAGCCAGCACCGCGCCTCGCGGCTGCGTGAAGACGAAGGCGGCACGGACGCCCGCTGCTTCGGCGCGCTCGGGCGACGGCGGCATAGAGGTCGCGACCAGGATGCCGCTTTTGCGCATCGTGCTCCAGGAGGCCTCTTGCGTCGCTCCGCCTAGCGTGTCAAGCACGATGTCCATGTCGCGCGCAACCTGCTCGAAGCGCTGCGTGCGGTAGTCGATCACCTCGTCAGCACCCAGGCTCTTGACCAAGGCCAGGCCGTCGCCGCTGGCCGTGGCGGTGACATGGGCCCCGTGCTCCTTGGCCAGTTGCACGGCGGTCGTACCGAGCGCTCCGGCGCCGCCGTGAATCAGGACGCGCATGCCGCGTTCGACCTGTCCGGTCTCGATCAGGGCGGTCCACGCGGCCTGGGCTGCCATGGGCAGGGCCGCTGCTGTGGCGAACGAGGCTGTGCGCGGTTTCTTCGCGACCTGGCGCGCGTCCACCGCCACGTACTCTGCGTACGTGCCGCCGCGTGCGAATTCGGCGTAGAAGCAGACCTCGTCGCCGAGATCGAAGCCGACCACTTCGCCGCCGACCACAGTGACGATGCCCGCACCATCGAAGCCGAGCGTGATTGGGAAGCTCCTGGGCACCTGCGCGGCCATGACGCCCGAGCGCAGCTTCCAGTCGACCGGGTTGACGCCGGCCGCGACCACGCGAACCAGCAGATCACCGACGCCGCAGGCGGGTACCGGTGCGTCTTCGGGTTGCATCAACTCGGGCCCGCCGTAGGCGTGGATGCGGATGGCTTTCATGTTCGATGCCGTTTGTGAAGGGTCGCAGCATGGCCGCAGGATACGAGTTCTAATCGGGGTCGGTGAAGCATATAGTGCGGTTGCCGACCGCGCGTGACATCCCGGCCTCGACCGACTCGGCCTGACGCCACATGCTGCGAGAGTCGAACCCTTCTCTCCTTCGGCGGAGATGGGAACCATCCGGACGGGAATCAGAGTTGCAACGTGAACTGCAGCGGAGAAGTGAATTGAAGAACATCTCTACCCTGGAAACATTCTCCAGCCAGTCGCTCGAATTTCTGACATTGGCTGGCAAGCAGAAAAAAGAGGATTGGCTCAGCAGAAATGATGCCGAATATCAGCGGCTCATTCGTTCGCCTCTGCTGGCCCTGGCCGAATCGGTGTCCTATGAACTGACATCTGAAGCACGTGGGTATCATTTTCCTGTCAGGGGAATTGGTCGCATCAAGAAGCCCGCGAACAAAGTTGAACAGGGCGGAGCGCATTTCAAGGATTGGGTTTCATTCATCGCTACCCGACCCTCAAAAAATCGTTTCGAGAAAAATCCGCTGTTGTTCTTCGGTCTCTTACCCAACGAACCTCAGTGGAACGGTGTCGTGGTTGCGGGAGGGCTGTACATGACGAGCTCTCTTCAAGCTCGACGGGTCCGGCAGGCCATCGCTGATGACTCTGGTCCGTTTAGAGAGCTATTCCGGGACGGAGCGTTCAAGAGACATTTCAAGCATGAATTTGACTCGAGGATGAAGGCGCAGCGATGTCCTCGAGGTTTTGATGCTGCTCATCCTGAAATCGAGTGGATCAAACTCAAAGCTTTCTTCGTCTGCAAAAAGTTGACGATGAAGGAGTTCAGCTCCCCGAACCTGGCTCAGAATCTTGCAGGTGATTTCAGGCAGTTGCTCAGGCTCAACGAGCTGCTGCAGAAGGCCGTGAACGGCAGTTGGTAGTCGCAAGACGCTCTGGCCGACTGATTCTGGCTCTGGGTCGTTGGCCGAGATGTGGAGCGACTCCTCCGATCCGGACATCGTGCGCGGCGCGGACAGAACTTTCCTGCATCGCTCTGCGGGTAGCCTGGTCGACTGCCTCAGGCACGTGCATCGCTGCCCACCGCCGGTGTCCAGGATGCGCAGACCAAAGTGGCGGCAGGTCGTGCGTCCAAGACCATCGAGTGACGAGTCGAGGGCGCGACGGACGTGCGAACGATGCCAGTGCTGCGGCATTCCCTTTCCGGTCATCGGGATCGCGGCGTTGCGAGCGAACAAGCAGGCCACGAAGCGACGGAAGGAGCGCGACGACTTGCGTCACCTGCCCACGGTGCCTCCGGTCGGTGTGTCGACATACGGGCGGAAAGGCGGGCCGAATCGGTCGTAGCCTGTCGCCGTGGCTGAAGCGATCCGGTGAGCAATGAGAGGCTTTTCCGGGGAATTGCGCGTGTCGGAGTAGCCCCGAACCTTCACGGGGTCGATCCCAAATCTCTCCGAGAGGCCCCAAATGCTCCAACGACACGCAGAACGATTCAGGCTCCTTGCCACCGCCGTGGCAGTGCTGGCCGCTACCAGCGCCGTGAACGCCCAGGTGATCACCGGTATCGCGGCCTACTCCACGACTTCCAGCGGAAATGCGGCAAATGCCTGGCGGACCAACACGCAGGGTGGTGACTTCCTGTCGAATACCTACATCACGCGCGGCACAAGTCCATCGACTGACGCGTTTCTGTACACCGGAAATGCGACTGGGAACCTGCTCGGTTCCGGGATCACGTTGAACGCGGGTACGAACACCTTCTATCTCTGGGGCTTTACTGAATACGGTCCGGCAAACTGGGGTGTCAGCTTGTTCACCGGGCCGAATATCACGCCGACGAATCCAACGCTGTCGTCCTGGTACTCGAGCTCGGCCAACACGTTGAGTGCTGTCGGCTTGCAAGGCATGACGGATTTCAACAGCCTCGCGCCCGCTGGACCGCTCAGTGCTCTGATTGACGGGTTCAACGTGACGATCTCCGAATTCAGCTTCGCGACGGTGACTCGCGGTATGGCCACCGGCTCCTATGACATCATCCCGTTCGACCCGCGCAGGAATAACGTGGCGAAGTTGGTGCTCACGGCCACACCGGCGTCGAACGTGGTGCCTGAGCCGTCGACCTACGTGCTGCTGGCGTCGGGTCTCGGCATGATGGCGCTGTTCGCTCGGCGACGCGCTTCCGCCTGATGCAGTCGGTCACGGGGGCGGCGTCCGTGCCGCCGGCCATCGGGGACTCTGCCCCCGTGATCGGAGGTGACCGCAGGCCGGCAACTGCAGTTTCAGGCAGTCCTCGAAAATGGGCCGAGGGAACAGACGATTACGCTTTTCCGTGCCAGCGAAGATCACTCAGGCGTTAGGCACGAAACGCCCCGTCCCGGTGATGTCGCAGGTGTACGACTCCGAGCTGATTCAAGTGACGCTCGTTCCGGTCGGGGGCGGGCAGCACTATGTCACCATCGAGGCCGTGCTCGTGTTTTTTGAATTGCGGGTTTGGGCGCTTTTGCCATGAGCAGCAAGGTCATTCCGGGGCGTCCTGCAGCCTTGGTGACGAGTATGCTGATCGGGTGAATCAGCGCTCCGCCGATGAGCAGCGTCCAGACGCCCGTTCGTATCCCGATCAGAGGGCATACCAGCGTGGCTGCGATAAAACGAGTCCGGATACCAAGATTCCCGGAGCGCCGTCATGGAACGCGTATCGCATCTCGCACTGGTGTTGTTCGGTCGGGGACAGCTTCATCTTTTCCTCGAGCGGTGCGACCGCACTGTATGTGGAAATCTGCATTGAGCTTCTGACGAGGATTCCGCAGTGAACCAGGTCACGCACGCGACAACGCGTCGTTGCGCCACGACAGTTCCGTACGTAGCGAGCGACGCGCGGGCTTCCGCCGACCGAATGAATTGAGCCGTCGTCAGCCGGCAGTGAGAGGCCGAGCGTCTCGGCGTAGAACGTCGCAGCGGCCATTGCAGAGGGGAAGCGTAAATGCCGTGGCGGATTGCTTAGCGTCGCCGAACTCCTTCGTCTGACTGATATGCCCCGACCATCCCTCCGCTCGATTCTGCTGCCGCCGCTGGCGCTTCTCGCCATCGCCGCCTGCACCGGCCGCCGCCAGGAGCGTGCCGAACGATTCATCGGACGCCGAGTCGCCAATGCCGACACCGCCCCGCGCCGTACGCTCGTGCACGGCGGTCTGAGGCGTCGCTACGTCCTGCGCACCCCCGTCGGCACATCACGTGGCGGACCGCCGCTGCCATTCGTGATGGTGCTCCACGGTGGCGGCGGCAACGCCACGAACGCGGAACAGTTGACCGGCTTCACCCGCCTCGTCGAGCGCGAGCACATCATCGTGGTCTATCCGGATGGCATCGAAAGCCGCGAGGGCGTGCCGTTCGAGACGTAAAATGCCGCTCACTGCTGTGGCCCGGCAATGCGGCGCAACGTGCACGACGTAGGCTTCGTCGCCGCACTGCTCGACGAGTTGCAGCGCACGCTGCCCGTCGATGCATTGCGCATCTACGTCACCGGTATGTCCAACGGCGCAATGATGAGTCACCGCTTGGGACGCGAACTGGCGCCGCGCATCGTGGCCATTGCACCGGTGGTCGGCGCGGTGTTCGGCGATGAACGCGCGCCCGCATCGCCGACGTGCCAAGCACGGCCATGTCGTGCGCCGTCGCGAGCACCGTGACATGGATTGACTGTCGACCTGGGCCACTCGGTAACTTGGAAGCGTTACCGAACACGGTATTCCCGTTGCTGCAGGCCCGCATGGACATTCAAGCCGACCCCCGTGACGCCATCTGATGATTCGCCGTCCCGCATCGCCGCCAAGTCGTTTGCGACCGCCACCCCCGAGGAGTCCGACCTTGGCTTCGGTCGCGTCGCAGCGCAGGCGGTACGCGGACGGTTCCTGTCGCCCGACGGTCACTCGACGGCCCGCAAGCTCGGCCTCAAGGGCCAGCGCGCGGAGCAGCTGTACCTGAGTGCGCTCAGCATGCCGTGGCACAGCTTTCTTCTGTACCTCGTGGGCGGTGTGCTGCTGCTCAACGGCCTGTTCGCTCTTGGCTATCGTGCACTGGGGACCGCGGCGCTGGTCGGCACGGAGTCTCTCGGACTCGAGGACCCCTTCATGCGGGCGTTCGTTTACAGCGTGGGCATGTTCACGACGACAGGGACCGATGGCATGCATGCCGTGGGCCCCACCGCGTATGGACTCACGATAGCACAATCACTGATTGGCCCACTCGTGGGGATGGTCACGCTCGCGCTCATGGTGGCGCGCCTGACCAGACCTCGGGCAGCCATTCTGTTCAGCGAATCGGCCGTCATTGCGCCGTACGAAGAAGGTCGCGCACTCATGTTCCGCATCGTCAACGAACTGCCCAGCGAGCTCACCGACGTCACGGCGAGCGTCAGCATGACGTGGTTCGAAAACATCGACGGGCAACGGGAGCGTAACTTCCACCAACTGACCCTCGAGCGGAAGAACGTCACCTTCTTCCCGCTGCACTGGACGATCGTGCACCCCATCGACGAGCGCAGCCCGTTGCGTGGTGTGACGCCGGATCGTTTCCGGCGCGGTGAGGCAGAAATTCTCATTTTGATCAGCGCCCACGAAGAGACGTTCTCCACGCAGGTGTCGGTTCGCCACTCTTACGCCTGGGACGAGGTCACGTGGGATGCCAAGTTCACCAACATCTTCATCAATTCCATCGACGATGCGCTGGCTATCGATGCCGAACGGCTCAGCCGCTTTGATCGACTGCCGGAAAACAGCACCCGAGTTCCAGCCTCGCACGAGGGCGCTGCGATCGCGTGAGCGTGGCGGTCAGTGGACGTGTGGGGCGTCCGTTTCGCCGCGCAGGGCGTCCAGGTCGAGCTCCTGTTCCAGCTCGCGCAGCACTTCGTCGGAAATCGCACCCTCATTGCGCAGACGTACCAGCATACGCCGTTCAGCGTCGCGCATACGCGCCCGCAGTGCATGCCGAGTGGATGCGCGTTGTGGATCGCGATGGCTCTCCAACCGGCCCTGCAGCTCCGCGCGAAGCCACGACACATCGTCGTCATTCGCCCAGCCTTCGCGCGAGGCGTCTTCCAGCGCCTCGGCGGCGCGCCGCAACGCCTCGATGCGCGCAAAGCGCTCTTCGTCGGCGTGATGCGTTTCCTTGGCAAAGGCGAAACGCCGAATGATGGGTGACAGCGTACACCCCTGCACCACCAGCGTGAAGAGAATCACGCTCATGGTGATGTACAGCAGTTCCTGACGGAACGGAAACGGCGATCCGTTTGCCAGTGTGAGAGGCAGCGCCAGCGCGGTCGCCAGCGAGACGATCCCGCGCATGCTGGTCCACGCCACCAATGCGACCGCTTTGGGCTGTGGCGGCGGCTCGGCTCGGGCGACTGCTTTGCTCAACCAGCGCGGCAACCACGTCGCAACGGGCACCCACACCAGTCGAACCACGACACACACCACACTGATGATGAGCCCAGGCGCCAATCGCGCCGGGAGTTCATGCAGTGCGGTCGCCTCGAGCAAGTCAGTGAACTGCATGCCCAGCAACACGAAGATCATCGCGTTCAGCACGAACACCACCAGATCCCACACCGCCTTCGACTGCACACGTGATCGCGGGCCCACCGCCAGCGAGTGGTGCCGACGCAGATACAGTCCTCCCGCGACACACGCCAGCACGGCGGAGACGTGCAATTCTTCGGCGACGATCCAGGCTGCGTACGGGCCGGCGAGGGTGAGCAGTGTTTCGGCGAGCTCGTCCCGCGTTTTCTTCAGCGCCCAGACCAGTGCCCACCCGATGGCCAGGCCAACGAGTACGCCGACGCCCGCATCGAGAAAGAAGCGCACGATCGATTCGCCAAGACTGAAGACGCCGGTGACGGCGGCAGCAACGGCCGAGCGATAGAGTACGAGTGCCGAGGCATCGTTGACGAGACTCTCGCCTTCGAGAATCACGATGACGCGGCGTGGTACCGGCAGGCGAGACACCACCGCCGCCGCAGCCACGGCATCGGGCGGGGATACGATCGCGCCCAGCGCGACCGCCACCGCCCAGGGCATGCCGGGGAACATTGCGCGGGCAGCGAACGCCACCCCAGCGGTAGTGGCGACCACCAAGCCAATCGCCAGCAGACCTATGGGGCGCCGGTTGGCGTTGAATTCCCGTAACGAGGTAAAGAACGCCGCCGCCCACAGGATGGGCGGCAGGAACACGAAGAACACCAGGTCGGGTTGCAACGCTGGTAATGCCACGCCGGGAATCGCGGCCAGCACGAGCCCTGCGAGCACCTGCAGCACGGGCGCCGGAACCGGGAGGCGGCGGCCGAACGCCGTCAGCGCGACCACGAGGGTGGCGAACGCGAGGCCGACGAGAATGGGGGAATGCGAGGTCAGCACAATTGTCGTGGAAGCTCGCACCGTTCGGCGGTGGACGCATCTGCGGCTGTCGCATTGCTGACAGCGCTCGCCGGCAAAGCGTGACGCGCATTGCGACGACGCTGGTCTGTCCTCGAACGCGCCGTGCACCTTCAGGCCCGCGTCAGCCGCCGACTAGCTTCCGCCGGATGCCGCTCGACTACGCGCGAGGCCTCACGGCGACCGTTCGAACCCTGCGGCAAAATACACACCTCGGGGTCGGCCTCGCGTTCGTGGCCGGCGCCACCAACGCCGGGGCTTTTCTGGCCGTGGGGCAGTACACCTCGCACATGACCGGCATCGTGTCGTCCATGGCCGACGCGGTGATACTCGGCGACCGCGCGGTTATTGCGACAGGGCTTGGTGCACTCGCGGCCTTCGTGGCAGGTGCGGCGACCACGGCCGTGCTGGTGAACGCCGCCCGCCGTCGCGGCTTGAGCAGCGCGTATGCGATCCCGCTGCTGCTCGAGGCGCTGTTGTTGCTTGTGTTCGGGATCGTCGGAGCGCGGCTGAACCAGGTGCACACCCTGTTCGTCTCCGCGACGGTGGTGTTGCTCTGCTTCATCATGGGGCTCCAGAACGCCGTGATCACGAAGATCTCGCACGCCGTGATCCGCACCACACACATGACGGGCATCGTGACTGACATCGGGATCGAACTGGGCAAGCTGGTATACGTGAATCGGCGAGATGACCCGACGGGTGGGCGCGTGGCGGCTGATCAGGGGCACCTGCGCCTGCTGCTTCTCCTTCTCGTCGCGTTCTTTGCCGGGGGCGTGCTGGGTGCAGCCGGCTTTCACACGCTGGGATACGTCACCACGGTGCCAATGGCGTTGGTGCTGGTGGGGCTTGCCGTGGTGCCTGTCGTCGATGATATCCGAAGGCGGGCGCGATGACCCCAGCCAATGACAAGTGCGTCTTCGGCGGCTGCGGAAACTCGGCGACGGTACCGTTCGGCGCATTGCAGCAGGCCCGGATCGAACAGAGACGCCGCTGTGCTCTTATGATAGAGGAGCGGCGCGCTCAGGTGCGGCGGCCTTCGTGTCTGTCTGCGCCATCGTTCAGAGGCCATTGAATGCACGTCTTCGAGTTGACAACGCTGGGGCGCGTGTCGCTGACGAATCCTGCTGGCGCAGTGGTGGCCACCCTGCTGGCGCAGCCAAAGCGACTCGGCGTG
>JBBQXC010000127.1:0-13615 GCA_038210005.1 Gemmatimonadales bacterium
TTCTTGAGGTCGTACACCACGCTCGCCAACGTCCGCTGCTCGCTCATGTGTCGCGCTCTCCACTGCGGTGAGGTCTCAAATCGCCGCGCCAATATTGCATCGACCTCGCGAAAACGCACTATTTCTGCAGAGTTTCCCTAGAATGCGCACGTGTTGTTCCACATCGTGAGAAAAGCGATGAAGCAGTTTCTACTCCGCACAGTAGGGCCGCACCAGCACTCTCGCTATAACAGAAAAGTGTGAATCGCCGAATTCTTTTTTCGCCGTCACTCGATCACGCGCAGCCGCGTGTACGGTTCCCAGGCCTGCAGCGCACAACGCTTCACCCAATCGGATCCCTTTGCGCGAATCTCGGTCCATGAGCGGCCTGTGGTGCTCTTCACCAGCCGATAGCAGGCCGCTGGATACTCACCACGATGCAAGGCGACTTCGCACAGGGACGCGCCGTTCTCCGCCGCCTCTACCATTGCACACACGTGGTACCAGTTCTTCAACAGTCTGAAGGGCGGAAGGTGCCGGCGCTCCAACTCACCTGACAGCGTAGCTCGCGACGTCACGGCAAGCGCGCGGCATGCATCGGTAACACGTACGCTCAGTCGAAAATCGGACAGGATCGGCACCAGCGGCGCGAGTCGAGTCGTCATCTCCGCCCAGCATGCTGAGACCGCGGTGCTCGCTTCGGTCGGTGACGGGTGCATGCGATCGCTCCGGAGTCAATAGAAAAAACGAACTGAAACGCACACCATTCACGTGCGAGGCATGCGCGCATCTATGCAACAATTCTGTCCTGGCATTTAGGACGCAAGCAGGGCGCGATGACTTTAGCGAAAGTCGTTGCCCACGCTGTCCGGTTGTTGCCCACTGTGTCCGGTTGCCTGCGCGCCGCGAGGCAAAGAAACTCTCGAGTACCGACATCGACAACATTCAGAACACGGATGACACCGATGAACGGAAGAAGCACGGGATAACATCTACGCTTTTCATCTTATCAGGGTCGTTTCCGTTCATCGGTGTCATCCGTGTTCTGGCCGTTGCTGTCGCTGTTGCTGTTGCTGTTGCTGTTGCTGTTTCGCCGCAACCAGCCCGCAAGCGGCATCGCTGATGCCGAGTCGATCTGCGTTGAACGCAGATGCCGGCGGTACGCCGTGCCCGACGCTTCGAAGACGCCCACCACCGTACTGTCGTCGCGCGCCACTTCCACCGTACCGAAGGCCTGCGCGATCGGCGGGTTCTCGATTATAGATGCGCGGCACCGAGCCGCCACGCTGCGGCACGGCGGCGCTATCAGCCAGCAACGCGTAGGCGGTGAGGCTGTCGACCATCAGCGCGCCCACCACCAGCCCTTTGCGCCAACTGCGGATGGAGGTACCGAACCCACCGATCGCGATCGAGCCACGTGCGGCCATCGATTCCCGATCGAACAGCACGACTCGGCGTTGTCCGCCGTCGTAGACCGCCAGCACGCTGTCGCCGACCATGGCCAGCGACGACGGACGTTGCACCTCGTCCGGGCCGCCGCCCACGCGCGTGATCGGCGTGAGCCCCGAGCCATCGCGTTCCACCCGCAGCACGCGCTTCGCTGAAGCGTCGCTGATATAGACGCGCCCCGCGGCGTCTACCGTGATCGCGTTTGGCCGTCCCACGAACACGCTGTCCGTTTCGAGCACGGCGACGCTGTCGATCAGCGCGACCGCCGTGGCGCCATCCGAGGCGTGCCGTCCGCGTTATCCCGATTCGCGTCAGCGCCGCCACAACCGACCAGCGTCGCCAGCGCTGCAGTGACCAGAACCACACGGTGTCCGTCCGCACGCGTCATGCGTTCACGCATCGCCGTTCGCTCCATTTCGGTAGAAATCCGCCGGTTTTTGAAAGTCGTTGCCCACCGTGTCCGGTAGTTGCCCACCGTGTCCGGTTGTCTTCGTGGGCCACATGACATGATACGCCATGGTCATGCCGCGCGCCCTCCGTGCCGTCCTCGACTCACTCTCCGAAAAGGGTGATCCGTCGCTGCGTATTGTCCGCGACCTTCGCGCCATTACTGCCGACCTCGATGCCGCGATCGCGGAAATCGAGTTGGCGCCGAACGACGTCGAACGACGAGCGGCGCGACAACGCCGTATGCGTGCGCTGCGCCACATGATCAACACTCTCGCCGAGCTCGAGTCCGAATGGACGCGCGCCAGCTAGTCGACCCCAGGCGGGGGCGACACCACGAAATGCGTGGAATCATGCGGATTAATGCACTGGCAGTATTGCCCCTTACATTGTCACGTATTCAGGAGCCCCATGCGTAAGCCTCTCTCTCCCTTGCAGGCCTTTGCGGCCGACGCGGGCGGCGCCACCGACCGTGGCGTCGTCCTCGGCGCGCAACTCATGTCATGGCTGTCGGTGGCGCAATCGGCCGACCTGCTGTCCGCCGGCGGCGCCGTGCCATCCGAACGGGCACTGGCGCAGTCCGCGGCGTTGCTGGCTGAGTTTGCCGATCAGCGACCGTCGATGGTGCACGACGCGCTGCCCGGGCCCACGGTACCGGTCCCGCAGATCGCCGAGCGCTTTCGTGTGGCAGCCGAGGCGATGGAAATCGCCGGCTGTTACGAGCTGGCGTTCACCACGGTGGCGGCCGTCTGTCGCCTCACCGCGCACGCCGATGCCGTGACCGCCACGTTGGCCACGTTGCATCTGGGACGGATTGCGCGGCAGATGCACGATTTCGCAGCGGCGGAGGATTGCTACGATCGGTCCATTGCGCGCGCGACACGCGAACGCGATGGACCGTTAGCCGCGCGCGGCCATATCGGACGCGCGTTGCTGCGCGATATTCGCGGGAATATTCCCGCCGCTGAAGCCAGCTACCGCAAGGCACTATCACTTGCCGGGCCGGGTGGCGGTGCGTACATCATGGCCTGTCAGGGCCTCATGACACTGGCCATCAACCGCCAACAGCTGGGCGATGCCCTGCTGTACGGGTGGCAGTTGCACGATGCAAGCGCCGAAGATTCCGAGATGCGTTACATCGCGCTCTATGAACTATCCGTCGTGGCGCTCCATGCCGGGTTTCCAGAGCCGGCCATGCGCGGGTTTGCGCACGCGCTCGAGCGGGTACACGTGCCGCGCCTGCACCTGATCTTCCTCGGTGGCGCCATCCGTGCCGCCGCGCGACTCAGACGTGTCGAGCAGGTCACGACGATTCGCGGCGCCATCGAACGCGCGATCCGCGATGCCAACCAGCCGCATGATGCTGCCCAGGTGCTCCTCTTTACCGCTGGCGCGCTCCATGAGATCGATGATGTTGTCGGCGCGCGCGTGGCGCTCACGGCCGGTCGCGCGCTGGCCGATCAGTACGGGTTTCACGAGTTCGTGTTCCGCGCCGATGACATGGAAGACCGCTGGAGTCGCAGCGTGACCGCTGTTGCCAACGGCTCTGCGGCGACGTCCACGGTCGTTCCGCGTGTCGGAAAGCGTGCCCTGCGCGTTGGCATCGAACGACTCGTCGCGCTCCGATAGACGATGGGAACCCACCGTCAGCCCCAGGGTCGTACATCCTTCCGCGCCGTCGAATCCGCCGGCGCCGCGGTCGGGTCGTCACTGTCGATGCCGGTCGGCGAATCGCAGGCGGCAACGAGCGGGGCGATGGCGAGCAGGGCAACGAGCAGCAGGCGGCGGGAATCGATCATGACATACTCCGGAAAGGGGATACTCAGTTATACAGCCTCCCTTTCCAAGCCACCTCATCAAGGTGGGCAATCACCGGACACGGTGGGCAACGACTTTTTTGCCGTTCGATCGACCTCTCGCCTATCGATGCACACGTGACACCTGAGCTCGGCATCGGATGGATCCCGTCGTCGTCCCCGACGATCGACCGACTCCGCAACATCGTTCCTCACGGAGCGGTGGTGGTGCCGTGCGCCGATGAAGTCGAGCTGTTGATTGCCGTCAGCAGCGGCCGGGTCGCGCTCACCGTGATCGAAGCCGCGGGCGGATCGAATGCCGCCGCCCTGCTCGCCTTGCGGCGCCTGCGGGAAGGCTTTCCCAAGCACCCCGTCATTGCGTGGTGCGACGTCCGCGCCATCGAGCCGCAGGAGCTGCTGGAGATCGCCCGGGCCGGTGTGCAGGATCTCATTCGGCACGATCTCGACGAACTCCGCCATGTGTTCGCCCGTATCGTCGCCTCGGCCACCCAGCGGGCCATCAGCTACCGGATTCTCGAGGAGCTGGCCGACCTCGTCCCGCAGCGCCTGCATCCGCTCCTCTCGTATGTGCTGGAGCACTCGGATGAGCACCTCGACCGCGATGGGGTCGCCGCAGTGTTCGGTCTGTCTCGACGTACCCTGCAGAATCGCCTCACCGACGCGAGACTACCGCCGTTGCGGCCGTTTCTCACCTGGTGTCGGCTGCTGGTGGCCGCCGCGCTGCTCGATGAGCCCGGACACACGCTCGACTCGGTTGCCGCGCAGCTCGACTTCTACGATGGACCCAACCTTGGAACGGCGCTCCGGCGCTACACGGGTACCAACATCACGCGGCTGCGCGCCCGCGGCGCGTTCAGTGAGGCGATTCGGGCGTTTCGGGAGGTGGGCGCCCGAAGCCCACACGCCGATGCTTCCTTGCCCCAGTCGTCATCGGCCGATTAACTTCCCTAGTCTAACCGGTACACGGTGTTCTTTCGGGAGCGCTACGAACCGGTCGGGCGGATCACTCACTCGGCGCCTCGGCGCTGCAAGGCAGTGGCCGCGTTGCGCGTGTAGCTCAGTTGGATAGAGCGTCTGCCTCCGGAGCAGAAGGTCGCAGGTTCGAGTCCTGCCATGCGCGTCCGTTCGGCCTGCGGTCACTCTCGTTTCCTATGCCTAGTGCACGTAGCCGAGCTGAAGCGGAAGTCTGTTCCTGAACTCCTGGCGCTGGCCGCGTCATTGCACGTCACCAGTACCAGCGGCCTTCGGAAACAGGAGTTGATTTTTCGGATCGAGCAGGCCCTGCTCGATGCCGAAACGACGCTGTACGGTGAAGGCGTCCTCGAAGTCCTCCCGGAAGGCTACGGCTTTCTCCGGTCGCAGGACTTCAACTATCTGCACGGCCCGGACGACATCTACGTCTCCCCTTCGCAAGTGAAGCGATTCGACCTCCGCACCGGCGATACGGTGATGGGGGAAGTCCGCCCGCCGAAAGAGTGGGAACGCTATCTCGCGCTCCTCAAGGTGGAGCGCATCAACGGTGGTGACCCTGAGCAGTCGAAATTGCGTAGCGCCTTCGACAACCTGACCGCGAAGTATCCCGACGAACGCATCCGCCTCGAGCGGAGCAACGGCGAAGTCGCAACCCGTATCTGCGACATCATCGCCCCGCTCGGGAAGGGCCAGCGCGCCCTCATCGTTGCCCCGCCCAAGGGTGGCAAGACGATCCTCATGCAGCAGCTCGCGAACGCGATCATCGAGAATCATCCCGAGATCACGCTGATCGTGCTGCTCATCGACGAGCGCCCGGAGGAAGTGACCGACATGCAGGCCAGCTGTCCCGAGGCCGAGGTCATCTGCTCCACGTTCGACGAAACGGCCGAACGCCACGTGCAGGTGGCCGACATGGTCATCGAAAAGGCCAAGCGACTCGTGGAAACGGGCAAGGATGTGGTCATCCTGCTCGATTCGATTACGCGACTGGCCCGTGCGCACAACGCCGTGGCGCCGCAGGGCGGGCGGATCATGTCGGGCGGCTTGGAGGCCTCCGCCATGCAGAAGCCCAAGGCGTTCTTCGGCGCCGCCCGCAATCTCAAGGAAGGCGGTTCGCTCACGATCGTCGCCACGGCGCTCATCGAGACCAACTCGCGCATGGACGAGCTGATTTTCGAGGAGTTCAAGGGCACCGGTAACATGGAGCTCGTGCTCGATCGCAAGCTGGCCAATCAGCGCATCTTCCCGGCGATCGACATCAACAAGTCGGGCACCCGGCGCGAAGAGCTGTTGCTCACGCCCTTCGAACAGCAGCGCATTTTCCTGTTGCGCGCGTTCCTGGCCGACATGCCCTCCGATGAGGCGCTGCTGTTCCTGATCAAGCGAATGGAACGCGCGCAGAACAACAAGGAATTCTTCGAACAGATGGCGGAACCCTGATGCCGAACACGCAATGAATGCCACGACCGGTCGCCTCCTCGCCGTCGACTGGGGGGACAAGCGTATCGGGCTGGCCGTCAGTGATGAACTGGGCATGCTCGCCTCCAGCGCCGGCGCCATCACGCGCCGCGCCGGCAAACGGCCGCCGATCGCCGCACTGATGCGGCGCGCCGATGAACTTGGCGTGACCGGCTACGTATTCGGGTTGCCGATCGATCCGGCCGGTGCCGAAACCGATCGCTGTCGTGAAGTGCGCGACGTCGCGGCGAAGCTGATTGCGCGTCAAGCATTGCCGGTGCGTCTGGTCGACGAGCGCTTCACCACCTCGGCCGCGCTGCGCAGCATCAAGGAACAGGGCGGCAGCACGCGGGGCCGCAAGGAAGACGTCGATGCATTGGCCGCCTGCATTCTGCTGGAAGGGGTGCTGCGCGCGTCGTCGCAGGGCGTCACGCTGGGCGAACTGGTGAGCGCGCCACCGCCGTGAAGCGCATCCTGCTGCTCGCGGCCTTGGGCGTGGCCGCCTGGTTCGCGTACAGCGAGATCGCGGGCGGCGGTGATGCCAGCGCTGCCAGCGAGCGCGTGGTGATTCCCAAAGGCGCCTCGATGCGCGCGGCGGCCGAATCACTGGCGGTGCACGACGTGATCGACTCTCCCCGGCTCTTCCGCTGGTACACGTCGGCCGCCGGACGCGAGCGCACGATCAAACCCGGTACGTATCAGTTCCCGTCGGGTGCCGGCTACGCGAACGTGCTCGACGCGCTCGTGACCGGGCGTGGGATCATGCGCACCGTCGTGATCCCCGAAGGCTTCGACCTGCGCGACATTGCGCCGGCGCTGGCCAAGGCCCTGTCGGTGCCGGAAGACTCCGTGCGCGTGGCCGTGACCGACACCACGTGGCGACGGAAGCTCAACGTGCCGGCTCAGTCGCTGGAGGGATATCTCTTTCCCGCCACGTACGCCTTCGCCGAGGGCACGTCTGCGCGCGAAGCGGTGAACGCGATGCTCGAGCGTTTCGAATCGGTCTGGACGCCCGAGTGGGATGCCCGCGTGAAGGAAATGGCGATCTCGCGGCACGATGCCATGACCATGGCGTCGATCATCGAGAAGGAAGCACGCAAACCCGAAGAGCGTGCCCTGATCTCGGCTGTGTACTGGAATCGCGTGAAGAAGGGGATGCTGTTGCAGGCCGATCCCACCGTGCAGTACGCCCTGCCGCAGCACGTGGATCGGGTATTCTTCAAGGATCTCGAAGTCGAATCCAGGTACAACACGTACAAGTACGTCGGATTGCCGCCCGGTCCCATCGCGTCGCCCGGTGAAGCGTCCATCGCCGCTGCCCTCGCGCCGGCCGACGTGCCGTATCTGTTTTTCGTGGCGCGCGCCGATGGTGGCCACGAGTTCCGCACCACGTTCGCCGAGCACCAACAGGCAATCGCCGACATCAAGCGGGCCAGCCGCGCAGATGCGAGGCCCGATGTCAAGCCCGTGCCAAAGTCCAAGGACAAATCGTGAGTCGCGCTCCCCGTATGGAAGGGGCGGCGGTCGTGTCCCGTCGCGCCGTCCAGCGTCTTCGTCGTGGACATCCGTGGGTGTTCCGCTCGGATGTCGAGCGTCGTCCGTCGTCTCCCGCCGGCATCGTTCCGGTCGAGGGGACCGACGGCGCACCACTCGGCTTCGCGCTGTGGAGTCCGTTGTCGGAGATCTCGTTGCGCCGCATCGAGACCGACCTGTCGCGTACGCCCGATGCCGCCTGGTGGCATGAGAAGTTGCGCACCGCGATCGCGCGTCGTGCGCCGTTGGCCCGTGAGGCGAACGCGTATCGGCTGGTGCACGGTGAAGGTGACGGTCTGCCATCGCTGGTGGTCGACAAGTATGGCGATGTGCTGGTGGTACAACTGCTCTCGGCCGGCGTGGACGCGTGGACCGACACCATCGTGTCGTCACTGGTGGAGCTCACCGGATGCGCCGGTATTCTGGCGCGCAATGATCCGGCCGCGCGCGGTCGCGAAGGGCTGCCGCGTGAAGTGAAACTGCTGTATGGTGAGGTGTCACGTACGGTGGAAGTGGTGGAGCACGGCGTGCGCTATCTCGCCGCCCCGTGGGATGGACAAAAAACGGGCGCCTTTCTGGATCAGCGAGAGAATCGTGTGCTGATCGGTTCGCTGGCGCGCGGTCAGGCGCTGGACTGCTTCGCATACCACGGCAGCTTTGCCTTGCACCTCGCCAAAAACGCCGACAGCGTATTCGCGCTGGATGTGTCGGCGCCGGCGCTGGCCCGCGTGCATGAGCATGCCGAGCGAAACGGGCTGACGAATATCGAGCCGGTGGAGGGCGACGCCTTCGATGTGCTCCGCGCGTGGTACAAGGAGGGTCGTCGCTTCGACACCATCGTGGTCGATCCGCCGGCATTCGCGAAAACCAAGAGCGCGATCGACGGTGCGCTACGCGGCTATAAGGACATCAACCTGCAAGCCATGCGCTTGCTGGCGCCGGGCGGGTTGCTGTTCACCGCCAGTTGCAGCTTCCATTTGTCGCGCGGGCATTTCTTCGAGATGCTACAGGATGCGTCGGCCGACAGCGGACGTGCGTTCGCCTTGCGCGCGATCACCGGGCAGCCGCTCGACCATCCGGAACTGATCACCGTGCCGGAGACCGGCTACCTCAAGGGTGCCCTGCTCGAAGCGATGAGCTGAGCGTGCATCTCGCGATCGAAGCCGTCAAGCTGCTGCACGAGCGTCGTGGCATCGGTCGCTACATGCGCAACCTGCTACCGCAGTTCGCGGAGCGGGACCCGTCGCTTCGTTTCAGCATGTACGTGCGTCGCGACGACGACATCGCGCCGTTGTGCGCGCATCTGGCCACACTGCACGCGGCGCTGCCCGCGCGTACCACCGTCGCGCATGTTCGCGAGCTGCCGCGCACCGATGCCGACGTGGTATGGTATCCGTGGAATTTCATCACCGTTGCCGCGCCACACCGGCCGATGGTGGTGACGATACACGATGTCGCGCCGATGCTGCAGCTGGATCATCGCTGGTGGAAGCTGCTCAAGCGCGTTCGCTTCCGGCGTCGCTATGAGCACACCATGCAACGCGCGGCGGCGGTGCTCACGGTGTCCGAGTTCAGCAAGCGCGAGATCGTGAAGTATCTCGACGCCGATGTGTCGCGCATTACCGTGACACCGCTGGCCGCCGACGACTTGGCCGTACACGGCCCCGACGCGCCTCGGCCACTCGACGCCGCCGGAATTGCGGGCCCGTTCTTCATGACCGTCGGGGGTCAGGAAGGCCGCAAGAATTTGCGCACGCTGTATGCGGCCATGGACATGCTGCACGCGAACGGTCTGCATGTTCCGCTCGTCCAGTGCGGACCGGGGCTGTCGTCGAACACGCGGTCGCGTTTGCGCGCCCGCGCGGGCAGCGCTCCGTGGCTGCATCACGTGGGCTTCGTGAGCGACGCCGAGTTGGTGACGATGTATCGCCGCGCCGTGGCGCTGGTGCTCCCCTCGCGCTACGAGGGATTCGGGTTGCCGGTACTCGAAGCCATGCGCGCCGGCTGTGCGGTGATCTGCGCCGACAGCAGCGCGTTGCCGGAAGTGGCGGGCAACGCCGCGCTGCTGTTTCCGTGGGATGACGAGACGGCGCTTGCGGCGCAGATGACGCGCCTGGCCACCGATGCAGCGCTGCGGGCGGCGCAGGTGACGGCGGGCTCCGCGCACGCGGCGCAGTTCTCGTGGTCGCGGGTGGCCGATCAAACGCTCGCGTGCTTCACGCGGGCTGCCGGCCGGATGGGTTCACCGCGGTCGCGAGACTGAGTACGCGCGCGATGCACCTCGCCATCGAAGCCACCAAGCTGCTCGGCGAGCGCCGCGGCATCGGGCGCTATGTGCGCAATCTGCTGCAGCAGTTCGTCCAGCAGCAGCCGACCATGCGTTTCACGATGTACGTCGCGCGCTCCGAGGACGCGGCTCCACTGTCGACGCTACTGGCCTCGTGGCACGAGCAGCTTGTGGCGCGCACCACGATCGCGCCTATCGATGACTTGCCGGATACCGATGCCGACGTGGTGTGGTATCCGTGGAATCTCATCACGAGAGCCGCGCGTCGGCCGATGGTGGTGAGCACACTCGATCTGGCGCCGATGCTGCAGCTGGATGATCAGTGGTGGCGGGTCCTCAAGCGATTCAAGTATCGTCGGCGGTATCAGCGTACGGCGTCGTTGGCCACGGCGATCCTCACCATCTCCGAGTTCAGCAAACGCGAGATCGTCGAGCGGCTGCACGTCGATCCCTCGCGCGTTTCGGTCACGCTGTTGGCGGCCGACGACTTACCGGACGTGCTCGACCCCGTCGCGCTCGACGACGAGCTGCTGCCCGAGCAGGCCGCCGCGATTCGGGGTCCGTGCTTTCTCACCGTGGGCGGACAAGAAGGGCGTAAGAATCTGCGCACGTTGTACGAAGCGATGGCCCTGCTGCACGCACGCGGCATCGCGGTGCCGTTGTTGCAGTGCGGACCCGGTATGTCACCACAGACGCGTGCCGTGTACGGCGCGGCGCCGTGGCTGACGCACGTGGGATACGTGACCGATGAGCAGTTGGTGGCGCTGTACCGGCGCGCGACCGCGCTGATTTTTCCGTCGTGCTACGAGGGATTCGGCTTGCCCGTGCTGGAAGCCATGCGCGCGGGCGGCGCGGTGATCTGCGCCGACGCCAGTTCACTGCCCGAAGTCGCGGGGGATGCCGCGCTGCGCTTTGCGTGGCAGGATGCGCACGCACTGGCCGAACAGATGATGCGGCTGCTCACTGAGCCCACCGTACGCGAAACGCTCGTGGATCGCGGTCGCGCGCAAGCCCGGCGTTTCTCGTGGACGACGACCGCCGCGCTGACACTGGCCTGCTTCGAACGCGCAGCTCAGCGTCGCTGACAGCGCGGACAATAGAACGTGCTGCGTCCCGCCTGCGGCACTCGTTTGAGCGTCGCTCCACAGCGACGACACGGTTCTCCATCGCGTCCGTACACGCGCCAGATGTCATTCTCGTTCACGTCATCGCGGCCGTAGTAGCGTTCCGTCGGCGCGGTTTCGAGCACCAGACGAATCGCATCACGCAGTCGCGTCACGCGCTCGCGCGACAAGCTGTTGGCGGCGGTGGCCGGATGGATTCGCGCTTCCCAGAGCGCCTCCGATGCGTAGATGTTGCCGATACCGGCCACCAGTTTTTGATCGAGGAGTACCGGTTTGATCGGTCCGCTGCGGCGCACGAGTGCGGTACGAAAGCCTTCGGCGGTGAAGTCGTCGGTGAGTGGTTCGGGTCCGATCGTAGGGAGTACGAAGGCGCCCGGCGCGTGCAGGCGCACGACGCTGAAGGCACGACTATCCACCAGCGACACGCGTACGCCGTCGGCCGTTTCCAGGCGCACGCGCTCGAAACGCGGCGGGTCGTCTCCCACGTGGGTGAACTCCCAGTCGCCGGTCATGCGAAAGTGCACTTCGAGGAGCGCCCCATTCTGCAGATGCACCAGCTGGATCTTTGCCCGACGCTCCACGCGGGCGATCGTGAGCCCTTCGGCCGCCCGTCGCGCCGCCTCCGGCAGATGCCGTTGCTGGGAACGGTGCAGCGGTTCGAGGCTGGCGATCACGCGTCCGACGACAGCGTCGCGCAGCCGCTTGGCGGCGAACTCGACTTCAGGTAACTCGGGCATGCGGCGTAGGCGGAGAAGGCAGTGGTGGCACTGTCGCGGCACCATCCCAACTGTAATGCCGAGTGACACTTGGAAGTTCTGGGATCACAAATTCACGGGTGATTTCCTCTTGCGTTCCTGAAGGGGACACCTACTTTATCCACATTCCATCCACACCTACGGGGCACCGTTATCCATTCTCCCCGATCGCTCAAGTACGAGTACGAGCTGTACGTCGAACGCGAAATCGAGGACTACAAAGACTCGGTGTCGCGCGGCTCGCTGCTCAAGATCGGCGATGAAGCCGTTGAAGTGCTGTGTAAACAGGACCAGATCGCCCTCACGGAGATGGTTGTGTGGCAGGAAGTCGACCGGCTGATCACCAAGCGCCTGCGACTTCCCACGTACGCCACCTGGAAGCGTCGTCGGCTCAAGATGCTCGAGCAGTATCAGAAGCCCGAGCACTGGGGCATCGACCCCAACGCGATGCTGGTGCGCGCCTTGGCCGACTCCAGCGATCGTCATGTGTTGGTGGCCGGCGCCGAGCGAGAAGGTCCGGCGCTGTATCTGGCGGCGAGAGGGTGTGCCGTCACCGCCGTGGAGCCCGCTGAAGACGCCGTAGAGCGCGTGGTGCGGGCGGCCGAAGCCGCAGGGCTGACGGAGCGCGTTCGTAGCTACTGCGCCGATCTTGGCGGCTGGGCACCTGACGTCCAACTGCACGGCGTGGTCTGTTCGCCTACCGCGTTCGCCGGCCTCACCACGCAGGATCGCGCGCGCGTCATCGAAGTGCTGCAGAGTGCCACCGTCGACGGCGGCGTGCATCTCGTGGAGACGATCGCCGCCGGTACCGAAAGCATGCACGACGGCTTCCCGCTCGAGGAGCTGCGTTCGCGCTACCGTGGCTGGACGATCTCGGTGGAGAAGACGGTCGGGTTGCGCGAGACATTCATGGCGCGCAAGGATTTCGCGGTCGCGTAACGGAAGCACCGCCAACGTGTGTCGTTTGCACACACCGAAGTCGAATTTGTGACGTGTCTGTAGGACACCGCCGACGTGACCCACGTCGGCGTTTGTTTTTCAAGTCATTCAACACCAACATGTTGCGAATGCGCGCGGCGTGGCACTCGGCGTGCTATAAGGCAGTGTGATTGGTCGCATTCTGTGCGACCCCGAGCGTTCACATCAGGGGTGGAGGATCACCCGCTATGCGTCTCAAAGAGTCAGTCCGGGTTGTGCAGCAGCGCGAACCCATGGGGATCGTGATCGCCGATGGTGGCCCCGGCGATCGTCCGTCGCGCTTCGCCGCGTTCGTGTGGGGTCCTGTGCCCGATGACGACGTACGGTTGCCCGACGACGCGAAGGAGCTCGTCGCAGCCTTGTGAGCTCGTCAGAGGTACGTGAAAGGCGCCGGCAGACATGCCGGCGCCTTTCACGTTTGTACACCTGCAAACGGCACGAACGCGTTGTTACGCCTCGACCGGCGCCGGAGCGACAACCTTCTTGGCGCGCTTGGTGGCCTTGCGAGCACCCTTCTTCGCAGCCTTCTTGGCGCCCTTCTTCGCGGTCTTCTTCGTGGCCTTCTTCGCGGACTTCTTCGTAGCCTTCTTGGCGCCCTTCTTTACGGCCTTCTTGGCAACCTTGCGGGTCGCCTTCTTGGCGGTCTTACGGGTCGCCTTCTTGGCCGCCTTCTTCACCGACTTCTTCGCGGCCTTCTTTGCGCCCTTCTTCGCGACCTTGCGGGTCGCCTTCTTCGCGACCTTACGGCCACCCTTCTTTGCCGCCTTCTTGGCGGCCTTCTTGGCAGGAGCCATTTCGAAAATCCTCTCGAGGAGG
>JBBQXC010000128.1:0-13603 GCA_038210005.1 Gemmatimonadales bacterium
CACGGCGGTCGCCGTCGCGACGGTGGTCACGAGCGCGTCTCGGTGGGCGCGTCGGGCGTCGGGAGTGTCAGGCCCAAGAGCTGCGAGAACTTTTTTGGGGCGCCGATGATCAGCTCGGCGCGCTCCGCGCGCGCCGTCGCCTTCGCCAGCTCACGCTCGAGGGCGGCGATACGCTTGATCGCCGGATCGGGAGCCGTGGGCGTGGGGCCACGACGCTTCGCGGGGCCGCGTAACTCGCCCCGCCGCTCCGCGGCGCGCCACACGGAGAGGTGCGAGGAGTACAGCCCTTCGCGACGGAGCAGCGCGCCGAGCTCCCCGGCCTTGGTGCACGCCTCGGCGGCGGCCAAGATCTGGAGCTTATACGCGGTACTAAACTGACGACGGGTCCGGGTCGGTGACACCCCGGTATCATGATGCAGCAACGGAACCATGGAAAGAGCAGACGACATGGGGACAGCCTCGATTACCCTCGTACACTAAACTCGGGATGGATCGGTGTCTCACTCATATTGGCAGAGAGGGAGGCGGCGCGCGACTAATGAGAAGTCAGGGCCGAATACGAATGGAATCGGCCTTTTAAGTTCTTGCCGAACGCGCCAGCGGATCCAAACCTCAAAGGACTCTACAGAGTAGTCCGTGGGGCAATCGGGCGCCAAGGACTCGTAGAGTGCAACGGTCTTAAAATGGAGGTAGTTCTATGATCTCGCGAATGACGTTACTTCGGGCTCTGGGCTCGATAGGGCTCGCAATCTCCGCGAGCGTGGCTTCAGCTAGTCAGCCTAGCGAGCCCGCGATGGCGAAGACGTGCACGTGGTGCACGAACAGTTGCTACGAGGCGTTGTGGTACTGCATTTATGAATGCTCCGATTTCTCGGGAAGCGAGTGCAAGACCAAGAGCTGCACAAGCGTGGAAGGTGCGCAATACCTTAAGACCATGTATTGCAACGGCTCTAGCGAAGAGTGAGACGAAAACACGAGCACGCTTTTGAACGCTCGTGGCGTGCTCGTGTTCCCGTCCGTATCGCGGCTACCGCAAAGCGTGCTCAATTCTCAACGACAGGAGCTAAAAATGGCTTCGCTTGATAGAGTGGTAAACGTGGTCGCCGCAGCGAGCTGTGTGATCGCGGTGGCACTGCTTCTCAGACGTGAGGTCGGCTCGAGTCTTCAGTCGAGCAAACAAGTAGATCCTTCCACGGCGGCGCCGGTCAAACTCACGAAGGACGAGTGGAATTCTGTTAGTCGTGCGTCGCGCGTGGTAGGCGGAACGGACTCCGGTGTCCAAGTTGTCGTCTTTTCTGACTTTGAGTGCCCTGCCTGTGCGACAATGCATCAGACTCTCAAACAGCTCGATTCAGCGCGGAGTGGTTCTGTCTCGTTGCGCATGGTGCATTACCCACTCTCGATGCATAGGTTCGCCGCTGGCGCAGCCAATGGAGCCGAATGCGCCGCGGAATCGGGGCGCTTTGTCAGTTTCACCGATGAGGTATTCCGACAGCAGCGTCGGCTTGGGCTGGTCTCCTGGGGCTCAATGGCCGGACGAGCAGGTATCAAAGACACTGCGCGCATCAGCGCGTGCGTGATCGCGGACGATTTGATGCCGAGGGTGAGTGAAGGAATCGATCTCGGCCGGAAGCTCAAGGTTGATTTCACTCCTACGGTCATCGTCCAAGGGTGGAGGTGGCCAGTGTCGCCGTCGCTTGGGCAGCTAATTGCTTCGGTGGACTCGATCACCTCGCGTCGCTAGCGTGAGCTTATCCGTCGCTTGTGGCCGATTCTTACCCTTCTGGCGCATGACGACACCGAGCGTGTTTTAACGCAACGCTCACGCTGACATCCTTGCGGTCGCGGGAAGATGTATGAATGTTGCCCATGTCCAGCGGATCGACTTGTGCTGCCCGTCCACGTATACGCTCCGAGTCGATGTTGCACCGGACCTCCTGTTTGGTGTCTCAGGGAAAGGTGTGAGCGGCGGGTCGGCGTTCAGCGAACCAACGCAGTCACTCAAACGGAGGATCGCAATGATTTTTAAGGTTCTCGCGGCCGGTATCATGGGATTCGCCCTCGCGTCCACGGCCGATGGTCAGCCGCCGCGCCCCAATCCTGGCGCCGCACAGGCGAATAGCGTGGAGGACATCTACAACTTTATCCGAACGCGCTACTTCGACGGCATCATGCTCGATGACCGACAGTTCACCCGGGTGAAGCTCATCGTTGACCAAGCGCTGGCACAGCAGCGGGCTACAGGTTCCAAGATAAAGCCCGACCAGGTGGATTCCGTACGTATCGCGGTCATGAGTGAGCGGAACGCTAGCCTTCGCAGCCTGCTGCCCACCAGTGCGGAACGCGCGCGGTTCGATGCCAATCTTTTGAAGCTCAGCAGCCGGTAGACACGCATGGCGGCGCGTGCATCGTGCGCGGCCCTGCGCCGTGCTTGGCGGAGAGTCACGCGGCACCGCGCAGTGGGCTCGGGCGTCGCGTCGGTTGCGTGCTTGGCGGGTATGCTGCGCGCGGTGCCAGCGCGTGCCCAGGAGTTGGGCGAGCGTGTGCTCATCGCGGGGGACGTGCGGACCGCGCAACAGGTGCCCGTGGTCGGCATCGTGGTGCGCGTCATAGGTGGTGGCGCACGGATCGTGGCCACCACAACCACCGATTCGGTCGGGCGGTTTCGTGCGCTGGTGAGGGTGGACGAGGGGCGCGTGGTCGTGCAAGTCAACGTGATCGGATTTGCACCCACCAGCGAACCTGTGACCCTGACGGCCGTGACTGGGTCGTCCTTCATCCGCGTGGTTCTCGCGGAATCCGCCGTCGCGTTGATAGCCATGCGCGTGCAGGCGGAACGGCCGAGGCCTGATCGCTCCACCGCGAACAGTCCGGTCCCGCGGTCGTCGCGCCGGCTGGATCGTTCGTCGGCCGTGCTCAACGACGCATCGGGAGACGTCGGCAGCAGCCTCGCCCAGATTCCTGGCATCACTGCGGTCGATTTGGGCGATGGTCGGCTTGGCGGCACCGCGTTCGGACTCACCGCCGATCAGAACGGCGCCACGCTGAACGGACTTGAGACGGGTGTCGGGTTTCTTCCGCGTGACGGATTGCAGCAGACGGTACGCCTCTCCACCTATGATCCGCGCAACGGGCGTTTCGGCGGCTTCCAGCTCAGTTCTGTGTTGCCCAGCGGTAGTCCGATCACGCTGCGCACGCTTCGCGTCACAGCTGCACCCGCAACTGTCGGGCGCGACATTGGTACAACCGGAGGGCGTCTGTCACCTCCACCGCTCGTTGTAAGTGGAACGATGTTCGGACCACTTCGTGGTCGACATCAGTTTTACAGTGCGTCGAGCCAAGTGCAACAGAGCCGGTTGCCTGTCATCGACTTGGGAACGCGCAGCGCGGCATCACTGCCGGCCGACAGCGTGCAGGCGATCTTCGTGGCGGCGCAACGACTCGGTGTGGCGACCTCGCCGGAACGTTTCCCCTCGCAGCAACTGACCACATCGACCGGCCTCGTTCGTGTGGACCTGACGCCTTACGCGAGCGGTGCCGACGCGGAGAGCGGCCCGGTGGCGTACGTCCTCGCCGCCGTTAACGACCGGCGGGGCGGGGCACAAGGGCTCACGCCTTGGAGCGCACGGTCGCGCGCTGGAGCAAGTGGGGAGGCCGACGCGCAGGTCGCTGCGGTCTTCTCGCCGTACTTTCGCGCGGTCCTGAACGAGACCAAAGTCAGTCTTGGTCGGAACCGCACGCGATTCATCCCCAGTATCGCCGCCCCGGGTGTCGCCGTCCGCATCGGCGCTGACCAAGCGGACACGAGTTCTCGCGGAGGGGTGGCCTTCTTGGGTGGTGGCCGCCAGCTCGCGACGCGTGACGTGCAGTCCCGACAGATGACCACCGACTGGCAGTGGATGACGTTCAGCGGGCGACACCGATTCAACGTGTATGCCGACGCGCTCTCGCGTCGTTACCGCACGGAAACCGCCGCGAATGCGCTGGGCACGTGGGAGTATGAATCCGTCAACGCGTTCGAGCAGAACCAACCGGCACGATTCAGTCGAGACGTGTCGGTGGCCCGACGGGATGGCGGTCTGACTCAGTTGGCGTTCGCGGTCTCAGATCTGATATTTCTGAGTGATTCGGCGCGTTTCGATCCAAGTGCCAACGGCAACGGGATCACCGTACAGGGCGGGCTGCGCCTTGACATGAACCACTACGCGCGCCCGTCGCACTTCGGAACTGTAGACGCGCGCCTCCCCAATAGCCTGTCGCTGCAGCCCATGCTCGGCGTCACGTGGCGACAGGGACAGTACCAGATGCGTTCCGGCGGCGGCTCCCTCTCCGATAGCCGGCATACCGTGGTCGGCGGAGTGCGCCGCTATCGCGGCGTGCCGTCGTTGCAGGCCGGTGATGAGATTCTGCCGGAGGGTGCGGCCACCGAGCGCGCGTTGGATTGTGTGGGCGTTGAGGTGCCGGTGCCCGACTGGTTGGCGCTCGCCGGCGGCGCACCAGCGCCCACACGCTGTGCGGTAGCGGGCAACGGTGTCGGCGCCGGGCCGCTCACACGAAGCCGCCGCTACGCTGACGGCTTTCAACCGTCGGACTCGTGGCGTGCCGAGGTACAGTGGACCGGTGTGCTGACCGGTGTCGTTGAGCTCAACGCCGGGGTCACCCAAGCATGGAACACGCGACTGCGGTCGATGATCGATCAGAATCTGGTCGACGACCCGAAGTTTACGCTGGCCCAAGATGGGCGGCCGGTCTTCGTAGACGCCGCCGCTATCGATCCGGCCACCGCGAGTATTGTGCTGCTCGCCTCTCGGCGCGACGTAACGCGTGGGCGCAGCGACATCATCGTTTCCGACCTCTCCTCACGCGCCCTCGTCGCGACCGTCGGCATGACGTTGCGGACCACACCAGAACGGATGCGTTCGGATAGCCGTACGCCCCCACTCAACGCGACGCTGCGGAGCTGGTACAGCTACACCGATGCGCGCGGGAGTCAACGCGGGTTCGGCGCATCAACGGCCGGTGATCCTCGCCTCGTCGACCCGAAGATTGCGATGCAGCCGGCCCACGCCGTCCAAACGGTACTCGAGGTTTCACGCCAAGGGTGGTTCATGATGGGTGTTGCGGTACGCGTGACGTCTGGCGCACCGTACACACCTATGATAGGCCGCGACGTGAACGGCGACGGATTGACCAATGATCGGGCGTTCATTCCTCGCGAGGACTCGCCGACGTTCGGTGTCTTCAACGCGCAGGTGGCGGGACTCCCGCGAGACGCGCGCCGATGCCTCGACGCGCAGCGGGGTAGGATCGCTGCGGCCGCAAGTTGCCGCACGAGACCAAGCGTGGAGCTGGGGAATCTGAACCTCACGCTGGACCCGTATCGACTCGGCTTCGGTCGTCGTGGAAGTATCAGCCTGACCGTGCAAAACGCGCTCGGCGGCGTCGATGCGCTGCTACACGGCGAGAAGCGCCGGAAGGGGTGGGGGGACCGGCCATACGCCGACCAAGTACTACTCGTGCCGCGGTCGTTTAACGCCGGCACGCGCGCCTTCGCCTACGACGTCAACGCGGGTTTCGGGTCGTCGGGTTCGCTGCGAGCGCTGTTGCGACCGCCGGTCGTCGTGATGCTGGACGCGCGTTTCGACCTCTCACGGAACTTCGAGGGCCAGGCGTTGAAGCTGCGCTTGCAAGACAACGAGGGTGCGTCGGGCACCGGACCGATGACGTTCGACTGGCTGTGGGAAGAGGCGAAGCGATCACCGATCTGGGAGTGGACCGACGCGCCTGGGCTGCTGGACAGTCTACACCTCGACCGCACGACCGCCGCCACCGTGGCCGACGTGGTGACGCGCACGAATGCCGAACGCCGTGCACTGTATACGTCGCTGTCTATCACCTTCGCCGCACTGCCAACCCAAACGCTCACAGCCGAGGCGCGACGCCGGTGGCATGCGACCATCGTCGAGTCGGCGGAAGTGACGTACCGCGCGAACAGGCATATCGCCTCGCTCCTCACAAATGAGCAGCGAGACTGGCTCCGTACTCATGGGCTTGCGGGTGGCATCGATCTGCGAAACGAATGGCTGCGCAAGATGCGGAAAGACTGGCATACGCGACCGTTGTGACGGCCTGCCGAGACGGGACACATCGTTGAACTAGGATACGACGTATGAGGGGCCAAGGAAGGCGGCGGCATCCGCGACTTGCGCAGTTCGGTCGCACCGGGGTTTCATCCCCACCATGGTCCATTGAGGTAGCCCATTGGCTACATGCACTTCGACGAGCACGTCGAGAGCGTCGATGCCGAGGACGGCGGCGGAGGGGGCGGCGGCAAGCATGGCGCGAGTGTAGCGCGTGGCGCGCCGGTCACTGTCATCGGAATGCGGCGGGCGTGGCGCTTCGAACGCATGGAGTTCACGTTGCTGGTGCGCGTGCGGGGCGCGCACCGGTCCGTAGTGCCGCGCTCGCGACCGCGCCGTGATCGAGTCGCCGCGCGGCGCAACGGCGTCGTCTCGGACGGCGGTGGCACACAACGAAGACCGTCGGCTTGTATCTCCAAGGCGGCCGAGAACTGAGCGCATCTTGTCTCCTGAAAACCCGAGGCGGTTCAGGTGGATGCCGTGAAGGCGCGCAATATCCGTGGCAGGCCAATCACGGACCGACGTCGTGCGCGACTGAGGGCCGAATACGTATGAGTGCCTGAAGATTGCCCAATACTTTTGTGATCGCGATCACTGCCACCTCGGATCGACGAGAATACGTTAAGCGCTCCTCAATGCTTCGCCATTGCGATGCGCGCTTGATTTGGTGCGACATGGCGTCGCGTCGCGCTTCGATATCTGACAGTACCGGGCTGGACGTGTGACGCGGCGAGCAGATGGCGATTAATTATTCACGCTGGAGATTCGAATGCGATGGGTCCGTAGGCGGGTAAGCGTCGTTCGGCGAATGAATGTGCGGACGCGCCCCCTCCAAAGTCGTCAGGCCGTGATTCTCGTGTGCTGCGGTGTGGTGCTGGCCGCGTGCACGCGCGATTTTCCCAGCGAACAGGCATCCACGTTGTCGTCTGCTCGAACTCAGGTGGTTGTTGGGTCGCCATCCCGTTGGCAGGTCACGATTACCGATCCTTCGCCGCGGCTGCCAGGGCTCAGTGCGTCGCAGGAGTACGTCATTGATGTAGATCGCTCAAAAAGTAACGGCGCGAGCGTCGGGCTTCAGTCCTGGGTAGTACGCTCTCGCGCGGACTCGAGCCTCTACGCCGAACGCGTCGAGCTTGGCACAGGCCGGAACGCAACGCTGCTACTGAACGACGGCAGCAGTCGATCAGTGAATCTCGCTGGTTCGATGCCGACGGCGTACCGTCCTCTACCCGATGGATTGAAGCTACGAGCCCACGAGCCATTCGCGAACCGATCCCGGCTGCCTGCGGCGGCTGCAGTTCCTGTTCACCGCGAGGGCGCCGTCGTTACACCTGACGATGGAGTGGAGCGCCTTCGGACACTTCGCGATTCGTTCCCAAGCGAGTCACGCCTCAGCGCCTCGCAGCTCGCCTTCGACGGAGAGAGGAAGGGCGAGCGTATTCGCATCATCTTCGATCAAGCTGTCGGTGCCGTGACGCGGTCCGAATTGCTGTCTCGAACCGGCGCAACCATCGTCACGCAGTCAACATATGCGCGAGATGGAGCGAACCAACGGTTGATCCGCCGAGAGACCGTCGTGAACGGTCCGCGCGGGGAACGTCGGTTCAGCGAAACGTTCGGAACCGGAGTCGGTCGATGAGCGCGGTGTGGAGGTCCCGGCGAGTGCTCGGCGCGCTCGGACTGCTCGTGAATATGGTCGTCGCCAAACCGACCGTCGCTCAAGACCAGCCGGTCGTTTTTGTGCACGGACTCACGTCAGACGGTAGCGCTTGGAACTACATGCGACCGACCCTGGAAGCGCAACTCAAGATCAGTGGACTCAGTCCGTCCCTCGGCTGGCCGTACTCGTATGGAACGCAAGCGGCAAATCTGCATTCGGCCCTTGGGGGTCTCGATACGGTTATTGCTGTCACGCATAGCAATGGCGGTGTGCTCACGCGGCGATACTTGACGACGAACGGCGCTGCGCGGGTCGACAGACACCTCTCCATCAACTCCCCGCATCGCGGCGCCAGCTTGGCGGCCAACGTGTTGAATGGCAGCATGTCGGCGTGGTCCGTAAACTTGTGGAATGCGCTGTATACACCGTTCGATACGTATGGCTATCTCGATCCTTACTTCGACTCCAACGGCACCTTCGGATTCCTTTGCGATCTCCTTCTGGGATCACTCGGTCGGATCGACAGCTATACTGCCGCGCTGGGTTATGCCACGGGGCAGCTCGCACTCGGTCACTTTGGGTTCCCTCCTGCGGTGCTTCCGGAAATGGTGCCGGGAAGTGCAGTATTGATGGCACAGAATGATCCAAGCGCGCTCTCCGCTGAGGCACTGCAGACGCGGGTGAGGCTTTCGCTCTCGTCTGAGCTCAACCTCAACATCCAACCGTATGCGCTGTTCTGGCAGAACTCGTCGATCATCCGATCTTGGACTCTGGCGATGACCGCGTTCGCGTTGAATCAATATGACTACTACTCGTGGCATCCTGACCCGTATCTCCGGGGGCATGCTTGGGAATGGCTAATTTTGGCCCAAGAGCTCGCATTCGTTCCCGCGTCATGGGCCGGAATGATTGGCTCATTCGTAAGTACGCAGGTGGTCGGTGGGCAGGTGTTTTTCGTTGCCACCGCGAATGATGGTGTTGTGCCGTGGACCTCGTCGTCGTATCCGGGGGGAATCCCGGTTACACTACCGGAAAGTCAATACGGCAACCTTCCCCATACGTCGCAGACGGACAATCCGACCATCACTACGGAGGTCAGTTTCCAGTTGCGAAGCGAAATGAACGTGGTGTTACGGCCGCCGGTATTTTCGGCATCGATTTCTGGCGCTGCGGTCGTGCCCCCCGGTCAAACGTGCAACTATGCTCCAAGTGTCCTGAACGGGGTGGGACCATTCACGTACGAGTGGTACTCCAACAACACGCTTGTCGGAACCTCTCAGTTTCTGAGCCTGTCCGTGAATGACCCCGGCGTCTTCCTCTCGCTCGTTGTGCGGGATGCGACGAATGCCGTCGCGAGCGCAGGATTGCAACTCACCACCGACCTGTTCTCCTCCGGATGCTTTTAGTGCATCGCTGGTTCGCGCGACTGAGCAGCATCGTGCTGCTCAGTGCCTGTGGAATCTCGGAGCCGCGCGACGTCGTTCGCGGCAACGTGCTCTGGGACGTGCCCGGCGAAATGTCGACGATGCCGCTGGTCGTCGACTCACTCCTAGTAGGCGGGCTGGTTGACGGGCGTCTCGTTGCCTTCAACCGGCGCAACGGTCGCATCGTCTGGCAGACACAGTTCCCTGTCGAGTTCCGGAGCGAGCGGCTCTTACGCGTGGGCAACACGCTGATCGTAGCCAATCTGGCATTGCATGGCGTGGATGCGCGAACCGGCGCCGTGACGTGGACATACGGCGGCACCGGGGGTGACGCCGGCATTGTGACCCCTGGGGTGTCTGGAGACACCGTCTACGTCGCAGGCTACTTGGGCGGGGATGCCGCAGCGCTCGAGGCCGCGACGGGCCGAGTGCTTTGGCAGGCGCAGATACAGCATACCGTTTTTCGCCCGACGATCACTGAATCATTGGCTCTTTACCCCACGCGGAATCTCGGCAAGTCCGGCGCCCTCGTGGCGCTCGACCGCCTTACGGGAGAGGAGCGCTGGCGACGCGTTCTCCCCGATTCGGCAAACGTTCCGGGTGGCACGCTGCATGGCGGTGCAGTCGCCGGCGATAGAGTGGTGCTCGGGACAAATACCAGCCGGGTACTGGCGCTAAGCCTCGCCGACGGCGCGCTGCGCTGGGAGCAGGTCGGCGGCAGCCCGTCCACGGCACCGTACCGTGCGGCCCCCCGCGTAACCGGGAGCAACGTTCTTTTTACTCGAGGTGACGCAGTGCTTGAGGGCCGGTCGGCTGCGGATGGAACACTGCAATGGAGCCTCAAGATCGGCGGCTCGCTCTCGTCGACGCCCTCACCATGCGCGCCTTACCTCTGCCTTGCGCAGGGGCGCGTCTGGATCATTGATCCGTCCGGAAAGATCGTGTGGGCCTTCGGCGGCGGGAGCGAGATCGTTTTCCTATCGAATGTCGTCGTCGACGCGGATGGAGTGATGTACGCCGGTGTGGTGCGGGCGAACCAGACCGGAGGCGTCCGGGCATTTCGGCCGCCGGTGGCCGTGGGCGCGACACCCTAAGTCTCGGGGCTTTTCCGCGCTCATGCACTCTCGCAATCTCTTCGGAATCGTTCCGGCTTGACGAGTGGCAGCGGTGTACTCGCAGCTACTCCTCGGGAAGCTCTGCACGAGCGGCGTGCAGGGGTGATGTGGACAGAGTCGATGTCCGTGGGCTAGCGGACGCGTCTATACACACCTCAAATCCGGCCACTGATCGACACCGCAAAACCGGCCACCACGCCGGCGAACTGCGACTCGTTCGCGGGAGATCGAACCCGTCTTCTGAAAACCCGCGGCGGTTCAACAATGCGCCGCGAGAGCACGTCGATCATGAACGCGACGTCCACGAAGCCACGTCACGTCGCGACGTACGTTTGTGAGCGGCCCGCAGCTGGTGTGGCGGTCTGCGCGATAGGCCCGCTGCACGACGGGGGGCTTTGCGACGTGTGCGCCGCGCTCAACGGGGCTACATTCCCACTACGGTCCACTGAGGTAGCCCATTGGCTACATGCACTTCGACGAGCACGTCGAGAGCATCGATGCCGAGGACGGCGGCGGAGGGGGCGGCGGCAAGCATGGGGAGACAGTACGGTGCAGGGCGCCGATCACTGTCATCGGAATGCGGCGGGTAGGGTCGGAACTACGCGAGGTCCGCGGATGGAGGCGGCAGCACACGGAGGCACGCTGCGTGGTCGGAGTACCACTGGGAAGACTCTTTCAGTAGGTCGCTCAATCCGGTCGCTTGGTGCCGAATCTCGAGCGGTTCGCACCGTGATGAGTGTCACGGATGCCAGTTGTGCCCGGCAGCTACTTTTTCGATTGTGAAGGGGCGTGTCGACCATGCTAGACCTGTCGCTCGGGCTTGGAGACAATGAAACGTTCTCGCCCATCGCTGAGTACCCGGATTGCCATTGGCATCATCACAGCAAGTCTCATCGCGTGCGACGATGCCACATCCCCTGCGGTGCCAACACCGTCTGTTTCGTCGCGTTCTGTCAACGGTGATTCATCGGCGCTGGAACTTGATGCGTCGCTCGACGGGTCATTTACCAAGGTTGGAGCGATCGCGACCTCCTCGCCGGAGCGTGGATCGATGAAGACGGCTCGCTCGTGATTGCGCTCGCTTCGATGGCCGACAGCACGAGAGCGCGTGATGCATTTCTGGAAGAACGGAGTCAAGCGTATCGCGTCAGCGAGAAGGTGACGGCCGCAGAAGCCGCGCAGCTGCGCGCGCCGTGGTCTCGCGTGAAGTTCGTGCGGGTGACCTATGCGTTTTCGGATCTCCAGCGGTGGAAGATTGCGATGGCCCCTGCGCTCATATCAACGGAGGGTGTCTCGTCCATCGACGTTGATGAAGTTCATAACGCGATATCGGTGGGGATTTCGAGTGCGCGATCAGCAGACGCGGTGCTGCGTATTGCTCGCGAAGCTCGCGCTCCGCGCGGGGCACTTCGGGTGATTGAGGAAGTCGCGGCGGTTGAAGCGCGGCAGTCTTCGAACCTCTGGTCGCCGCATCGACCACTCACCGGCGGATTCGAACTTGGGCCGAGCGGGTGCACAATTACCGGATCTGCGTATCGCGTATTTGAGCCACTCTCGGTCACCAATTCACACTGCACGGCCACGAATTTCAGTCTCGACGGCCAGTCCATCTCGCAGGGCAACGGAGCGGACACCTGGGGTTTTGAGGTGATCGATCCCAATCGGTATTCGTGTAGAACATTGTTTAACTGGAAGGCCTGTCGTCGAGCTGATGTCGCCGCGTACAACGTGAGTGGTGTGACGCAGCTGCCCGTCGATACGCTTGCCTTTCAGGTGGGGCTGATTGCGCGCACTACGTTTCCCTCAAGCGGCTTGTCGCAAGTAGCCGGGTCGCTCGCAATCGATCAGACAACCCCATCCTGTTATATACAGGCCGAGGCGCAGTCCGTGCTCGTCGGCACTGGCGTTCACAAAGTTGGACGAACAACGGGATGGACCTATGGAACGGTCATGCAAACGTGCGTGGACAGGCAGAGTTCGTTGTCCACGCGGATCGTCTGCTCCGATAACACAAACATGTTCGGTCAAGGCGGAGATAGCGGAAGCCCCGTGTTCATCGTGAACAACAGTGTGTCCGTGACGTTCGTTGGCACGCTGTTCGCTGTCGTGCCCGGATCTCCGACGGCGGTGATGAGCAACTTGGGGCAGATGAAGCAGGATCTCGGCAACGTCCACTTTTTCTAGGAGACGCCTCAATGACAACGCAGAACGGTTTCATCAAGCAGGTGATCGCACGCCGGATGTTTGCCGGTATAGCGCTCTTGCTGCCCCTGTGCATCGCTTGTGGCGAGAACGACATTACCTGCGCTGGTGTCGGTGAAAATGGTATGGTGCTCCGCGTGCTCGACAGCGTCACCAACGCCGATTTGAGTGAAACCGCCCGCGCGACCGTTCGCACAGTTTCCGGGCGCATTGATTCGACTTTTGGTTCGCTTAGGGAAGCAGTCGCCATCGCGGGTTTCCGGCCCGGATCGTACGACGTCAGCGTCTCAGCACCCAGCTATATGAGTCAGTCGCGGCTGGTGACAGTGACGCAGACCGGCAGCGGGTGTAGCCAGCGGCTGGTCACGCAGCAGGTCACGTTCCGGTTACTGCGGTCCACGTCGGCCGCGCCGTAGAGTGGATGCGTGGCCGTTCCTGCCGCGGGTCGCACGGTAAGGTGCGGCCTCGCGACTCGTATCGGTCAACGCGACAGATTCCTTGGCCGGCGCTTCGGAGGTCGGCATGGCAGCCAGCTCGACGCGTGCGTACCCACATCGCTTTGCGTCCTGTGGATGTGGCTCGAGTCCAGTGAGCGTGATCATCCCAAACTTCAGTCCGTACACCGAGCAGAGCCGCCGGGCGGCGGGTCGCTGAATTCGGTGGCTGCATCCGAAGCAATTCCGGGACGACGATCACTGGCATCGAGGAGGTTCGCGTGCCGGTGACCCACGACGCCACCGCTCAGGCGTTCTCCCGTTATTTGGCGCCGCCGCCGATGCCGTGGATAGTTCTGGGAGGTCCCCGGGGCTACATCCCCACTACGGTCCATTGAGGTAGCCCATTGGCTACATGCACTTCGACGAGCACGTCGAGAGCGTCGATGCCGAGAACGGCGGCGGAGGGGGCGGCGGCAAGCATGAAACGAGTGTAGCGCGGGGGGCGCGAAGCACTGTCATCGGAATGCGGCGGGTATGGTCTTTCGAACGCATGGACTTCACGTTGCTAGTGCGCGTGCGGGTCGCGCACCTGTCCGCAGTGCAGCGCTCGCGACGGCGGCGGAAC
>JBBQXC010000129.1:0-13382 GCA_038210005.1 Gemmatimonadales bacterium
TGTCTCGCCGACGTCGGTGTAGAGCAATCCTTCACCGGGGTCGTACAGGCCCGTGATGTCGGCGCCGTTCAACTCGAGCCGCAGCAACGAGTCGAGCGACACACCCTGCTTCACGCGCGCGATCGACACTTCGTGCGGGACGGTGCCGTCGCTGCGAAACGTGAAGCGGGTGAGACCCGGCGGCAGCGAGTCGGGAGCGTCGAGCGCGAAATCGTGACCCACGACTTGCACCACCGGTGGTTCCGTCATCTGTTCCTCGATCTGTTCTGCGGGCGATGACGCGCACGCGATCGCCATCGCCGCACTGCACACGATAGCGAGCGAGCGCGCTGTCGTCATTTCACCGCCACCAGCTTGAACATGCCCAGTGTCTGATGCTTGGGTGCGCCGGCCGAATCGGCGAACTGGCACCAGATCGCCCACTGTTCGCCTGGCCTGAAATCGAGGCGCAGCGAGACCACGTCGTTGCGCTTCCCCGGCTCGGCGAACAGAACCGCGCTGCCGGTGGCGCGGAGCGGCCTCACCGAGACGCCACGCGCCAGCGAGTCGGCAAACTGCCTCGGGGTTACACCAGCCTCGAGGCGCGCGACGAGGAGTTCGTGGCGCTGTGCACCACGGTTTTCGAACGTGATCACCGTGGGTCCCGCTCGCAGGGAGTCAGGCGCAACGAACGCGTAGTCGGTGCCCACAATGTGCACGGCCGCTGGCGCTACGGGTGGCGCGGGGCGGGCACACGATGCCAGCACGCCGAGCAGCAACGACATGAGACATAGGCGGATGCGCATCCCGCCATCATACGCAACGATGCTGCCGGTGGATAGTCCGGGGCGTTTCGACGCTGGCCGCCCGTGGATGGACGCCTCACGACCAAGGGGCGATCCCGGTTCCGATACCCGGCATGCATCCGGACTCAGGTATCCGGCGACCCGTTGCTCGCCCGCTCCAGCAGACCGCCACGGAATACCGTATGTTTTTCGAGCATCGACCAGACGCCCGAGCGTGTTTGCTCCGCCGCCCGGTGACCCGCGCGCCCACGACAACCCGAGAGGAACCGCCATGACGCCGTTCACACCCTCCGCCGTATCCCGTCGCCAGTGGCTCAAGTCCTCAGGGCTCGTCGCCGGTGGGGCTATGGCCACCGGATCGCTGACGCCCGCGCTCGCGCAGGCGCTCGAGTCGGATGGGCCGCACCTGGAGAACGGCCTGACGACCCCCGCAGGCTTCGCAGCGCACGAGCGAATGATCGAGGCCGTGCGTCGTGCCGACGGCCCCATTCGTCTGGCGTCGAACGAGAACCCGTACGGCATGGCGCCGAGCGCGCGCAAAGCCATCGAGGACGGCTGGAAGCAACATGCCTGGTACGGCGCGCCGGGCATCACGAATCTCAAGAAGATTTACGCGCAGTCGGTGGGCGTGCCGGAAGATCACATCATGATCGTGTCCGGCTCGAGCGAGCTGCTGAGCATCGTGAATCTCGCCTACGGGATAAAGGGCGAGATTCTCACCGCGTGGCCCACGTACGAGGGGCTGCCGCGCTATGCCGAGACGCTCGGCATCAAGGTGCACAAGGTGCCGCTTGCGGCTGACCTCACGCACGACCTCGACACGATGGACAAGCGCCTCACGCAGGCGATCGACTTGGTGTTCGTGTGCAACCCGAACAACCCCACGGCAAACCTCACCGAAAACCGCAAGCTGCGCAGCTTCGTGTCGAACGCGTCACGCCGCTCGATGGTGTTGGTGGATGAAGCGTATCACGACTTCGTGACGGATCCGTCGTACACGTCGTGCATCGACATGGTGAAGGCCGGCGAGAACGTGATCGTGTCGCGCACCGGCTCGAAAATTCACGGTCTCGCCGCTCTCCGCACCGCGTTCGTGATTGCCCGCCCCGACATCATCGCGCGTCTGCAGCCGCTCAGCACCAGCGCCCCGGGTGTGTTCGGCGCGCTTGGCGCGGCAGCGTCGCTTCAGGACACCGCATATCAGACGATGTGTAAGCAGCGCAACGTAGAAGGCCGCGAGATCATGAACACGGCGATCGCGAAGCTGGGGCGCAAGATGACCAACTCGCAGACGAACTTCGTCTTCTTTCACACCGGCATGCCGGTGGATCAGGTGCAGAAAGCGATGCTGGCCAAGGGGTTCATGATCGGGCGCGCCTTCCCGCCGTACACCGACTGGGTGCGCATCTCGATCGGAACGCCCGATGAAATGCGGGCGGTCGCCTCGGCACTGCCCGAGGTGATCGGTGGTGCGCCGAAGTCGCTGGGTGGCTCGGGGGCGTAAGGCCGTTCAGGTCAATCGCGACGGGCTCCCCTCGTAGCGGCGACCGGCCTTGAGCCGCGCGTTCTTCATCACCACCGTGTACGGCGCCACCTGCGCGGCGTCGCCCGCCTCCGATCCATTCATCATCACCGACGTCTGACCGATCGACGCGCCGGCCCCGATGTGCACCGTGTCGATCTTGAGGATCCGGTCCTCGAAGGTGTGCGCCTGAAACATGGTCTGCACGGTGGAGTCGTCGCCGAAGTGCAGCATGTCGGGGTCGACCACCTGCGAGAAACCGGGTCCGAGCACGACGCGTTTCCCGATGGTCATGCCCATACGGCGCAGATACATGGACAGCAGCAACGTCCCCTCGAGCCCAGCGAGCACGGGTCTTACGAGCTGACCCCACGCCACGTACAGGAAATCCCATCGGCTGCACCAGCACGACCAGAGTGGGTGCTGTCCGGGCTTCACGCGGCCTAGCAGCGCCCACTTGAGTAGCAGCAGCGCGATCGGGAGGACGGCCGTAGTCGCCAACGTGACGGTCGGCACAATCACCAGCCACGTCCACGTGGTCGATGCGTTCGCCGTCCACCTGGTCAGCGCCGATAGCCAGGCGAACGTCACCGCCAGCAGCGGGATCGGTAGTGCGAAGCGCAGAAGTTCCCACAGCCACCGATTGATGTAGCGGATGGTCGAGGGCTCATAGGTCACGCTGCGGTTCGCGCTATCGGGTGGTCGCCGCCGAAGCGCAAACGCCGGCTGACCGAACCATGCGGTCCCCTCGCGCGCCCTTTCATCATCGATCGCCGTGGCGACACCGATCAGCACTCCGTTGGCGATGTGCTGCCCGGCGCGAATGACGGCATGGTTGCCGATGAACACACCGCGCCCGAGCGTGGTTCGCTCGAGGGTGACGGTGCCGTTGGATACGCGCGGGCCGCCCAGATAAATCCCGTCGGCGAAGAACGAGGCCTCGCCGATCTCGACATGCTCCGGTATCACGTCGATGATCGTGCTGATTTCGCAGTCGCGCCCCACGCGCATACCAGCGGCGCGCAGCCACAGCGGCCACATCAGTGTTCCACTGAGCCAGACCCCGGCGGTGGTCAGCAATTGGGTTTTGAGGACCACGCGCACGTAGTCGCCGCTCCAGCGGCTCATGATGCCCTCGGGTACCGTACCCAAGGCGCGCGACATCGAGGCTTTGAGTGCGAGCGCGCAGACCAGGGGCACCGGTCCAAGCGCTGTCAGCACGAGCAACAGGGTAGGCATGCTGGGCACGCTGAGACCACTGAACAGGACATCTGCGCTCAGGCCATACCACGTGGCGACGGCTAGTGCGCCAATCTCGTACGGCAGCGCAAACAGCAGCGTCAGTGCGAGGCGGGCCCCAAGCAGCGCGAGGTCGAACTGTCGTGGCGACAGCGTTGGCGCGCACACGGGAGGCGCGGCTGTTCGGCCGGTCCGTTCGGCGGGAACGCCACCCCACAGTTCACCGGGCGGGATGGCTGCATCCGACGGTAACCACGACAACGCCGAGAGGCACGCGCTGTGCCCAACGCGGGCTCCACCCCCGACACCGCTTCGCACTTCGAGCGTCGCGCCGTGTTCGAGCGTTACCGGGGCGATCACGAGTGCGCCGTTGTCGAGATCCACCAGGTGCAACTGAACATCCTGCCCGATGGAGACGTTATCGCCAATGTCCAGCAGATCCCAACCACCTTCGGTGAGTCGTACGCCGCGATGGATATGCACGCCAGTACCGATTCGCGCACCCAGCCTGCGCAGGATCGCGACCTGCAATCGCGTGCCTTCCACGAGCTGCCACGGAATCATGCCGACGGCACGTATCACCATCCAATGGCGCAGGTAGAACCCGCTCCAGACCGCGGTGCGCATGGGCACGTAGCGCCCGATGAGCAGGTGCTTGAGCACAATGGCGAACGCTGCCGCCAGGAGCACGTACGCGCCGATGGCCGCGAGGCCCACGAACGGCGCGGCTACGATGCTCGTGATCACGCCGGCCGACTCGACAAGTGCCGGCGCCACACGGAACACGGCGGCGAATCCGACCCACGACCCGAGCACGGTCAGCACGATCAGCAGCAGCGCTTGCAGCATGGTGGTTCGCACCGGGTGCGCGCCCGGTGTGCGTTCACGCACCGCTGTTGCTTGCGATACCGGCGGCGCCGCACGCGTACGCGCGGCAATCTGCGCGACGGTCGGGCCGCCATAGAGATCGCCCACGGTGATCGTTTCCGTTTCACGCACTTCGCCGAGTACGGCGGACAGCTCGGCGGCGGCGAGCGAATCGCCGCCGAGGTCGGCGAAGAAATCGGCGTCGGATGCGATGGGGACGTTCGTGCGCAGCACGCGCTGCATGGCCGATGCGATCCACGATTCGAGCGCGTCATCGGGCGTGTTGTCGGCTGCGTCGAGCGTCTCGGCCTTGGCCGCACGCTCATCGAGCACGGCCGTCAGCGGCAATGCCGCACGATTGAGCTTCCCACTCACGGTTACCGGAAGCTCGCTGATGAATACGTACTGCGACGGCACCAACGCCACCGGTACGTGCGCGCTCACGGCGTGGCGGATGGCGGCGGCGTCCGGCGGGCAGTCGGCAGTGTCGGCGACGATGAACGCCACCAGCACCTGCCGCTGCTCGCGCGTCTCCACGCGACAGGCGGCGGCGCGAACACCGGGCGCGCGCGACAGGTGCGCCTCGATTTCCTCGAGCTCCACGCGATAGCCGCGAATCTTCACCTGTGTGTCGGTGCGGCCGTAGCAGACGAAGTTGCCGTTGGGCTCGCGGTGCGCGAGGTCGCCCGTGCGATACAAACGACCAAGCGTGGAGTGCTGCACGAACTTGCGCGCGGTCATGTCAGCGTCGCGCCAGTAGCCGCGCGCCAGTGCCGCGCCACCTAGACACAGTTCACCCTGCGCACCGTCGGGCACCACCGCGAGCGACGCATCAAGCGTCCATGCCTGCACGCCGGCGATCGGCTTCCCGATCGTGATCGGATCATCCGGCGTGATGTCTGTGCGGAGCGTGGTCACCGCGCACTCGGTTGGACCGTACCCATTCACGAGGCGACGGCCCGGTGCCCAGCTGTCCACGATATCCTGCGGCAGCGCTTCGCCGCCCACGTACAGCAGTGATAGACGCGGCAATAGTCCGGTGGCGTCGCGCAGCCCCATCGATCGCAACAGCGTCGGCGGCGGGCAGAGTACCGTGAGCCGTTCGCGGTCGATCCAGTCTACAAGCGCCGGCCCCGAACGCACCACCACGTCGTCCATCACGACCACCGCGGCACCGACGGACCACGCCAGCCAGATCTCCTCGACCGAGGAGTCGTAGGCGTGCGACGATCCCTGTCCCACGCGATCCATGGCGGTGAGCCCGAAGGCATCACGGTCGGACTCGATGAGGTTGACGATGGCCCGGTGTTCGACGGCCACGCCCTTCGGCTTGCCGGTGGTACCCGACGTGTACACCACGTACGCCAGCGTGGACGGCGTCAGCCAAGCCCGCACCGGGATACTCGGCTCGCTCATCGACACGCCGGTGTCGTGCAACGGATCGGCGTCGACATCGATCACGCGTGCTGCGGGGATGCCCATGCGCGCCACGCGTTCCGCGCCGATCGCATTGGTCACCACGGCCACCGGCTCGGCGTCGGCCAGCAGCGCGGCGATCCGGTCGTCGGGGAACGACGGGTCGATGCAGATGTAGGCGGCGCCCGATCGCAGCACGGCGAGCTGCACGGCGTACGTATCGGCCGTCGTACGTGGAAGCAGCAGCGCCACCAGCGCTTCACCACGCACACGTGGCGCCAGTCGCGCTTGCGCACTCGCGGAGCGTACCGCCAAGGTGCGGTAGGTCAGCGTGATCCGCTCGTGCCGTCCATGCCCTGGCGGAACATCGAGGGCAATATCATCCGGGCCTTCGCGTACGCGCCGATCGAAATACTCGTGCAGCAACACGGCGTGGTTGGATATCGGAATGGCGGCGCGGCTCAGGAGACCGGAAGGTTACGGACCAAAGAACAGGCCATCGTCGAGCGCCGCCAAGTGCGGCGCCAGCAACGGTCGCAGTCGCTCACGGTCTCTCGGCGAAAGATGGCGGAACCCGCTCACGGTGCCGAGGCAGAATAGGCTCCCGCAGTGACAGACGAAGGGCTCCGCCATGTCGAATTCTGTCGTGTTGTAGTTGAAAGTCAGCTCCTCACCATGCCCGATGAGGCGAAGCGCCACCACGTCTCGGCCACGAATCAGGGTGTTCGGTTCGCAGCTGTGGTTCAGGAAGCGCCACGGATATTCGTCGATCTGCTCGAGGACATCCAGCGTCGCGTCGATCTCGATGTGCCGGTCGGTATCGATTTGCACGGACGTAAAGCTCGGACGACGAGCCTCGACGCCATCGATCGACACGACGACATCACCCCCGGCTACCAGTGTAGTGGCTATGAGGTGAAAACGAGCGGTCATAGTGCACGACGGCAATCTTGCTTCGCGCGTGTATGCCGCTGGGTCGTCGGCTACGGCAATGTCCTTGGTTGGAACCGGCCTGGCAGCTACGTCCGGGTTGATGCAGGAGGGCGATCGACGCTCAGGCAGACGCAGCATTCCGAAAAACGTTACGAGACTTCTCGGGTCATGAAGCGAACTCAGCCAAACCGCCCCTCCCCCCGCCCGCTGGATCTGTCCGCAGCTCGTGATACGTTCCGGCCGATTTCTGCGCGTAGTACAGGTCGCAACGAATCTGGCTGCCACCCCGTGCGGTGCCGCCGAATGCGCGAATGCGACCAGGCCTGCACCTTCTTACGCGGTGAGTCACGAGCATGCATCACATCAAGCAACAGATGGGACAGGGACTGCGGCGCCTCTGGCGAGTGCCGGTACGCCGCCTCTCGCGGCGCGCACCGATGGCGATGGCGCTCTTGGCATTGGCCGCCTGCGGCGGCAGTGGAGAAACGGTCGCTCCGAAGGTGGTGGCCACCGTCGATGTCGCGCCACTCACCCTCAATCTCGCGCCTGGCCAGTCCACCCCGTTGATCGCGACGGCGCGCGAAGCGTCGGGCGCCGTCATCACCGGACGCGCCGCCACGTGGACGTCGTCGAGCCCGAGCGTCGTGACGGTGTCGGCCGGTGGTGTCGTGACGGCGGTGAGCGATGGCACGGCGTCGGTCGCGGCGAGCGTGGACGGACGTACCGGGAGCGCCTCGATCGTGGTGCGCACGCTGGTCGCATCGGTCTCGGTGACGCCAACGACGGCGGCGCTCGTGATCGGCAAAACGCCGGCGCAGCTGAGCGCCACCGCTCGCGATGCGGCGGGCAACGCGCTCGCCGGTCGTCCACTGCAGTGGAGCAGCACGGCCCCGGCCATCGCGACCGTCTCGCAGACTGGACTGGTGACGGCACTGGCACCAGGAACGGCCACGATCAACGTGATCTCCGAAGGCGCGACGGGCACGGCGGCCATCACCGTCACGCAGGATCCTTGCGCGGTAATCCGCGCGCTGACGTACGGGCAAGCCGTCTCCGGCGCATTGGCCGCGAATGACTGCAGGCTGAACGACAACACGGCCACACAAGCGTTCGAGTTCACGCTCACGACCGCAACGAAGGTCGAGATCCTGATGACCAGCACGGCGCTGGATGCCTACCTGTTCCTCGCCGATGCGTCGCTCGAGGTGATCGCCGAAGACGATGACGGCGGTGGCGGTACGAACGCGCGCATCATGCAGATCCTGCCTGCTGGACGATACATCGTTGTGGCCAACACGTACGACGCCGACAGCTACGGTGCGTATCAGCTCGTGGCGCGCGCCGCTCCCACGGCGTGCGTCTCCGGTCGCACCACGCAGATTCAGACCACGGTCCCCGCGACACTCTCGCCATCGACCGCATGCCGACTGAACGACAACAGCATGGAAGACCGCTACGACATCACGGTCACGTCGCGTTACAACATGGTGGCCGATCTGACCAGCTCCGCCTTCGATGCGATTCTCGTCGTGCTCGACGCCCAGGAGAATATCGTCGCGCAGGACGACGATAGCGGCGCCGGAAAGAACGCCAACCTGGAAGTCCTGCTCGAGCCGGGTCGTTACACCGTGCTCGCGCGCGGGTATCCCAACCAGGCGGGCGCCTATCGCCTGACGCTCGGCCCTGCCGTCGATCCGTGCGCCGTCACGCGCACCGTCGCCGTGGGGCAGACCGTGCAGGGCACACTCGCCACACGCGATTGTGCCATCAGCGACAACGGCGGCCCCCGTCGTTTCTTCCAGCGTTTCGGCATGACGCTCGGCGCCGCGACCTCGGTGCAGCTGGACATGGTGAGCGGCGCGGTGGATGCGTATCTGGTGCTGCAGAATGCGCAGACCGGCGCCGTCGTGGCGGAGAATGACGACGCGTCGAGCAGTACGACCAACGCGCGCATCGTCGCCAATCTCCCGGCCGGTCAGTACATCGTGAACACCACGACGTACAACGCGGGAGAAGTCGGACTTTACCTGCTCGCAGTCAGCGGCATACCTGCCTCCGCCGTGACGCTCAACGTCTCGCCGACGACCACCAATCTGCAGGCCGGACAGACGCTCCAGGCCACGGCCACGATTTCAGGCACGACCAATACCGGCGTGCAGTGGACCAGCAGTGCGCCCAATGTGGCCACCGTCAGCAGCACCGGCCTCATTCGCGCGATCACAGCGGGTACCTCCACCGTGACCGTCACCTCGCAGGCGGATCCATCCAAGACCGCGACCGTCTCGGTGACCGTGGCGCAGTCCGCGACGACCACCAATCTGGATATCGCTGCGTTGTACTTCGTGCAGGCGACGCAGCAGCTGGACGGACGCATCCCGCTCGTGGCCGATCGCGGCGCAGTGGCGCGTGTCTTCGTGCGCGGCAGCCGTACCGGACTGGCGCCGGCGGCGGTGCGTCTCCGTCTGCTGCAGGGCACCACCGTGATCGGCACCTTCACGGGTACCGCGACGCCCACGACCAATGTCGATGAAGCATGCTGCTCGGCCAACTTCATGATTCCGTCGTCGGCCATCAGGGCCGGCGTGAGCTTTGTCGCGGACGTCGACCCGGACAATACGGTCACCGAGACCAGCGAGGCCGACAATCAGTTCCCGCTCTCGGGCACGGCGCAGGCGCTCAACGTAGTCACGGTACCACCGTTCAATCTTCGCCTCGTGCCGGTGCAACAGAACCGGAACGGCCCGGTCGGCAGCGCGACAACGACGCTGCTGAACTCGTTCCGTGCCATGTGGCCGATGAGCACGATCAACGTCGTTGCGCGCGCACCGCTGGTAATCGACTACACGATCGGCACGCAGACGTTCGATGACTGGGGCCGTCTCGTACGCGACATCGAAATCCTCCGGCAGACCGAGGGCACATCTTCCTACTACTACGGACTGGTGCGCACATCCGGCAGAAGCGGCGTGCTCGGCTTGGCCAACGGCATTCCGGCGCGGACCGCGATCGGTGTGGACGAGGGATCCGACTTTGGTGCCGAAGAATCGCGGCTGACCTTTGCGCACGAGATGGGCCACACGCTCAGCTTACGTCACTCGCCCTGTGGCAATGCCGCCGGCCCCGAGCCCACCTATCCGTTCCCCGACGGTCGGACGGGGTCGTTTGGCATGGACCTGTTCCGCAACAACGTCATCCAGCCGCCTGCCACCAACGACATCATGACGTACTGCCGCCCTTACTGGGTCAGCGCGTTCAACTATCGCAAGGTGCTCGACTTCCGTCAGGCGAATCCCAACGGTCAGGGAATCGCCCCGCCGACAAGCGTGCTCCTCGTCTCCGGTGATATCGCCGGCGCCACGCTCACGCTCGATCCCGCGTTCTCGTTGACCAGCTCGCCGGCAAAGAACGACGCGGCGGGACGCTACGTGATCGAAGGGTTCGATGCGAGGGATCGCGTGCTCTTTGCGCACCGGTTCTCTCCGTATGTGGTGGAGGACGCGGCGCATGGTACCGAGGCGTTTGTGGTCGCGGTCCCGGTGGCCGAGGATGTGCAGGCGCAGGTCGCGCGTCTGTCCGTGCGTGAGGTGCGCGGGAGCAAGAGGGGCGCACGGTTGAACACGCGTGGCACAGGTCCGCTCAGTGCCTCGAGAATGGACGTCGAAACGGCAACGCTCTCGGGCGCGCGCACGCAGATGACGTGGGCGCCGTCACGGGTGCCGGCCATCATGGTTCGGGACCGCCGCACCGGCGACGTGCTGGCGTTGGTGCGCAACGGTTCGCTCGATCTTTCTCAGTTTGGCGCACCGGAACGACTCGATCTGCTCATTTCCGACGGCGTAAAGAGCGCCAAGGCCACGATCAACCCGCTCACCGGTGCCATTCGCCAGTGAGCACGCGTCCGATCCCCATGGTCACACCGCGGCTGCGTCGTGCGCGTGTGACCGTCGCACTCTTCGTGGTGACGACAACGGTGCTGGCCTGTCGGCCGCACGCGACCCCCGATGCCGCTGCGGCGGGGAATGTCGCGGTGCGACTGGAACGCGGACCGTGCTTCGGTCGCTGCACGGAATATGTCGTTGAGATTTTCGACGACGGTACCGTGCGCTTTGACGGGCGCAAGCACGTCACGGTGCTTGGTGCGCAGCGCGCCTCGATTGCCGTGAGCGCGGTGCGCGCACTGCAGCAGCAGTTCGTGTCCGCTGGTTTTGCCTCGCTCGACAGCGCCTATGTCGAGGGGGCCAAGGGGTGCGGTCGCTTTCTGCCTGATGGTCCGCGCACCGTCCTCGGTGCGCGCACTTCGACGTCGATGAAAACCGTACAACACGATGCGGGGTGCACGTCCGCCCCGCGCGTGCTGGGCGCCTTGGCCGCGCAGGTCGATAGCGTGGCGCGTACCAGCGTGTGGATCACCGGAACTGGAGAAAACAAGTAATGCGTGACTTCATCTCGCCTCGTGGTGCGGCGCTCGTAGCTGCCGCGGTCGCCTGTGTCCTTGCCCACAGCACGTCGCTCTCGGCGCAAACGCTGCCCTCGCCAGCAACGCGTACCTTTACGCCGGCGCAGGCACGCGCTGCGACCAACGCGCTCGACAGGCACGTGGGGGAACATCCGAAAAGCAAGACGTCGGTCGCGTCGGCGAAGAAAGTGACGGCAGCGGCCACCGATGCACCGCGTGCGCTCGTGATGCGCACTCCGGTCCCGGCGCTCAAGGTTTCGGGAAAAGCGAAGAAAGGTACGTAGCCCTACGCGTACGGCATCGTCGGCACTTTCCCGCACAAGCGCGCGTACACCGCGAGCGAACCACGGTGATGCGCGGTGTGATCCACGATGCCGCTGATCACGGCGCGCCTGGGTGCACCACCCATCACGATGTCGTTGGGAATCGGTTGGTCGAGTTCTTCCTCGCTCGTGGTGCGTAGCGTGGCGATCGCCTGCTCGAACGCACGATCCAGCATGCCTCGCGCGGTATCGAGCGACGTGACCGCCTTGGCCTGCGCAATGTGCACGTCGTAGTCGGTGTCCCATCCCGCGCCGAAGGCACCAGCCATGAACCAATCCGCCGTTATGGCGACATGCGCCACGTGGCCGGCCGTCGTGTACATGTCCGCATGCGGCGCGAACGCTTCGTGTTCGGTGTTCAAGACCGCGATGGTCGTAAGGAAGAATTTCCGCGTGGACTCGAGTTCAGCGACGGCAGCTTCGGACATATGGCGCACCTTGTGAAAGAGTGAGGTTCGGTGTATATTCGGGAATATGCCGTTTCCGTGAGAAACGTCAAGCGCAAAGCCGCTAGCTCCTAGGCGGGGCGAGCTGGTACCATAGGCGGATGCCCGACGACCTGTCACGCCTCACCATCGCCCTCGCCGACCGCTACCGCCTCGGCGCGGAGCTCGGCGCCGGCGGCATGGCCACCGTGTACCGCGCCCACGATCTGCGCCACGAGCGTGAGGTCGCGCTCAAGGTGCTGCGCTCCGACCTCGGCGACGCGCTGGGCCGCGACCGCTTCCTCCGCGAGATCCGCCTCGCTGCGTCCCTCACGCATCCGCACATCCTGCCGCTCTACGACTCCGGCGATGACAACGGAACGCTCTGGTTCACCATGCCGCTGTTAACGGGCGACACGTTGCGCGACCGGCTCGCCCAGCCGGAGCGACTGTCCATCGAGGACGTCGTGCGCCTCACCGGCGAAGTGGCCGACGCGCTCGACTACGCGCACCGCCATGACGTGGTGCATCGCGACATCAAGCCGGAAAACATCCTGCTGCACGAGGGGCATGCGGTGGTCGCTGATTTCGGCATCGGCAAAGCACTGGTCGCCGCGTCTGAGCAGAACACGATGCATACGCAGATAGGCGTCACGGTGGGTACGCCAGCCTACATGAGCCCCGAGCAAGCCGCCGGTGAAGCCGTCGACGGGCGCAGCGACCTGTTCGCGCTGGGATGTGTGCTCTTCGAGATGCTCACCGGCGACGTGGCGTTCAGCGGCCCCACCGTGCAGGCCACCATCGCGCGGCGATTCGTGCATACGCCGCCACCGATGGCCGTGCTCCGCCCCGATGTGCCAGCAGCCCTCGCGCAGCTCGTCGATCGTCTGCTCGTGAAGGCCGCCGAGGAACGCGTCGCCAGCGGCGCGCAGGTGGTGCAGACGCTGCGCACGCCGGTTGCTGCGGCCGCCGCCCCAGCGCCCGCGGCGCAACCGGCGCACACCGAACGCTCAGTGGTGGTACTCCCTTTCGTGAATGTCAGTCCTGACGCCGACACGGAGTACTTCAGCGACGGCCTCACCGACGAACTCATCACCGACCTGTCGCATGTGAAGGCACTGCGCGTGATCTCGCGCACCACCGCCATGCAGTACAAGGGCACCACGCAGACGCTACGCGCCATCGGCGACACGCTTGGCGTGCGATGGGCGCTCACTGGTAGTGTGCGACGCGCGGGAAATGCACTGCGCATCCACGCGCAACTCGTGGACGTGCAGCGCGACGAGCCGCGCTGGGCCGAGAAGTACAATGGCACACTCGACGACGTGTTCGATGTGCAGGAGCGTGTATCGCGTGCGATCGTCGACGCTCTCGACGTCGCGCTCTCGCCGCAAGAGAGTGCGCAGCTCGCCGCGC
>JBBQXC010000130.1:0-13286 GCA_038210005.1 Gemmatimonadales bacterium
GTCGGTGTATGCCGCCTGCAGCGTACCAAGCAGTGACGCCGCGCGACAGCAGGCGAGGAACGACTCTTCACTGTCGCAGGCGCCGGCGTTGATCGTGGTGAGGTTGCACATCTGCCAGCCCGACACGCGCGACCCGATGGCGACATCGGGGCGGCCGTACTTTGCCAGCTTCTCCTGCGCGGCTTCGTCGACCACCATGTACGGTGCGAGGCCGATTTCAACGCACGGGTTCGCGCCGTATTCGGCGTCGTCCACGAAGTAGAAGCCCGGCTCGCCGAACTCTTTCTGGAATTCGAACAACTTCGCGAAGTCCGACGTCTGTACCGATTCGCGCACGAGCACGGCGGAGTTGTTCGACTTCCCACGCTGCGGGTTGGTCTCGAACCAATTGCCCGTCTTGGCCGCCGCCATCTCGTTGTCATCCGACGAGAACAGGCAGATCGTGGCTGAGCGACGGATCCCACCCGAGAGCACGGCCACGGCAACGTGCATCATGATGTCGTACACTTCGATCGGACGGAGCGCGCGGCCCGGCACCTGATCAAGCATCTGTTCGGCGGCGCGGAGCGCCTTCTTGAGCGGCAAGTGCCCGGGGGCGCGGCCACCAGAGGTGCGCAACTGCTGACCGCGCGAACGGATCGCGCTGTAGTTGAATTCGACCTTCGTCCCATCGAAGTACGAACGGATCAAGGCGTCCAGCGCGTCCGCCCACCCTTCGAGCGTGTCCGGCACCATATGGTGCACCACCGGCAGTTCGTTCTCCGCGGGGCGGAGCGGGAACGTGGGGAGCTGCGACACGTGCTGCTTTTGGACACTGAAGCCGACGCCCGTGCCCGACATCAACAGGAAAAACGACTCCTTGAATGCGTCGAGTCGATCCATGTGCGTGAACGCACAGTTGAACATGCGTGCGTTGTTGGCTTCGATCGCGCGGCCACCGAACTGCAGGGAGCGCATGGACGGGAGGATCGCACGACGCTGCAGCGCGCCCTCCGTGTCGGCCATGAGCGCCCGCAGGGTGCGTCCACCGAAGCCCGTCACCGGCAGATCCACCCGGTCGGCGAAGTGGTTGCGGTGCATGTCCATCACGCGCGTAAAGGCCTCGGCCGGCGTCTCGCGGCGACCCAGATCTTCCCGGTAGCGCGAATAGCGCGAGAGAAAGATGTAATCCTGCAAACCGTTCTCGCCGTGCGCGTGGAGGCGATGCTGGGCACGGGCCGCGCGATACAGCACGTAGCGTTTCGCGATGTCCCAGTGACCGCGCGCCGCGATCATCATTTCGACGATGTCCTGGATCTCTTCGACCGTGGGGACATGGTCTTGGGCGCGACGCTCGACGGTATTGACCACGAGCTGCGTAATGGCGCAGACGTCGGCGAACTCGGTGAAGCCCAAGCCAAAGCGGTGGGCGGCGTCGTCATGGAGCGGGTTCGGCGCATCGTCGTGCAGCGACGCGTAGAACGCGAGCGCAATCGCACGGGTGATACACTCCGGATCCCACGCGGCCGAACGGCCATCACGCTTGATGACCTGCGTGACCGCCTTGATACCGGCGGCGTCGTAGCTGGCTCGGAACTCGGAACTGCGGGGGGCGACGGATACGGCCAATTGTGCCTCCTTCGGGTGAACCAGCGATTGAATGCACACCCCCGAGGACCTGCGCTCTGCATCCCCCGGCAAACACGCCGGGCAATAGAGAAAGGCTCCTTGCGATGCGCAGCAAGGAGCCCAGCGGGGCCGGCACCACTCATTTTCTGAATGGCGCACAGCGATCCCCGGCGTGCCCTCCCTCGAGGGTGCGCGCGGACTCCGGCAGTTGGTAGGTCTTCTGGCTCGGGATTCGTCCTCCGGAGCGGCCTTCCCGTGCACTTGTTGATGAGTGCCCAGTGGCGTGCTGCTCCGTCGTCCTCCCTCACAGCGGCGGGGCCGCCCCGGAATAGCACCGGGTTCCCTCTTAGCGCCGACCCCAGCTTCGGAGTCGGTGACCAAATGCCTATGTCTTGGAACAGTTGCCTGCTGTCACGAACAACAGCGGGAGGCCCAAGTTCCAGTCAAAAGGCGCGTAAGTCAATACTTGTTTCCTTACACAAGCCACCAACCACGGCATTTTCCGGGACCGATTTCAGGTGGGTCCCTACACCGGCCTCACGCTGGCTCGAAGGTGCCACGGCGAACGGTCATTCCGCCCTGAATGTGCCACGCGCCGCGGGCCATCACGTCGCGCACACGATGGTCACGGTCGAGCACCACGAGGTCCGCGTCGCGCCCGACACGGACCTCGCCCTTGGCCGTCAGGCGGAGCAGAGTCGCCACGTTGCTGGTGAAGGCGGGGAGGATCCGCTCCAGGCCATGTCCCCGGGCCAGAAGCTCCCGCACGGTGTCCATCAACGTGCCCGCACGACCGACGCCCATTGCCACCACCCGGCCGTCGGCGTCGAACACGGGCAGACACCCGCCGCCGTCGCTGCTCACGGTCACGTTCGCGGCGGGCGCCCCGCTGGCCCAGAAACGCTCCAGCGCATCAGCGGCGCTCCAGCCGTCGTCCTCGGGCGACACGTCAAACGACGTAATGTCGACCACGCAGCCGCGCCGGGCGAGGGCGATCGCCTCCTCGAACAGGGCCCGCTTGCGATTCACGTGCGTCGGGTTGAAGACCCGCGCCGGAATCTCGCTCGCGTCGAGCGACCGCCGCACGAGGTCGAGGCCGCGCCCCCCGTCGCCCATGTGCAGGTGCACGACGCCGGCCTTGCCGGTCATGATGCCGCCCACGTGCGCCTCGGCGGCCACCTTGAGCAGGTCGTCGAGCGTCGGCTGGCTGGAGCGGTGATCACTGAGCGCGAGCTCGCCGACACCGATCACCCGGTCGAGGTGCACGATGTCGCCGCGCACACTGCCCGTGAGGGTGACAGGAGGCACGTGGTAGCCCCCGGTGTGGCACCAGGCCGAGAGCCCTTCGGCCACCAGGCCACGAGCCGTGACCACTAGTTCGGCCGTGCTCCGCGTGACGTCGTCGGTGCCCAGTACTCCGATGGCCGTGGTAACACCAGCGTTGGTGTATTGGGACAGCGGCGGCGAGGGAACGCGGGTATTCGGGCCGGCTTCACCGCCACCGCCGGTCAGGTGCGCGTGACCGTCCAGCAACCCGGGAATCACCACGCGCCCCTCGAGATCGACCTCGATCACGCCCAGTGCCGAGGGAAGTGCGCTCAGGGACGCGCCCATCCATAGGACCTGCTCACCGCCAATGAGCAGGTCCATCCGCCCCCGCGATTCGGGAGCGAATACAGTCGCATTGCGTAGCAGCAGCATACCGGAACGTTACCCAGCGGCCTCGGCCAGCGTTAGCTTTGTCACTGCTCGACGCGTACGTACGGTACGTACCGTTCCGGCGGTTCACGTAAATCCCCGACTCATGCGCGGCTGGATCATCCCGATTGGTGGCAAGTTGATCACCAAGACCATTCTCGACCGCTTCGTGGCGTTGAGCGGTGGGGCGGCGGCTCGCATTGCGATCATTCCGACCGCGTCGTCCGAGCCGGACATGGGGACCTTTTACGAACGCGTCTTCCATCGTCACGGTGTCAAAAAGGCCAAGGCGCTCAACCTGGAACGCCGCAGCGACTGCGACGATGCCGATTGGCTGGCTCTGCTCGGGGACGCCACGGGGGTGTTCATCGCCGGCGGCAATCAGCTCAAGCTTTCGGCGACCTTGGGCGGCACGCCGGTGGGGAACCTGCTGCGGGAGCGGCATGCCGCCGGCATGCACGTCGCCGGCACCAGCGCGGGTGCGGCCTATCTCAGCGAACACATGATCGCGCATGGCGCCGAAGGCAGTTCGCCGCGCGCCGGCATGGTCACCATGTGTGCCGGTCTCGGGCTCACCAACCGCGTGATCATCGACCAGCACTTCCGTCAGCGCGATCGGCTGGGGCGTCTGCTCACCGCGCTGGCCTACAATCCGTTTGCCTTCGGACTTGGCGTCGATGAAGACACCGCCGCGTTCATTGCGCCCGATGACACCATCGACGTGATGGGCACCGGCTCGATTACCATCATCGATCCGACCCATGTGTCATTCTCGTCGATCGCCGAGGCGGAGCCCGGCGAGGCGGTCACCCTACTTGGTACCACGCTGCATCTGCTCGCCGCGGGGGCGAGCTTCAATCTCCGAACACGGCTGGCGGTCGCCACCGCGTCGGCCACATCACCGCACGACGCGCTCAATGCCGCGCTGGGCGACTCCCTCGTCACGGCCGAATAGCAGACCATGAAGATTCTCGAACGCTCCACCTATGTGGGGCCGAGCCACTACGCGCATTTCCCCGTCATCCGGCTCGTCCTCGACCTTGGAGCGCTCGAAGAGTGGCCTACCAAGCGACTGGGTGACGCGTTCGTTCAGGCGCTGCTGGAGGCACTGCCCGGCTTGCACGAACATGGCTGCTCGTACGGCGTGGCCGGCGGATTCGTGCGTCGCATGAGGGAAGACGACGGCACGTGGCTGGGGCATGTGCTCGAGCACGTGGCCATCGAACTGCAGAACGTGGCCGGCGTGAAGGTCACCTTCGGCAAGACGCGGGAAACGGCGCATGCCGGTGTCTACGACGTGGTGTTCGAGTACGAGCAGGCGGATGTCGGACACGAAGCGGCCGACGTGGCGCTCGATCTGTTGCATCATCTGCTGCCCGAGGAACTCCGGCCGCGCGGCACCGATCCGAGCTTCGATCTCGCGGCGCGTCGTGACGCCTTCATTCGATACGCGCAGCGTCGCGCCTTGGGGCCGAGCACCGCGAGCATTGTACACGCGGCGGAAGCGCGCGACATCCCGTGGATTCGCCTGAACGAACAGAGTCTCATTCAGCTCGGCTACGGTTGTTACCAGCAGCGCATTCAGGCCACAATCACCGGCAAGACGTCGCACATTGCCGTCGAACTCGCGGGCGACAAGGAAGAGACGAATCGCATTCTCGCCAACCTCGGGCTGCCGGTTCCGAAGCAGCGTCTCGTGCAGACCGCGGAGAAAGCGATCAGCGCGGCCAAGACGATCGGGTATCCCGTGGTCACGAAGCCGTACAACGGCAACCACGGCCGCGGTGTATCGATCGCCCTCTCCACGCCCGAACAGGTGGTCGCCGGCTTCCAGCGCGCGCAGGAGATCTCGCGTAGCGTGATCGTGGAGAGCTACATCCTCGGACATGATCATCGTATGCTGGTGATCAACGGTGAGCTCGTCGCGGTCAGCAAGCGCGAGCCCGGCAAGGTCACGGGTGACGGCGAGCACAGCATCGAACAGCTCGTCGCCATCGTGAACAGTGATCCGCGCCGCGGCATCGGTCATGAGAAGGTGCTCACGCAACTCGAGCTCGACGAGCCGGCAATGGGTCTGCTCACGAAGCTGGGCTACGACGCGACCACGGTGCCGCCGGCTGGTGAAGATGTGTACCTGCGACTCACGGCGAACTTGTCGACTGGCGGCACCGCCACCGATATGACCGATGTCGTGCATCCCGACAACGCCGAGATGGCGGTGCGTGCCATCAAGGCGATCGGCCTCGATGTGGGCGGTGTGGACTTCCTCACGCCCGACATCACGGAGTCGTACAAGGACATCGGTGGCGCGGTGTGCGAAGTCAACGCGGCGCCCGGCTTCCGCATGCACATGGCGCCCAGTGAAGGTCGCCCGCGTGACGTGGCCGGCAAGGTCATCGACATGCTCTTTCCCGATCGCGCGCCGAGTACGATTCCGATTGCGGCGATCACCGGCACGAACGGCAAGACGACCACGTCGCGACTGCTCGCCCACATTCACAAGCTCGCGGGCAAGCGGGTCGGACTCACGACCACCGATGGCGTATACATCGACGGACAGCGCACGGTGGAAGGCGATATGACCGGCCCGACGTCGGCGCGCATCGTGCTCAGCGATCCGGCGGTGCAGGTGGCGGTGCTGGAAACGGCCCGCGGCGGTCTGTTGCGCGCCGGAATGGCGATGCGGCACGTCGACGTCGGTGCCGTGCTCAACATTCAGCCCGATCACCTCGGGCAGAAGGGCATCGAAACGCTCGAACAGCTCGCCGAAGTGAAGCGCACCGTGGTGGAGATCGCGACGGACACGGCGGTGCTGAATGCCGACGATCCGAACACACTGCGGATGGCGGCTTACACGAAGGCCAAGCACGTGTGCTACGTGACGATGGACCCCGCGCACGATCTGGTGCGCGAGCATATCCGCGCTGGTGGTCGTGCGATCGCCCTCGAAGCCGGTGTGAACGGCCAGATGATCACGATCTACGATCGTGGTGCGCACATCCCGCTGCTCTGGACCCACCTCATTCCTGCCACCCTCGAAGGGCGCGCTACGTTCAACGTGCAGAACGCGATGTTCGCGGCGGCGATGGCGTTCTCGATGGGCGTACGGCTCGAGGACATCCGTCACGGGCTGCGCACGTTCGACACCACGTTCTTCCAGGCGCCGGGCCGGCTCAATGTGTACGATGAGCATCCCTTCAAGGTGCTCTTCGACTACGGCCACAACGCACATGCCATCGCGGCGTTGTGCGACCTCGTGAATCGGATGAAGCCGGTGGGTCGGCGGATCTGCGTGCTCTCGGCCCCCGGTGACCGGCGCGACGAAGACATCGCCGCCATCGGGACCGTCGCTGCCGCGGGCGACTTCGATCACTACATCGTGCGTCGTGACGATTCGCCGCGTGGGCGCGCGCCCGACGAAGTACCGCGCATGTTACGAGATGCATTGCTGTCGCATGGTATCGCGGCCGATTGTGTCACGAGCATTGTCGACGAGCAGGAGGCGATCGAAGCGGCGCTGCGCATGGCGCGCGCCGGTGATCTCGTGCTGGTGTTTGCCGATGCGCTCGCCCGTGGCTGGAAGCAGATCGTCAACTTCCGACCGGAGGCCGAGCAGCTGGTGATTCCGCCGCCGCGTGCTGCCCGGTCCGTGCGTCGTGCCGAAGTTTCGGAAGATTCGCCGGCCGACGACTCGGCGCCGGCGCGCTCGACGGCAGCACCCGCCACTACGGTGGAGCCGCCGGCCAAGTGGAACAGCGTGACCGACGACGTCGTACTCATGCGTGACGAACGCGGCGTCATGCTCGTGCCTGAGGCCAGCGATTGACCGACGCGTCGGTCGACGAACCGGAGTATCCATCGCCGAGCATCCGCGACTGCCGACGGCTGCAGGGACCGAATCGCTATGGTCCCACGCCGGGAGCGGTCGTCACGGTGGTGGTGATGAACGACCAAGCGCGCCGTGCCGTTGATCATTGGCCGTACGCGGCGCGCCGGTTGACGCAGGCGCTCGGATGGGAGCATATCGAATTCGTCGCGCGTCACAGCATCGGCGATGCGACGTGCTATCTCTCGGCGCCGATCGACGGACTGATGACCGCCACCGCTGTCGCCGAAATGGCGTGGGTGGAGTCGGAAGCCTACATCGACCAGCGTCAGGTGCCCGACGTGGTGCCGACGCTCCGCGCGCAGTACGCCGAAGAATGCGCGCGTCATCCGCACGTGCGCGAGCTGGCGGCTGGCGCGCTGACTCGCGGCCTGGCCTTCAGTATCGACGATGAGGCGGTGAGTGTCGGCAGTGGGCGCGGTGTACGCACGTGGCCTCACGGCGAGGCGCCATCATCAGCGTCGGTGGCATGGGATACGGTCAGCGATATTCCGCTCATCATGGTGACCGGAAGCAACGGTAAGACCACGACGACACGGCTCGTGGCTGCGATGTGGCGCGCCGCGGGGGCGACCACCGGCTGGAGCTGTAGCGACGGCGTGTTTGTGGAGTCGGATATCGAGAAGCGCACGCTGGGCCTTGGTGACTACACCGGGCCCGGTGGTGCGCGGCTCGTGATGCGCGATGCAGACGTGCAGGTGGGGGTACTCGAGACGGCGCGTGGTGGCATGCTGCGCCGCGGGCTCGGCACCACCACCGCCACCGTCTCGGTGATCACCAATATTTCGGCCGACCATTTCGGCGAGTACGGCGTACACACGCTCGAGGATCTCGCCGAGGTCAAGGCGATCGTAACCCGCGCACTCGGGGCGGAAGCGCGGTTGGTGCTCAATGCCGATGATCCCACACTGATCGCACTCGGTGAGCGACTCTCGGTGGTGTATGCCGTGCCGATCGTATGGTTCAGCATGAACGCCGATACCGAACTCGTGGCTGATGGCATCGACGCGCACGGCGACGGTGCGGTGCTGCACGACGGGCACCTGATGGTGTGTCGCGAGGGTGTGTGGGGCGATGCCGGTCGCGTGAGCGAGATGCCCGTGACGGCCGATGGTGCGGCGCGCCACAACGTGGAGAATGCACTGGCGGCGGCGTTGACTGGGAGCTGCTCCGGCGTGTCGCTGTCGGCGGTGCACGTGGCGCTTCGCCGTTTCGGTGCGGCGTTGCACGACAACGCGGGTCGTCTCGAGCGCTACGCCGTCGGCGGTATCACGGTGTTCGTGGACTACGCGCACAATCCCGAAGGCATTCGTGCGCTCTGCGCGACGGCAGCCGCCGTACCGGCCACGCGACGCGGGCTGGTGCTCGGGAACGCCGGTGATCGCGACGACGATCAGCTGCGCGCACTCGCGCGCGCGGCGTGGAGCGTCGCGCCGTTCGATCGGGTGATCGTGAAGGAAATGGTATCGCTGTTACGCGGTCGTCCTGAAGGAGAGTTGCCGGCGCTGCTCGTGGCTGAGCTGCGACAGTGCGGCGCGCCGGACGATCGCGTGTCGATGGCGCCGAGCGAGTTCGAGGCCGTGCGCGAGTTGCTCGCGTGGGCGCAGTCGGGCGATGTGCTGGTGCTGCCTACGCACGCCGAGCGTGGGCGGGTCACGGGCTATCTCGAGCAGCTGCGCGTCGACGGCTGGCGTGCCGGCGACGCGCTGCCTGAGGCCTCATTCATCGCGTAACAGCGATGGGCTACTTGACCGTGATCATCTTGACCATGCCCTTCTCCGTGTGCGCACGACCGTCGCGGGCAGGGATGAGACAGGCGAGGATGTAGCGGCCCGGCTTCATGCGCACCGTGAGAAACGTCTCCTGATTCGGCGCGATCGGATTGGTCTGGCCGAGCATCGGCATCCACGGCGGGATGATGCCTTTGCTGTGGTACATGTCGAGGAACTCACGAAGCGTGTGATTGGCCGGAAGCTCGAGCAACGCGAGGGCGTGCAGGTCGGCGCCGCCGTTGGTGAGGTTGAAGGCGACGACGCCAGCGGGCACCTGCTCGGGCGCCGAGAAGTTGTAGTCGACCGAGTTCACGGCGACATAGGTCACGCGATTCGCGTTCGCTGCAGGTCGGGCCGCCGCGGCAGCGGCTTTGGCGGGTGCCGCCTGCGCGGCGGCGTGGGGTGCAGACGACAGCGATAGTAGCAGCGCGGCGAGCGGGCAGAGCGATTGAGCGAAACGCATCATTACCTCCGGGGCCTTGGGATGCTTGGAGAGTCTGCAACCGATTCTCTCTGATGGTGCAGCGCGAAGGGCCGGACGTCAATGACGTCCGGCCCCTGCTAATGGCGGCTCGGTTCAGCCTGCACGCGTTTCGTCTCCTCGAAGCCGTATAAGAGTCGCGTTTCGGAAACCGGATAACGGACGCCCCACGATCCTTCGGTGAGCAACGTTTCGCCGGTTTCCTTGCTGACGTACCAGACTTCCGGTGTGGCCCCGGTCTCGAGGACCACGCGCCAGGTGGCATAGCGGCCGCCGAGGGTTTGGATGTCGCGCGAACCGTCGACGCGCAGGTTCAGATACTCGGACTCGCCCATCGCGAAGAAGCGGGCATCACCGGCAAGTGTGCCAACGCTGGCGCGCCAGCCTGCGTGGAGCGGCGCGGCGCGCAGCGGGATTCGCATGGTTTCTTCCGTCGGCACGAACGGAACGCGCCCGTCGAGCTGTCTGGACGTTCCATTGCGAAAGGGCACGAGCGTCATCCCATTCCGGAGCGTTGTTCCCGGCGGAGCGATCAAGGAGTCGGTTTCCACCAACGTGCTGTCGGTGAACATCTGACGCATGCGCAGGAACCCTGCATGACGCGCCCGACGGATTGGCCGTAAATCGGAACGCCTGAGCCAGACGGAATCGTGCTCCGCGTTGCGCTCACTGTTTTCGGCCAGCCCGGTCGATGTTTGCGTGACCGTCACCAGGCACCACGCGCGTTGCTCCCCCAGCGCGATCGTGTCCAGCGCGACCGTGTACGTCGTGTACGGCAGGAGTTCGTGTAGCGCATTCCCCACGCTTCGCAGATAGCTGCGGCGGCCCGGCTTCAGTCGGGACTCGTCGAGCGCAAAGAGCCCGGGATATGGCGCATTGCGCGCGGCCTTGCTTGGCGATTGCGCGAATGCGACGCGGGGCCACGGCGAGAGGCGCTCGGCGAGGCTCTCGCGAGGCGACGCGATGGCGGTCGTGCGCGTCAACGAATCGAGCATCACGGAGTCGACCAGCGTCGGTGGTGCCTGTCTCGGCAGCGCCCGCGCCATTGCCGGCAACCCGCCCGTGGCCGTCTCGCGTGACCACAACGCCGTCACCACGGCCACGAGCGCGGCCGCAACCGCGAGTCCGATCATCCACACCCGACCGGCCAGCTGCTCCACGGTGAGTGCATCGATCGCCGATGACCGCACCGCTGCTGCAACCGGCATCGTGGCGGCATCGCCGTGCGGGAGCATCACCCGCATCCCGTCGGCGCGGCTCGAGTGAATCCGATCCAGCAGCATGCCGGAGGGCACGACATCGGTAGCCACGCGAACGAGCGCCGCGAGATCGCGATCGTCCGTGAAGAGCGCTCGGCGGTTCATAAACATGCCTCCAGTAATCGGCGAAGCTGCTTTACCGCGCGGTGCAACCGGACTTCAGAGGTGTTGGTGGAAATCTCCAGCAGGCTGGCGATCTCCGCGTGCGAATAGCCCTCGATCACGCGCAGCACGAAGACGTGCCGCAGCGGCGGCGTGAGCGTGGCCGGCGCCTGGAGTACCTTCTCCTGCAGCATCGGATCGCCGTCCGGTGTGCTGGTGGCGAGCTCCGCGATGCCGACCAGTGACACGTCGCCGCGCCGACTCACCTGTCGTTGACGCATCAGCGCCTCGCGGGTGGTCACGCGACCAAGCCACGCGCCGAACTGCCCGCGCTCTTCGTAGCGCGCCAGTGCCTCCGGCTGCCCCACGAACACGTCGTGCACGATGTCCTCCGCATCCTGATGCGATGCCGTGAGCCTGAGCGCCAGTGCCAGCAACGAGGGCGCATGGGCGCGGTAGCACGCCGCGAGCGCGTCAGGGTCGCCCGCGCGTATCGCGGACAGCGAGATCAGCGTCGCCGGCGACGTGGCGTCGGCGTTCGGGAGCGAAGAGGAGGCGGAAAGGCTCATGAGTACTGGATCAATGCCCGTCCTGCCGGGAAGCTTACATTCGGACGTCTGTGCGGCCCGGGGCGCGTGCGCGCCGCCGAATGAAAGCTTTTCCCAACTGCCTGCATAGTACAGATATGCACTCACCATCTCAATCGCCCGTAGTGCCCCCAATGCCGAGCCCCCGGGACACTCCGCGGCGTTCGAGCCCCGAATGGCTCGCTGAGCTTCGCGCGGGGAGTCCGAGCGCCATCACGGCCTGCTACCGGGCGCAGGCCGGCTCACTACTCACGCTGGCCATGCGCCTCACGGGCGAACGCGCCGATGCCGAGGACGTGGTCCAGGATGTGTTCGTCGGGCTGCCGGAAGCGCTGCGTCGCTACGAAGAACGCGGCCTGTCTACCGCCTGGCTGCGCGGGCTCACCACACGCCATGCACTGGGGATGCATCGGTGCGTGCGCAACCGACGTGAAGTGCCGCACGGCGCGGAGTCGCTTAAGGTGCCGGCGCACCCCATCGCGCCACGTGGCGATTCCGCGCACATCGAGCGTGCACTCAGCACGCTCTCGGACAACCTCCGACACGTCTTCGTGCTGCGCGTCATCGAAGGACACTCGCATTCCGCCATCGCCGCGTTGCTGGGCATCACGCCCGGCACCTCGGAAGTCCGCTTGTCGCGTGCCATCAAGGCGCTGCGCAGCCAGCTGGGAGACACGATATGAGCCGATTCGTTGGACACCCGGGCGACGAGTCGCGCGTGCGTATCGCGCATGGCGAGGAGCTGGGCAACGAAAGCGAGCCGATGTCCGCGCACGTCGAGGCGTATGCAGAGTGTCTCGCCCAACTCCGTGATATCCAGTCGATGCGGGCGCTGTTTACCGATGCCCCAATAGTACCCGCCTCTGAAGCGTTGCTGGCCGCAGCACTCGAACGACGCGCGCGGCAGGAGCGTGTTCTGCTGGCGCACGACTCGCCGAGCGCCGTGCCCGCCGCGAGCCCTGCGTGGAAGAGGCTGGCGCCGCTCGCCATTGCGGCGACCGTCGCCATAGCGGCGTTCGCGCTCTGGCCGCGCAGCGAGACACCATCGGTAGCAACGAGCACTCGCACTGCCGATTCGTCTATCGAACCGAAGGCCCCGCCGCCACCAACCAGCGACAACCCACTCGGTGCACTGTCGCCATGGCCGCTCGCAGCGTACGCTCAATCGGCATCCGACGTACTCGAGGTGCCCTATCCCGCGATTACGACCTTCGACACGACGGCCGTGAAGTCCGGCACGCGAACCTACGTGCAAAGCTCAGCCAGCTCGTACCACGATTACATGCCGATCGGTGCCGAAGCGATCGAGCTCCGCGACACCACGTACAAGGGTGTTCGCATATGGCGTGTCGTGACGTCGTCACCGTGCTCGAGCAGGAAACCGTGATGCACTTTCCGGCGAGCAAGAAGGTCAAGATCGATCCAGCCAAACTGCGCAGCACGTCGCGCACCGCCATTCCCCCCGGCCAGCTTCTCGTCACCGATCGTTCCTACTTTCACCTGCTCGTTCGCTCCTTGCCGCTCCATTCAACGTGGAAGGGAAGCATCGACGTGAACTCCGGCCAGACGCGAAACCAATCGCCCGCGATCTACGCGCAGACGCGCTCGATCAATCTGCGCGTCCAAGGAGACTCCATAGTCTCCACATTGTGGGGCAACGTCCCTAGCTGGCGCGTCGTACTCCACACGGGCCCCACCCCCGAGCGATGGTACGTGAGCAAAGAAGGCCACGAAGTCCTGCTGGTCACCGGCCCCTACGCCATGGAATGGCCAAGAAATCGATTCGAGTTGATCGGTCGCTGCGTGAAGTAGGCAGAAGCGGGGGGGGGGGGGGCGCACACCCCACCAGGCGGGGGCGCACACAACCCCCACCGGCGGCCAACCACCCACCAA
>JBBQXC010000131.1:0-13248 GCA_038210005.1 Gemmatimonadales bacterium
CTCGAGCGAGCCGACGTCATCCTGAAGTCCGATCGCGCGCGCGCCACCCGCCGTGGCGGTGTGCAGCGCTTCCATCGGCGTCATGCCACCGCTCGCCATCAGCCACAGCTCCCAGTGGTAGCCGAGCCCCTGCAACTGTCCGTGACTGCCGATACCCAGTCGACCACCGGCGCGCAGGATCTTCGTGGCATCGGCCGCGAGCTGCGGGAATACGTACTCTTCGTCGAGGAACCAACCACCGGCCGTACCACCGCCGGGCATCGAGGCCATGCGGCGACGCGTCTTGAGCGCCAGCTCTTCGTACGCGGTAAAGCGCTGCAGCTTTTCATCCGCGTAGGGATTCTCCTTCGTGTAGAAGTAGTTCTCCCCCCACGGGCCGCCGTAGTTCACCAGCAGCGTCGGCGTGTAGGTGCGATTCGACCACGCCATGAAGCTCGTCACGTCGCTGCCCAGCGGCACGATACCCATTGAATGCTCGAGGCCAGGATAGCCGTCGAACGTTTCGGTGAGATTGAGCTTCACGTCGAGTGACCCTTCGGTGGTCGGCATCAGCTGCTGCTCACGCGCCGCCTTGATGATCCACTGCCGCGTTTGCCGTACGCCGGCCACGTACATCTTGATCGTCTTGGTGTCGTAGTAGCTGCTGTACCGCTTGAGAATGCTGTTGGCATGCTCCTGATCGCGGATATTGTCGGTGTTGAACACACCGGGGCCCGTCGAGTAAATGCGCGGCCCGATGATCTGGCCGGCGTCCACCATGTCCTGATAGGTAAGCACGTCGGTGGTGGCAGTCTGCGGATCGCGCGTGGTCGTGACACCGTACGCGAGATTCGCCAGATACGCCCACGGCTGCGTCTCGTGAATCGTGCCACGCTCGGCGCGCAGATGCGCGTGCGTGTCCACGAAGCCCGGTATGATCGTGGCACCGGCCATCTCGATCGAGACGGCACCGGCCGGGACGGTCACGCTGCCCGCGGCACCGACGGCCACAATGCGATTATTGGTGACGACGATGTCGCCGTGTGCGATCACTTCGTCGCCCTTCATCGTGATCAACTTCGCGTTGCGTAGCACGACGCTCCCGCGCGGAATATCACGCGCCGCCTGCACCGATACGCGCTGCTCACTCGGCGCATACGGGCGCGGGCGCAGACTGTCGGCGATCGTGGAATCGCGGCGTGACACGGCGATCGCGGCGTCACGCACCGCGGCGGTGTCGAGGTCGTATACCACATGGGCATTGCCGATGGACCAGTGCACACGACGGCCGTTCGAGGACCATGCGGGGAATTGTCCACCGATATCGGTGAGCTTCTTCACCGGCACCGACGCCGTGTTGACGTCGGCCACGCTCACCGACGCCTGTGTCCCGCGCGGCGGCACCACCACCGTGTAGAAATCCGAGTTGATCTGCGCCAGCGCCACGTCGCCGCTGGGCGACATCATCGTGAGCGTGGCCGGCGGGCCGGGCGAGCCGGGCTCCTCGAGGTCGTTGAACCGCTGTAGCAGGAGCTCCGACGGGTTGACGTCGTGATCGTCCACCGCACCGCCAACGCCCGGACCGGTCACGCGCAGATGTCGCTGCTCGTCGCTCCCATCCCAGCGAATCGACACCAGTCCGTTGGCGGTCGACGACAGATAAATACGCGACGTGTCCGTCGCGAAATGCGGCTTGGTCCGTCCGGCGGAACGGGCGATCACCGTAGCCGCGCTGCCGTTGGCCGTCGCTGGTGTGGCAGGATACCACACAATGTCGGTCGGCGCAGTCACACCGGTTTGATCGCGACGGCCTTGCGCGGCGGTCTGGGTGAGCACAAGGCGCGTGCCACTCGGCGTCCACACCGGCTGACGTAGCGTGCCGAGTACGGCGCTCAACGCCGTCGGTGCCACGGGCCGCGCGCTCACGGCGGCCTTGTACAGACGACCACCGTTGTTGGCCCACGTGACCCACGCCAACGATTTACCGTCGGGCGACCAGGCCGGCTCCGACTCGATGGCATTCAACGTGGACACGCGACGCGGCGCGCCGCGGGGATAGTCCATCACGTACAGCTTCTCGAGCGCCACGAACGCGAGCTGTTTGCCATCGGGCGATGGCACCGCCTCGCGGATCTGTCGCACCGTGAACTGCGCGCTGTCGGAGATCGGATACTTGAACGCGAGCTCGGGTCCGGCTTCGAGCGTGGCCTGCACGCGAAACGGAATCTCGGTCTGTCCACTGCCATCGATCGCGACACGCCAGATCTTGTTGGCGTAGCTCGCGATCAGCTCCTTCGAGTCGGGGGTGAAGCTCATGCCCGGAAGCGCGTCCATCGGCGCGCGCGACTCCATCTCGTCGCGCTGCGTGGGATACGCCAGCCAGCGCTCTTCGCCGGTGGCGAGTTCACGCACCCGCAATCCTGTTTTGCTCTCGTAGCGCGAACCGTATACCAGCCACTTGCCGTCGGGGCTCAGCGTGGGACGCACGGCCGAGCCGTAGCGCGAGGTCTGCACCTCACGATCGCCGGTCTCGCGGTTGTACGCATAGATCTGGTACTGCGGGAACTGCGCGTTGTAGTTCCACGCGCCGGTGCGTTGCGTGTACCAGATCCACTTGCCGTCGGCACTGAACGCGGCACCGGCCTGCTGCACGGCGGTACCCGGCGCGGCGTTGGCCGGTGCAGTGTACAACGACATGCCGTTGCCACCGTCGGCGTGATACATCCACAGCGTCGGCAGTCCACCGCGGAATCCGCCCTTGCTGGCCACGATGTACTTGCCATCGGGCGACCACTCGGCCGACAGATACACATTCGTCTTGCCACGCGTGATCGCCTTCACGACCTTGGTGGCCAAGTCGAGCACGTGCACATTGTCGGCGCCATCACGATCGGAGATGAACACGACCGACTTGCCATCGGGGCTGAAGCGCGGCTGCGCGTCGTACGGCATGCCATTCGTGAGCCGGGTGGCGTCACCACCGGCCATCGGCATCGAGTACAGATCACCCAGCATATCGAAGACGATCGTCGCGCCGTCGGGACTCACGTCGAGCGAGAGCCAAGTGCCTTCGCGCGTATCGAGCGTGAATGTGCGGCCGGGATCAAGCGGTAACGGTCGCTCCGGTGCACGCGCCCCGGCACGGGGAGCCGCGCCTTGTCCGTGTGCAATGAGCGGAGCAGTGGTGACGATGGCGGCAGCGAACAGCGCGCCGAATCGACGGGGCAGACGGGACATCAGGAGCCTCCGAAGCGGGTGAAAAATGTTACAAACGCCCTTCGCTCATCGCGATCACTGTCTCCCACTCGTGGGGCTGTACCGGCACCACCGAGAGTCGTCCGACCTTGACCAGCGCCATCTCACGTAGCGCCGCACTGCTCTTGATCTCGGGAAGCGCCACGGGCTGCTCGAGCTTCTGCACCGCCTTGACGTCGACCATGAACCACGTGGGCGTCTCCGCGTTCGAACCGGCGTCGTAGTAGTCATGCCGCGGATCGAGAGCCGTGGGGTCGGGATAGCCTTCACGCACCACTTCGCAAATACCCACGATGGCCGATGGATCGGCGTTCGAGTGATAGTAGAACGCCAGATCACCCTTTTTCATGCCGTCACGCAGGAAGTTGCGCGCACTGGAATTGCGCACGCTATCCCAGCCGGTGGTCTGCTTCGGTGCCGCCAGCAGGTCGTCGAACGAGAACACATCGGGCTCGCTCTTGATCAGCCAATACCGCTTCTCGCCCGGCGCACGTGCCGAGAACGCGGCGGCCCAGGCGCCCTTTTCGTACGGCATCGACCGCGGGGGCGCGGGCTTCCCGGGCACGGGCTTTTTAGACGGTGCGTTCTTCTCAGCCATGTCCACGGTGGCGACAGTGTGATTTCCGAGCTGAAGCTAATCGGTGGCGAATCACTTCCGCTGTGAAATCACTTTTTGACAACAGCGGCCGCGATTCCCGCCGCCCGCCCCGTGGCCCATGCCCACAGAAAATTGTACCCACCGATCGGACCGAACGCGTCGAGTACTTCACCACACAGGTACAAGCCTTTGTGTCGACGACTTTCCATCGTGCGCGGATCTACTTCACTGAGCGACACGCCGCCGCCCATTACTTCGGCTTTCTTGTAGCCCTCGTCGCCCTGCCACGGTAACTCGCCGCGCACCAAGGTGTCGATCAGGCGCAGGCGCTCCTCGCGGCGCAACTCGGTGAGGGGGCGGGTGGGCTCTACGTTGGCCTTGGCCAGCAGGGCTGTGGCCAACCGATCGGGCATCTCGGCCCGCAGCGCACCAGTTACCGTGCGCGCACCGTGTGGCTTGAGAGCGTCCTCCCATTCCTTTTCGCCCAACGCGGTCCACTGCACGTGCACCTTGGCGGTGGGCGGCTGCCCTTTGGGCGAGTGGCCGGCGCGGGCGCGAACCGCGACGTGCGACACGTTCAACACCGACGGGCCACTGTAGCCGTGGTGCGTGAACAGGAATCCGCCTCGCCACGTAGCTTGACTGAGCGCACTTTTGGCGGTCAGCGATACCGTGAGCGAGATCCCCGACAGGTCGTTGAACGCCGCGTCGGTAGTGGTGAGTGGCGTGAGCGCGGCGTAAGTGGGATGCATGGCGTGGCCGAGCGCCTTGAGCATGTTGAGCCCGGCGCCGTCGGAGCCGGTGTTGGGCACCGAGAGACCGCCGGTGGCGATGATCACCGCATCAGCCTCGAGCACCGTGCCGTCATCGATTGTGACTTCCCAGCCCGCGCTGACCGGCGCGATATCCACCACACGCGATTCCATGCGCATCCGCACGCCCACCTTGCGCGCGTAGGCCAGCAGTCCGTCGCGCACATCACGCGCCTTGTGCGACGCAGGGAAGAGCTTCAGCGACTCGACCTCTTCCTCGAGCGGAATGCCCAGCGTGTCCTCGAAGAAGGCGCGCTGTTCGACCAGCGGCCAGGCGCGCACGATCTTCTTGAGCAGATTCGGTGAGGAATCCGTCACGAAGCGCGACTCGTCCACGCGCGACGGAAGCACGTTGCAGCGACCGCCACCGCTGATCAGGATCTTGCGACCGCCATCACGCGTTCGCTCGATGAGCAGCGTATCCGCCCCTCCGGACGCCGCAAAGATCGCCGCCATCGAGCCGGCTGCCCCTGCCCCGATCACAATCACCCGCCGCATACGCGCTCCACGCCAACGCCTGTTGAGGAACTGCTCTCCAACAGGTAAGCTAGCGCATTCACTCGCCGTGTCCTCTGCCCAGCGCCTCATGTCCCGTGCCCTGATCCCGCTCCTCCTGGCCGCCACCACGCTGCAGGCCCAGCCTGTCGGGCGCTCCGCCGACTGGCCGGTGTACGGCGGCAGCGAGGACCACACGCACTACAGCACGCTGAGTCAGATCTCGCCGGCCAATGTGAAGCAACTACGCGTGGCGTGGACGTTCGAGACGAAAGACGAGTTTGCCGGATCGGAAATGCAGACCAATCCGATCGTGATCGACGGCGTGATGTATGCCACGACGCCCAAGCTGCACGTGATCGCGCTCAATGCCGCTACCGGCGCGCCGATCTGGCGCTTCGATCCGAACAACGGCGCCGCGCCCCTCTCGCGCATTCGACATCGCGGTGTGGTGGTGACCGGCGATCGCGTGATCTTCAATTATCGCAATCGTCTTTACGCCCTCGATCGCAAAACGGGGCGTCCGATCAAGACCTTCGGCGACAGCGGCTGGGTGGACCTGCGCCAAGGACTCGGCCGCCCGGTAGAAGGCCTGTCGGTGAGCGCGAGCACGCCCGGTGTGGTATTCGAGGACTTGCTCATCATCGGCAGCTCCGTGCCGGAAGCGCTCCCCAGTGCGCCCGGCGACATTCGCGCCTTCGACATCAACACCGGCAAGTTGCGGTGGAGCTTTCACACCATTCCGCACCCCGGTGAACCGGGCTACGAAACGTGGCCGCCCGACGCGTGGAAGATCGCCGGCGGCGCCAACGCGTGGGCCGGCGTTACCATCGACACGCAGCGCGCGATCGTGTTCGCCGCTACCGGATCGGCGTCGTACGACTTCTACGGCGCGAACCGGTTGGGCGACAACCTATACGCCAACAGTGTGCTCGCGCTCGATGCGCGCACCGGCAAGTACGTGTGGCACTATCAGGTGCTGAAACACGACTTGTGGGATCGCGACCTTCCCGCCGCGCCGGCGCTGGTGACGATCACGCGCGGCGGCCGAAAGATCGACGCCGTGGCGCAGATCACGAAGACGGGTCACACCTGGCTGTTCGAGCGCGAGAAGGGCACGCCACTGTTCCCCGTGGAAGAGCGAAAAATGCCGAGTATCGCGCTTGGCGAGGATCAGCCGGCGGCGTCGCAGTTCTTTCCCACCATGCCGGCCCCGTTTGCGCGCCAGCAGCTCACGCGCAACGATCTCACCAATCGCACGCCGGCCGCGCGCGCGAGCGCACTCAAGATTTTCAACGAGTACAAGACCACGCATCCGTTCGACGCGCCGAATACCCGGGGCACCATCGTATATCCCGGCGTGGATGGTGGCGGCGAATGGGGAGGGCCCGCGTTCGACCCGACCACTGGCCTGCTGTACGTGAACTCGAACGAGATGGCGTGGTTGCTCAAGCTCGTGCCGCGCAGCGACAAGTCGTTGTATGCCGCCAACTGCGCCGGCTGTCATGGCGACAAGTTACAGGGCTCGGCCGCCGGCCCCACGCTGATGGACATCGCGAAGCGCCGCTCGAAGGAGCAACTCACCACGATCATCCGCGAAGGCACCGGTCGCATGCCGGCCTTCGGCACGGCGCTCGAGGGCGGCGCCGTGAACGACATCGCGAACTACCTGCTCACCGGCAAGGATGGATCGGCGGCACTCGTGGGCACCACACCGTACATGCTCCCGTATCGCACCGCGTTCTTCGACATCTTCCTCGACCACGAAGGCTATCCCGGCATCAAGCCGCCTTGGGGTACGCTCAACGCGATCGATCTCAACGCCGGCACCATCAAGTGGTCGATCCCGTTTGGCGAGTATCCCAAGCTCGCCGCGAAGGGCATTCGGAACACCGGCACCGACAACTACGGCGGCGCCATCGTGACCGAGAACGGCCTGCTCATCATTGCGGCCACGACGTACGACAACAAGATCCGCGCCTACGACAAGAGCAACGGACGCCTGCTGTGGGAAGCGGAGTTGCCGGCCGCCGGCAATGCGACGCCAAGCACGTATATGGTGGACGGTAAACAGTATCTGGTGATCGCGTGTGGTGGCGGCAAGAACGGCGCACCGAGCGGTGGCACGTATGTGGCGTTTGCGCTGCCTGATGTGCCGGCTGAATAGCGCGTACGCACCATCGCGCTCAAGTGCGCGCGATGGTGCGCAGGGCCGATACAAACCGTTGGAGTTCCGCAGTTGTCGTGAACGGCTGAGGTGAAACGCGCACCGCGTTGTCGTAGGGTCGGTACGGTCGCGAGGCCTTGTCTTGCACGACCATAGCGAATTCACGGCGGAGCCGATCTTCCACGGTCTTCGACGGCACATGGTCGAGGGCGAATGCGCAGAAGCCGAAGCTCCGGTCGGAGGTCATAGGCGTGAGCAGGCGAAAGCCTTTGATGTCGCGCGCGGCTGATTGCCATTCGGCGGCAAGGTGCATCAGGCGCGCGCGCTTTCGAGCCACGCCAATACGCCCCTGAGCCGCGATCGGCCACGGGTGACGTCAGAAGCGCGGCGCTCGCCGCACCACCGAGCTTTAGAAAGGCCCTGCGATGTACGGGCGAAGGAGTCATGGCGATTCCTTTTCAGAAGCCGTGAAGATTTATGGAAGCCTACCGTCGTGGAATAGGCAACGGCGAGCGGCGTAGCGCCACCCGAGAGGGAGAGGCGGCGAGCGGAGAGGCGCACAAGCAATCTCCACGAAGCAGGCGTACATTCGCTGAATGACGCCCACTTCCTTCAGCCGCCGTCCCCTCGCGATGGCCTTGGCCATCGCAACCGCCGCCCCCACCGTGGGAGCCCAGAACGCCGACCTCGCCGCCATGACCGACAAGGTCTTTGCCGCCTGGAACTCCACGCACACGCCGGGTTGCGCCGTCGGGATCGCGCAGGGCGGTCGCGTGCTGCTCACGCGTGGGTATGGCATGGCCGATCTGGCGGGCGAACGTCCGATCCTCCCCGGCACGATTCTCGAATCGGGGTCGGTGGCCAAGCAGTTCACCGCAGCGGCGGTCATGCTGCTGGTCAACGACGGCAAGCTCAAGCTCGACGACGACGCGCGCACGGTGTTGCCCGAGTTGCCGGTGTACTCGCGCACCATCACGTTCCGGAATCTGCTCACGCACACGAGCGGCCTGCGCGAGTGGAGTAACCTCGTCGCATGGCAGGGGTGGCCGCGCGGCACGCGGGTGCACACGCAAAGCGATGTGTTCGAGCTGATTACGCATCAGCAGGCGCTGAACTATCCCGTGGGCGACTACTACTCGTACACGAACTCCGGCTTTTTGCTGCTGCGTACCGTAGTTGAACGCGTGAGTGGCATGCCCTTCGCGCAGTTCACCGCGCAACGCATCTTTACGCCGCTTGGCATGACGAATACGTCGTGGCGCGACGATTTCACACGGGTTGTGCCGGGACTTGCACAAGCCTACTCGCGGCGGGCCGATGGATTTCACATCGACATGCCGAACGACAACGTCATCGCCGCCGGTGGGCTGTTCACCACCGTCGGCGACTGGCTGCTCTGGAACGATCATCTCACGAGCAAGACACTCGGCGCCGGCGTAGTCGATTCGCTCATACGGCGCATGAAGCTTACCAGCGGCCTCGAGATCGCATACGCCCTCGGCCTCACGGTGAACAGCTACCGAGGGCTTCGCGAGATTTCGCACAGCGGATCCACCGCCGGCTACGGTACGTATCTCGCGCGCTACCCCGAGAGGAACGACCTCTCGATCGCCGTGATGTGCAACGTATCCGGCGCCGGCGCCACGGGGCTCACCCATGCCATCGTGGATGCCATGGTGCCCGGACTGCCGCGCACCGCCGCGCCCGACACGGTCGGCACGAGCGCGGCGATCGTCGCCAGTCTCGCCGGCATCTATCGCGATTCGCGCACGAACACGGTGATGATGCTCGACACCTCGCGCGGGCGACTGCGCCGCGACGGTAGCGCGGCCTTCCTGCCGCTGCGCGATGGCGGCTTCCAGCTGGGCGCCTCGAGGGTGCGATTCACGACCACCGCGAGCGGACAGCCCGTTTCACTGCACGTGCCCACCTCCGACGGCGACACCGTGGTCCATGCCTTCATGGCCGCCGAGCGGTGGAAGCCGACCACGTCGGAGCTCGCCAGCATCGCCGGCAGGTACCGCAACGAGGAGATCGGTGTGACGTTCACGGTAGCGGCGGCCGGCGATCGACTCACAGTGAGCCCCCGGGTGGGGATGGTTGATACGATCTCGGCCACTTATCGCGATGCCTTCGTGAATGGTGTCGAGACCGTCTGGTTCGTGCGCAACAAGCAGGGGCGGGTGACGGCCATGCACTTCGGCAGCGGGCGAGCGTGGGATTTCGTGTCCCCCCGCGTGAAGTAGTGCGCGCGTACGTAGCTTACGGGATGCTGCGCTCCAACGTTTCCTGAACTGACACGCATGTCCGCGCTCTTCACACCGTTCTCGCTCCGCTCCCTCACGCTCCGCAATCGCATCGGTGTGTCGCCGATGTGCCAGTACTCCAGCGACAACGGTTTCGCGACCGACTGGCATCTCGTCCACCTCGGCGCCTTCGCCACCGGTGGCGCGGGCCTCGTGCTCACCGAAGCCGCGGCGGTGACGCCGGAAGGGCGCATCAGTCCGCAGGACCTTGGCATCTGGGATGACGCGCACATCCCCATGCTGCGACGCATCACGGATTTCTGCCGCGCGCAGGGTGCGGTGATGGGCATTCAGCTGGCGCACGCGGGTCGCAAGGCCAGCACGCGCCGTCCGTGGGAGCAGCCCGGCGGCGCCGTGCCAGCATCCGAGGGGGGGTGGGACAACGTGATGGCGCCCAGTGCGCTACCGTTCGCGCCGAACTATCCCTCGCCGCATGCGTTGTCGCTCGATGGCATCGCGCACGTGATCGCGTCATTCGGCGCGGCGGCGAAGCGCGCGATCGAGGCCGGATTTCAAGTGGCCGAACTGCACGCGGCGCACGGCTATCTGCTGCATGAGTTCCTCTCGCCGCTCTCCAATCAGCGCAGTGACCAGTACGGCGGGTCGTTTGACAACCGCATTCGCCTCACGCTCGACGTCACCGACGCCGTGCGCGCCGTGTGGCCGGCCGATCTGCCATTGTTCGTGCGCATCTCGACCACCGACTGGGCCGAAGGCGGCTGGAGCCTCGAAGAATCGGTGCAGCTTGCGACGCGGCTTCATGCCCGCGGCGTCGACGTGCTCGACTGTTCCTCGGGTGGACTGGCCGCACATCAGCAGATTGCGATCGGCCCCGGATATCAAGTACCGTTCGCCCGGCGTATTCGCGCGGAGACCGGCATGCCCACAGCCGCCGTCGGTCTCATCACCGATGCGGTACAAGCCGAACAGATCGTGGCCGAGGGCAGCGCTGATATGGTGCTCCTCGCCCGCGAACTGCTGCGCAATCCGCGGTGGCCGCTCCTGGCGGCCCACACGCTTGGTGCCAACATCACTTGGCCGCCGCAGTACGAGCGCGCGCGTCTCCGCTAGCGCGTGATGCCGACCAACCGACGAAATCACTACCGGCTGCTGCACGTGCAGCCTGACGCGCCATTCGCCGTCATCAAGGCCGCGTATCGGGCGTTGATCGCCACGCGCCACCCGGATGTGGGCGGAGATGAGTACGAGGCGGTGCTGCTCAACGATGCCTATGGCGTGCTGTCAGATCCGGCGAAGCGTGCCGCGTATGATGCCCGTCGGGCTGCCCGCGCCGCCTCCCGTGAACGTGCGGCGTACGCGTCGCCCGTTGAGCGCACCGCACCGCCTGCCCACGTGTGCCCTATGTGTCGCCTCGCCCTGCCCGCGCAGGTCAGCCGTGACACACGCTGCGCGCGCTGTCGGGCGCCGCTCGCGCCCGTCCGCGTCAACGGTGCACGCGGAAAGCCGATGGATCGTCGTGGCATCCCGCGCGTGAGTAAGGCCGATTGGGCCGTCATGTACGTGGACTGGCAGACCGACGCCATTGATGTGCGGATGCGCGATCTCTCGCTCGATGGCATCAGTGTGTACAGCGGTCTCGAGTTGCCACTGCAGCGTATGGTGCGCATCGTCGGACAGTCGTTCGATGTGGTGGCGACGGTGGTCGGCTGCCGACGGCTCGACGCCGTGTTCACGGTGCACGCCTCACTCTCGACGGCGCTCTTCGCCGAAACGACCGGCGGCTTCGTGTCGGCGATGGCCTGACGCCGTTGTCCCGAGCTACGTGGCCGCATGTTGGGACAGAAACGCGAGCAGACGCGCGTTGACCGCCGCCGCCGCGTCGTGCTGCACCCAATGTCGTGCGCGCGGCTCCTCATGTCGCTCGAGCGTTGGCACCCAGGCTTCGGTGCCCTCGGCGAGCACGGGAAGGAGAAACCGATCGCGCATACCCCAAATCAGCAGCGTCGGGCATTGAATGGTGACGGGTCGCTTCGCACGGTGTCGGAACAGCGCGCGGTAATAGTTGATCGCCGCAGTCATTGCGCCCTGTCCCGCAAACGCCGCGACGTACGCCGCGAGTTCGGTGTCGTTGTGGGCCGGACCGCCACGACGGAGCACGCGCCGAAGCAGCCACTGGTTCCCCGCAGAAAGTACCGCTTCGGGAAGCCACGGGATCTGAAAAAAGCCGATGTACCATGAGCGCCGCTTCTGCGCCCAGTTGGCTTTGAGTTCGCGGCGGAAAGCAAGCGGGTGCGGCGCGTTCATGATCACCAACGACGACACCACCTCGGGGTGATGCATCGCGACGTGCCACGCCACGAGGCCTCCCCAGTCGTGGCCCACGATGGTCGCGCGTTCGGCGCCCAGCGCCGTGACCAACGCGGCCACGTCAGCGGCTAGCGTGTCGAGCGAGTAGGCCTCGATACCCGGCGGCCGCTCGCTCTCGTTGTAACCACGCAGATCGGGGGCGACCACGCGATACCCCGCCGCCGCGAGTGCAGGAATCTGGTCCCGCCAGCTATACCAGAAGTCGGGGAACCCGTGCAGTAGGATCACCAGCGGTCCGCTCCCCTGCTCCACGTAGTGCAACCGGACGCCGTTGGCTTGCGCATATCCATGTATCACTTCCGGCTGCGTATGCACTATCGTCCTCGGGAGAACACGCTGCCGTGTGCGCGCGCCGGCCCCGTCGCGCCGTGCGGCCACGAGCGACGATCGAAGCGCACGCCGGGCTGCTTCGCACCGCGATCGCGGAACGCCGAGTCGATCGCCAGCGCCCCGGTGCTGGCGTTCATGGTCACCAACTGGAGCGACTGCTCTCCATCATTCACCACCAGCCGTCCCGACGGAGCGTCGTAGGCCATCCAGTGCGGACGGAACGTGCTGTCGAAGGTCACGCGCGAGACTTCACGCGGATGCATCGCGTCACTCACGTCGAGCGTCACCAGCGCATGCTCGTCGGGAATCGTCTGCACCCATCGACTGCCGACGAGTACCGGCACCGCACAGTCCAAACCTCCGAACGCCGTCATGAAATCGACCGCGGGTTCCGGCGAGTCGATTGCGCTTACCCGGTAGAAGCCGCAGGTGAACGTCGCCAATAGTACCGTTTTCCCGTCGGCCAGCGTGCGCGGCTCACCGGGAAAGAGATGATGCTGCTCGTCGGACTTCGCCGTGGGCGTGCCCTCGTGCAGGTGCCCGTCGCCGCCCTTGGTTTTCGGTAGCGGAATCGTGTGCAACAGCGCGAGATCGGAGAGCCGCCAGATTTGCAGATGCGCCCCGTGGTCGGCGAGCATATCGGTGCTGGTGGACACGACGCGATCGATGGCCGGCAGCACCGCCAGACTGTATGGGCGCATATCCAGCGTGTCGAACCCCGACGCGCGAGCGCTTGAGGCACGCACCAGCTGTCCTTGCCGATCGAGCTCCACCAGACCGCCCGGCGGGGTATTCGTGCTGCCGTGTCCCTGAAAGGTGCCGAGCAGATGACCATCGGCGAGTCGCACGAACGAATGTGGGAAGCTGTAGTCGCCCACGGTGGTGAACGATCCGAGCAGCTTGGGAGACGACGCCTTGTTCACGTCGAAGCGGAAGGTGCGCCCGGCGCCGAAGCCGTTGGCAAACAGAATGCCGTCG
>JBBQXC010000132.1:0-13201 GCA_038210005.1 Gemmatimonadales bacterium
AGCCACCGCCGTGACGCGCGATGCGGCGAGCAACGTGCTCACCGGGCGCGCGATCGCGTGGAGCAGTTCGAACACGGAAGTGGCCACCGTGAGCAGCAGTGGGCTCGTCTCCACGCTGACCGTCGGCACCGCGACGATCACCGCCACGAGTGAAGGGCAAAGCGATGGCGCGCTGCTCACGATCACGGCGGTGCCCGTCGCGAGTGTCAGTGTGTCGCTTGAGCCGACGTCGGTACCAGTTGGCGCCACGTCACAAGCCACCGCCGTGACGCGCGATGCGGCGAGCCAAGTGCTCACCGGCCGCACGATCACGTGGAGCAGTTCGAACCTGACTGTGGCGACGGTGAACAGCAGCAGCGGACTCGTGACCACGCTGGCCGCCGGCACGGCGACGATCACGGCCACGAGTGAAGGGCAAAGCGATGGCGCGCTACTCACGATCACCGCGGTCCCTGTCGCGACGGTCTCGGTTACGCTGGCCGAACCGTCGCTGGTGGTGGGTGACAGTACGCAGGCAACAGCGGTGACGCGCGACGCGTCGAACGCGGTGCTTACAGGCCGCACGATCACGTGGGGCAGTTCGGATACCGCGGTGGCCACCGTCAACAGCAGCGGACGGGCAAAGGCCGTCGCTCAAGGCAAGGCAACGATCACTGCCACCTCGGAAACAAAGACCGGTACCGCCGTCGTCAAGGTGAAACCATGACCCTCATGCATCGTCTTCGAACTGCTGCGGGTGGTCTGATCGCAGCAGGGATGCTGTTTGCAGTGGCCTGCGCAGAACCGACGGTCAGTGACCTGACGATCGATGCGGTCGAGGTCACGCCGGCGTCGCCGACGGTGCGCGCCGGTACGACGGTCGCGCTGTCGGCGCGTGCGCTCGACGTTGAGGGAAACACGGTCCCCGTGTCGCCGCTCGCCTGGTCCAGTGGTAATCCATCCGTGGCCACTGTCTCAGCGGCGGGTCTGGTGACTGCCGGGGCACCTGGCACCGCACGCATCGCGGTCAGTGCGCGCGGCGTGAGTGCCACGGTCACCGTGACGGTGACCGAGCGCCCCGTGGTATCGATCGCGATGTCGCCAGCGATCTCCGCCGTTCGCGTCGGCGGAACGGTGCTGATTCGGGCGCAGCCACTTGATGCCGAGAATGTGGCGCTCATCGGTCGTGTGACCAACTGGTCGAGCAGCGATGCGACCGTCGCGCGCGTCGACGCTGATGGAACCGTCACCGGCGTGGCTCCGGGCGTGGTCACGATCGTCGCGACCTGTGAAGGGCGCTCCGCGCAGGCCGCGGTCACGGTTACTTTGCCGCCGATTCAGACGGTCACGTTGAGTCCGGGTCGGGATACGTTGGCCGTCGGTACCGACCGGCAGTTCGCCGCGACGCTTCGCGACGCGGCGGGCGTCGTGCTCCTCGGACGACCGGTGAGCTGGAGTTCGAGCAACGCGGCGGTGGCGGTCGTGACGGCGACCGGGAACGTGCTTGCTCTTCAGCCGGGTACCGCCACGATCTCCGCCGCGAGTGAAGGTCGAGTCGGTACGGCGACGGTTGTGGTTCCCGCACGACTCGCCGGTACGGTCGCCCTGACCCCGAGTGTCTCGACGCTGACGGTCGGTTCCACGCTGACACTACAGACCCAGATCACCGACAACGACGGCAACGTGCTCACCAACCGTCCAATTTCTTTCGCCAGTGATGCGCCTGCCGTGGCTTCCGTGAACACGACCGGTGTCGTGACCGCCCTGACGCCAGGCAATGCCCGCATCACCGCAACGAGCGAAGGCAAGTCTGGCGTGGCCAGTGTACAGGTTGTTCCATTGCCGATTGCTTCACTGGACATCACGCCGGCGACCACCGCCATGTTCGTCGGTGACGTGCGCCAATTCACGGTCACCGCACGCGCCGCGAACGGGGCCGTTCTCACCGGGCGGAACATCGTATGGCGTAGCGGCGCATCGGGCGTGATCACCGTAAGTGCCAGCGGGGTCGTCACTGGCATCGCGCCCGGCGTCGCGCTCGTGGTCGTGGAGAGCGAAGGCATTTCGGCCACGAGTACGACAACCGTGACGGTGCCGGCGGTGGCCTCGATCGCCATTTCGCCGGCCAATCCGGCACTCGGCGTAAAGAGCGCGCTGCAACTCGCTGTTACCCTTCGAGATGCCTCCGGCGCGACCTTGACGGGCCGTGCGCTGAACTGGCGCAGCTCGGCTGAGAACGTCGCATTTATTTCGAGCACCGGCCTTGTTGTCGGCGTGGACGTTGGCTCCGCGATCATCACGGTCACTTCCGAGGGCATCAGTGCATCAGTCACGATCACGGTTCGCTGATCACGTCACCCTGTCGCGTATGGCACGGCGTATTGCTGCCGGGATTCCCGGCGTAGCGCTGCTTGGCTTCGTGCTGCTGGCGTGCCCAGCCCGTGCGCAGAGCGGACCGCCACGCCTCGAGCCGAAGCGCACGCTGACAGTGGGGGCTGCACCTGGGTGCGATCTTCCCGCCGTTGGCCAGGCACCCGCCGCGCGCCGCGACAACGCCGAAGCTCGACGACTCGCGGCGGCGGGGCAGGAGGCCGCGCTGATCGGCGATCAGGCAGCGGCGCGCGATGCGTTCGCGCGCGCCGCGATCTTGAATCCCGGTGACGAGCGGATTGCCTACGATCTCGGTCGCGCACACGAGGAATTGGCCGATTCGGCCAAGGCGATCGACGAATTCTGTCGATACCTGTCGCTGTCACCGGCAGGACGAGAGGCAACGGACGTGCGTGATCGGTTGCGTCGCATCGTGCCTGCGGCTGCGCAGCGTCGGGCGGCCGATGTGCAGGTGGCGTTCCGCTTGGGAATCGCCTTGTACGATGATGGTCGGTACGAGGCGTCGATCCGCGCGTTCGACGACGTCGTGCGTGATGCACCGACGGCATCGGAGGGATACTTCAATCGCGGCTTGGCGCGGGCCGCCAACAAATCGCGCGTTGCCGCCCTGCAGGATCTCGAGCAGTACCGCGCAAATGCACCGACCGTCGACGATCGTGTGGAAGTGGGACGCGCGATCGAAGTGCTTCGTCGACCCGTATACCGCCCGGGCGTCGCGTTCACGCGGAGCCTGCTCCCAGGATTCGGCCAATTCTACACCGGACACCCCGTGCGAGGCGTGCTCGTTCTCGCGGCGGTTGGTGGTGCGACGGGACTCGCGCTGACACAGCAGACGACGGCCACCACCGTCGCCTACGTCGACCCGAACGGTGCGCCGGCGCCCTACACGCGCACCACGCAGGAACGTGCGTATTTCACGGCGGGCATCGGTGCCGCGGCTGCGCTCACGGTCGTCGGGATGATCGACGCGGTGGTCTCGGCCAATCGTTCGCAGCGCGGTACGTCGATTGTGGGTCGCACCGAGAAAAGTGCCACACGTGGAGGCGCGATTTCACCGGTGACCGTCGCGCCATGGTTCAGCTTCCGTGGACCAGCCGGCGTGACGGTGGCTGTGCGCTTCTAGCCCGTCCACCGTCACGAAGCTTCAGCGAGTCCTGAACGCGCCGATCGCGTTCCTCGTGAACTCGGACAACACCAGCGTGCCGCTCATCGCCGCGCGTTCGGCAAGCAGCGTGTCCCACTGCTCCGTGCCGGCCCAGAACACGCGCTTGAGCATCGCCATCGCTTCCGGATTGGACGCGGCGAGCGTCGTGGCGAGCGTGCCCACGGCGTCATCCATAGCCGAGACATCGTCGAACAGTTTCGCATAGAGGCCATGCCGTTCTCCCCATGACGCATCGCGCCAGTCGGCATCAACCGACATCGCACCGAACGCGGCCAGTCCGATTTTCTTTTCGATCACCGGGCCGACCACGAATGGACCGATACCGACGGCGAGTTCACTGAGCTTGGCCGACGCTTTGGTGACCGCCATGCTGAAGTCGGAGGCGGCGATAAGGCCCACGGCACCGCCGGCCGCTTTGCCATGCACACGGCTGATCACGAACTTCGGTGCACGGATCATGGCGAGGATCACACGGGCGAACCCGCTGAAGAACTCCTGACCCTGTTCCGGACTGGAGATCGCGGTGAGTTCATCGAAGGACGCACCGGCGCAGAATGGACCGGTGCCGCCACTCTGCAGCACGATCACACGCGCCGCCGGATCGGCGCCGACCGCGGTGACAGCGGCGGCGAGATCGCGCAGAATGGCACGCGGCAGCGCGTTGCTCTTGGGGTGAAAAAATTCGATGCGGCCGATACCGTCGGCGATATCGGTTTGGACGTAGCCGTCTGGACTGTTGGCGGGGCGGGGAGCGTCTGTCGTCATACAGGGAAAATAGCGTCTGAATCGGATTGTCGAACCCCGTTTGCGGTGGGTAGATTACAGGCATGGACCAGAACCCGCCCGTTCCCACCGAGGATCCGGCCCTCCTGGCTGCCTTCGAAGCTCGCATCGCTGCTGGCGAAAGCATCGAGCCGAAGGACTGGATGCCGGAGCGCTATCGTAAGCAGCTGACGCGGATGATGTCGCAACATGCGCACTCCGAGGTCGTCGGCATGTTGCCGGAAGGCAACTGGATCACGCGCGCGCCGTCGTTGCGTCGCAAGATGTCGCTCATCGCCAAGGTGCAGGACGAAGCCGGGCATGGGCTGTACATCTACTGCGGCACCGAGACGCTCGGCGTCGATCGTCACGACCTCGTCGAGGCGTTGCTCGACGGTCGCGCGAAGTACTCGAGCATTTTCAACTATCCCACGTTGTCGTGGGCGGACATGGGTGTGATCGGGTGGCTCGTGGACGGCGCCGCGATCGTGAACCAGACCGTGCTGGCGAAGGCCTCGTATGGCCCGTACGCGCGTGCGATGGTTCGCATCTGCAAGGAAGAGAACTTCCACAAGCGTCAGGGCTACGAGATCTGCTCGGTGTTGGCCAATGGCACGCCGGAACAGAAGGCGATGGTGCAGGAAGCGTTCAATCGCTTCTGGTGGCCGTCGCTGATGATGTTCGGTCCGAGCGACACCAATTCGCCGAATAGCGCCGAGCTGCTGAAGTGGCGTGTGAAGCGGAAGACGAACGACGAACTGCGTCAGCGCTTCGTGAATCTCACGGTGCCGCAGGCGATCGCGATCGGCATCTCGGTGCCCGATCCCGATCTGCATCTCGACGCGGCCACCGGCAACTGGGAGTTCGGCGAGATCGACTGGAGCGAGTTCTTCGAGGTGCTGAAGGGCAACGGTCCGTGCAATCGTGAACGTCTCGATGCGCGTCGCAAGGCGCACGAAGACGGTGAATGGGTGCGCGCGGCGGCATCAGCGTACGCCGACAAGCAGAAGGCGCGATTGTCCACGGCTGCGGCCTGACCACAGGACTCCGATCATGTCAGACAGCCAGTGGCCCCTCTGGGAAGTTTTCACGCAGCCCAACAAGGGTGAACCGTTCGAACACGCCGGCAGTGTGCACGCGCCCGATGGCGAGCTTGCGCTGCAGAACGCCCGCGACGTGTACGCGCGTCGCGGCGAAGCGGTGAATCTGTGGGTGGTGCCGACCACGGCCATCGTGGCCTCGGCGCCGTCGGATGCGGGGCCGTTCTTCGAACCGGGCAACGACAAGCCGTATCGTCATCCGCAGTTCTACATCGCGCCGCGTGGCGTGCGCATCTTCTGAATCGCTGATGACCGAACCGTCCTTCCAGGTCGCCGCACCGCGTAGCACCCCGGTCGCCAATCCGCTGTTCGAGTACCTACTTCGTCTGGGCGACGATCGGCTGGTGCTCGGGCATCGTCTGTCGGAGTGGTGCGGCCACGGGCCGATCCTCGAAGAGGACATCGCGCTCTCCAATATGGCGCTCGATTTGATCGGACACGCCAGCTCGCTGCTGGCACTCGCCGGCGAGATCGAAGGGCGGGGACGCGATGCCGACAAGCTCGCATACTTCCGTGAGGCGGTGGCGTATCGCAACGCGTTGCTGGTGGAGATCCCGAACGGTGACTTCGCGGTCACGATGGTGCGGCAGTTCCTGTTCGATGCCTACAGCGTGCTGCTGTGGGACGCGCTGTCGCGCTGCGAACATGAAGGACTCGCCGCCATCGCCGCCAAGTCGCTCAAGGAAGACAAGTATCACCTGCGCCACAGCAGTGAGTGGGTGGTGCGACTGGGCGATGGCACCGAGGAGAGTCACGCGCGTGCGCAGGCGGCGCTCGACGCCGTGTGGCGCTACACCGGTGAGCTGTTCGATCATGACGCCGTCGACGATGCGGTCGCGGCCGAAGCCTTCATCGCGATCGACCACGACGCGTTGCATTCGCTGTGGCTGACGATGGTCAAGGACGTGGTGCAGCGTGCGACGCTCACACTCCCCACCGACCCGGTCATGCGTCGCGGCGGCCGACGCGGCTTTCACACTGAATCGCTGGGACACATGCTGGCGACCATGCAGATCGTGGCGCGCTCGCACCCTGGCGCATCCTGGTAGGCGGTAACCGATGCTGAGCGCAGACGAGGTGTACGTGGTCCTCAACACGGTGATGGACCCCGAGGTCCCGGTCATCAGCGTGGTGGAACTGGGCATCGTGCGTGACGTTGCGATTCAGCATGAGGCGGTGACGATCACGATCACCCCCACGTATTCGGGGTGTCCGGCCATGCGCGAGATCGAAGCCGACATCCGCACGGCGCTACTCGAGCGCGGCGTGAGCGAGGTCACGGTGAAGCTGGTGTTGTCACCAGCGTGGACCACCGATTGGATCGGCCCCGACGCGCGTGAAAAGCTGCGCGCGTACGGCATCGCCCCGCCAGGTCGCGCCGAACCTCAGGGCCTCATCACGCTCACGCGTGCTCGCGTTCCCGTGCCCTGTCCCTTCTGCGGCTCGAGCGCCACACGGCTGCAAAGTGAGTTCGGTAGTACGGCGTGCAAAGCGATACACGTGTGTAGTGCGTGTCGGCAGCCGTTTGATGAGTTCAAGGCTTTTTGATCTTTACTGGCGACACTCCTTGGGCGGCGCTGCACGGCGACCTGGCACCGGCGCGCGTGCTGCTCGGATCGGGATGGTTGCCGCAGTTGTAGTCGGCGACGGCCGGCGCTACGAACAAATCTATGACTATCGCATTGAGTGAATTCGTGATACGCGTCATTGACGAGCTCCCCTCCCCCCCACGTGCATCCTTTACCCGTCGGACACTCGTGCTCCGACTGGTTTTAAGATCGTGGGCGTGCCAGCGATCGAAATTCCAATGGTCTCTTCGAACGATAACGATGAGGTCTGGCTATGCGGGCGCGGTTTCTGCTATTCGCTTTCTCAGTATTCGTTGTTGCGTGCCAACCCGCGCCAAGCGACTTGATCGCGCCTCCTGATCGCGAGGAGCCACGCGTTTCAACTTCGGTTAACTGCTATCTGAGTGTTGAGATTTGCGGTAACGTCTCCAATGGCATTTCGCACTTGGAAACGCACCCCAGCGATGAGTACAAGTCTGCCGGCAACATGTTGCGACTGCTCTTTACTGAGGATGTTCACGGGTTTCAGCCTGCGGACCCTCCAGTCGCCACGGCGGGTATGTACGTCGTGATGACTGAAGATTCCTCGGCTCCCAGCGGTTTCCGCCGAAGCAACGAAAACATTTTCGTTGCATCGGCAAGTTCAAACCGCGCCTCTGTTGGTGGGCTGCTCGCCCACGAGTACGAACATTTCATCGGGAACGATGGACCGGGGCACAACACGAACACATGCAACGTTCGGCGGGGTGTATGCGAGATCTAAATTCAGTCGTTGCCGAGAGCCAGATGCGAATTTCTGCGTGGTCGTTCGCTGTGGCAATAGCGCTCTTTTCTCTCGTGCCGCCCCCCGCGCTGCAGGCGCAGGAAAGCGTCCTCGCCTCGTCCGAAGCTATCGCTCACGATGCCGCGAAACACGTGGTCATGATGATGACGCGCACGGCGAAGTCTGGCGACCGGGGTCCGCTCCGAGTAGACGAAGCGGAGTCGGTGAAGGCGCTGTCCACTCTCGCCGGCATCATGGGCCTCACTTCCCGAGGGGCATCACCAGGGCGCATTTTCCCGTCTCTCGAGAACGCGCAGGGAGATTCACGGCAGCGTTGTGCGGCCATGGAGACCCTCGAGGGTTGGTGCTCTGCACTTACCTCGCGACAAGTCTTGTCGCTGCACGGCGCGCGTCAGATATCGGATAACGAGGTCATTGTGCGCATCAAGGTATTGCAATGGATCACGGCGTCTTCACACGCCGCATGGTTTGTCGCCGATGTGCATCACACCCGAGGCGTACAGGGGCTCTGGAGTTTTCAGAAAATGGGATCAATCTCCGCGGGTTGAGCTCGGTGGTGAGCAGTCGTCGCCGCCCATATGGCGACGACCGCTTTCCCCGCTCACAACGCGCGGCGTGAACTTTGTGATGAGTGCGAGCTGCTGCTCGTCCATCCGGCATTGTACTTCATGAATTTCTTCAACCCGCACGCTGTTGAACGTGATGATCGCCGCGACTCGGCAGACCACGCAGTGCGTCAACAGGCGAACTGCGAACGGTGAACCCCTCGAGCGTCCCCCACGGAATCACCACGTCCATTTCGTGCAGGAATTTCGGGCGGCGCGCCACCTTGCGCTTGGTATCGTAGACGACGCTGGACAACGTCCGACGCTCACTCCTCAGGCGCTACGGGCCCAGGCACAAAAGGGCGATAGAGTTTCCCTGAGGAGTTTTTCTTGTCCCTACTTCAACTCACCAAACGCCACATGGCCGGCGCGCTCTTCCGCTGAACGGCACGCCGTCGGGGCACCCTTACCCTCGAGCAGCTGCCAAATCTCCACGCGACGGTTCGGCGCCTGCGCGGTCTTGTTGGCCGCCGATACGCGCGGACGCGGTGGGGCGGGATCGGCGTCGCCATTCGGCGCGATGATGCACTGCTCGCCGAAGCTCGACGAAACGATGCGATCCTTGATCGACGCGGCGTCGCTGCCGGCCATCTTGATCAGCGTGGCCATGACTACGGACGCGCGGCTCTTGGCGAGCTTGTTGTTGTACGACTCGTCGCCGTACCAGTCGGTGTGTCCTTCCACCGAGATGCGGAGTGTCGGCATACGCTTCATGGCCTCGAGCACGACCTTGAGCGTGTCCATACCCGACTTCAGCACGATCGCCTTGTCGAAGTTGAAGAGCGTTTCGTCGAGCGCCACGCGTGCCGCGGCGACCGCCTTGCACTCCACCGTCGCCGACTTGGTCTGCGTGGCGCCGTAGGCCGTCTTGGTGACCGTGATCGTGGTCGCGCCCGGCGCGTTGCACGTGACCGTGCCGTTGCTGACCGACGCGATCGCGCTGCTGGCCGAGCTCCACGTGACCGCGCCGAGGTCGACGTTGTCCGCGTCCATGGCCTTCGACGCGAACGAGAGCGTCTTGCCCACGTCGGTGGAACCGCTGGTCGGCGTGAGCGTCAGGTTCCACGCCGGGGCGGGGACCGTCACCGTCGACGAGGTCGAGCGCTCGATCTTTTTGACGAGGCCTTTGCAGGTGATCGTCGCCGTGCCGTACTTCACGGCCGTGACCTTCGCGTTGCTGTCCACCGTGGCCACCGACGCGTCGCTCGACGAGCACGTCAGGTTCATGACCTTGCGCAGCTCGATCGGACGCGACTTCATGTCGGCGGCCGAGACGGCGAACTGACGGTCCGTGCCGCGATTGATCGTGGCCGTGGCCGGATCGATCTTGAGGGCCCAGTCGAACTGCTCGACGGTCGCGCAGCCACCGCGGAGCGCGTACGTCACACCGGCCCGCAGGCCGAGGTTGCGCGACGTGCCGTCGAGACTCTGCTCGTTCGGCGACGGGTTGTTGTCCATGATGCCGTCGATTCGGGCGCCCCACTTGCCGCTCGAACACAGCTTGAGCCCGACGAGGCCGGTCATGCCGTCTTCGTATTCGTTGGCCGAACTCCGACCGGCATACACCGAGTTCACCCAGCCGGCGCCAAGCACGAGGGCTGCCTTCTTGGACGGCACGAACGGCACGGTCAGCGTGGCCAGACCGCGGAACGGGCGGTACGTGATGTCTTCATTGGGCGCGCGGTTGGCCTTCGTGCGGCCCACCTGGATGTCGCCTTCGACCCCGAGCCACTTGTAGACGGAGAGCCCCGCACGCGCGCCGATGCCGGCCACGTTATCGATGCGCAGCTTGTCGTCGATCTTGGTGTACTGCCCGAACGCGCCCACTTCGATGCGCTCGCCGAGGCTCTGCGCCCGGGCCGTAGGGACCGCCGCCATCGCCGTGAGCAGCGAGAGACCGACCAGTCGTTTTGTCATAGTGTCCTATCTTGTAGGTGCCAAAGGACGGGCACGACAATGCCCGCACACCCGCCGGGGTTTGTCCGGGCAGAGCCACTGAATCGTAAGGCATTCCGGCGCTGTGCGATACGTCACGGATGGCCTCACCGGTCGCTGGGGCGAGGACCATGGACGCGCTGGAACGCCCGTTACACCGCCAGCAGCGACTCGATCTCCGAACGGATCGATGAAACGCCCGGCACGACGGCTTCCAACAGCACCGTGTGGTAGGGAACCGGGATATCCATCGGCGCCAAGCGACGGACCGGCGCGTCGAGGTACCAGAACGCCTCTTGCGCCAGCACGCCAGCGATCTCGGCGCCGAACCCGGCCGTCATGTTGTCTTCGTGCACGATCAGGCAGCGACCGGTCTTCCGCACCGAGGCCAGCACCGCATTTCGATCCCACGGCGCGATGGTACGAAGGTCGATTACTTCCACGCGATCCCCGAAGGCTTCCGCCGCCTCGTCGCAGCGATGCACCATCGCGCTCCAGGACACCACCGTGAGGTCCGTCCCCTCACGAACTACGCGCGCCCGACCGAACGGGAGCACGTAGTCGTCACCCGGATAGCGAGCGCTGCCGTCGCCGGTCATCAACAGCGAGCGGTGCTCGAAGAAAATCGTCGGGTTCGGGCTGCGCATCGCGGCGCGGAGCAGTCCGACAGCATCAGCCGCATTCGACGGCATCGCCACCTGCCAGCCGTACGCATGTGCGAAGCGCACTTCGTCGCTGAGGCTGTGCCAGGGATCACCCACATCCTTGCCGAATCCGCCCGGCATGCGCACCACGATCGGCGCCGCAAAGCGGTTGGCGGTCCGCCACCGCATGGTGCCGGTGTTGTTCAGCTGCTCGGTTGCCGGGTCAGCGTACTTCCGGAACTGGATCTCGGCCACCGGCATCAGTCCGCTGATCGCCATCGCGACCGCACGGCCGATGATGCCTTCTTCCGAGAGGCTCGTGTCGAACACGCGCGCGGTACCGAACTGCTTCTGCAGTCCTTCGGTTACGAGATGCACGCCACCCTTGCGACCCACGTCTTCGCCGAACACCACAACCTTCGGATTGATGGCGAGTTCGTGGCGCAACGTCCGGCGGATCGCTTCCGCGTAGCGCAGCAGTTCCCCGTCGTCGCTCGGTGTCTCGGTGCTTGGCAACGCCGCGCGTTCCGCGCGCGACAAGCCACCCATCGCCTCGGCGACATCCGGTGACTCGTCGGCCATCAGATGCTGTGCGATCGTGGCCGGATTCGGGATCGCCCGCGCTCTCGCTTCCTCGAGACCGGCGGTAATGTCGCGCGCAACCTCCGCTTCGAGCGCTGTCCATTCCGCGGCCGACATCAACGCGGGCACGAGATAGTCATGCAGCTTCGGCAGCGGGTCGCGGGCGAGATCGAATGCAAGTTCGGCGTCGCTGCGATAGCCCTTCTGGTTGTCGGGCCCCGAGTGACTGCATAGGCGTGGCACCGTAAGGCGCACCAGCGCGGGGCCCCCGCCGCTGCGCACGTGCGCCACCGCTTCCTGCAGGAGGCCGGCCGCTTCGTGTGGATCGGTGCCGCTGCCGTTGCGAATAAAGAGATTGGTGAACGACGCGAGATTACGCGCGATGTCGCCACCGGGTGTCTGCATGTCGCCACGCACACTGATGCCGAGATCATTGTCTTCGATGTAGAACAGCATCGGTAGCTTGAGCGTCGTGGCCATCGTGAGCGAGGCCCAGAATCCACTCGTGGCCACCGAGGCGTCACCACCCAGCGCGACGCCAATGCAACCGGCGTAGCTCGCGTCACCGAGACTATCGCGATGATACATGATCGACTGTGCCCAGCCGGCGGCGGGCGTGTACTGCGAGCCGACGTCGCCCGACATCGGGAGCACCGTGCAGCCCGCGCGATTGGGCAGGTTGCACACCACGCCGATGTCTCGGCCGTCGCTGAATCCACCGGCGCGCCCGAGCGGACTGCCAAAGGCATCAGGGATCGAGAGGCCGACCGAGAGCAGGAACGGTCGTGACCGATAATACGCACCGGCGCCGTCGTGCACGCCGTCGATGAGTGATCCCAGAATCACTTGCGCCATGTCGTGGCCGCGCGCCGAAAACTGGTACAGCACCAGATGCTCGCGCGGCACTGAATTGCGCAGGCGATTGGTCGTCTCTTCGACATCGTCGAGCGATCGCGAAACGAGCGTGTTGTAGGCGATGCGACGCCAGTCGAACCCGGCGCGGGGAGTCGTCAGCGAAGCGGACGAGGCGCGGGTGACTGGCCGGACAGCGGGCTTGGCAGGCATAGCCTACTAATCTGCCGAATGCGCTCCCATATCGGGAGCGGATCCCCATTAATCCACGGAGATCGCGATCGCGGGGACCACGCTGCGCATCCCAAGAATCGCCAGCCGTGCTGCGGACGTGACCAACGGTACGCCGAGGCCGATCGCGACGAGTACGATGTTGGCGGCCAGGATCGGCCCGGTCCATGCGTTCACCAGCGATTTCTCTCGCTTCCAGAGGAAGGCGAAAAGCGCCAGCACGTTCACCAGCAGCATGCCGGCGAGGGCCCAGGTAAACGCGCTCCAGCCGATGCGCTGCAGCCAGCTCAATGCGGTGACGTCCATGCGTAAACTCCAGGCCGATGATGGTCCCGAATGTGTCGCTATTAGGGATGGTACGGTCACCGGCCCTACTTCGCGAGTGTTCGGTCGTTCGAATGCGAGGACGAGATGGGGCTCTCGGGTTGGCTGTGGGCTGTGGGCTGTGGGCTGTGGGCTGGAGGCTGTGGGCTGTGGGCTGTGGGCTGTGGGCTGTGGGCGCTCGGCTCCCAGGGCTGGAGGCTGTGGGCTAACGGCTGTCAGCCGTGGGCCGTGGGCCATGGGCCATGGGTGAACGCGGGTGCGGGCCGATACCCATGGCCA
>JBBQXC010000133.1:0-12997 GCA_038210005.1 Gemmatimonadales bacterium
GCGGATTGGACGTCGCGTGACCCGGAGATCGCGGCGGTGCTGGCGTCGTTTGGGCGGAGCGGCGTGCCGCTCTACGTGATGTACGCCGGTTCGCCGTCCCGCCCTCCAGAACTGCTGCCCGCCGTGCTTACGCCGGGCATGGTGACGAGTGCCGTGGAGCGTGCCGTGCAATAGCGCGCGGCGTTAGCGGTGTTCCGGGTTGGGATGGTCGAAGCGGCACCCGGCATCCCATTCGCTGCGCTGGTTGCCATGCGCCGGCACACCGCCCGCTTGCTTCAGCAGTCGCGCCATATGCATCAGGTTCCACGTCATGAACGTGGTATTGCGCTGCGTGAACTGGTTGTCGGGTCCGCCTGATCCTTCGTCGGCGTACGACGGGCCCGGTCCGGCCTCGCCAATCCATCCGGCGTCAGCCTGCGGCGGGATGGTGTATCCGAGATGCTGCAGCGCGTAGAGCACCGACATGGCACAGTGCTTGATGCCGTCGCGACGCGGTTCCCAATCCGCGCGAAGGCAGTTCGCTCCGGATCGCCGGGGCGATTGTACACGAACGCCTCGCCTTAGCGTTCGTTATTCTCCGGACTACCGAGCGAGGACTGCGAGGCGAGCGGTTTGCTGCCATTGATCGAGAGTCGCGGCGCGTCACATAAAATCCCGAACCAGCGCCGTCCCTCGACCCTGCAGGCACCAGAGATCACGGACCGTCGTATCCCTCAGCGCGGAGGCGTGCGAGTACACCGTCACGCACGGACGCAGGCTCGGGCTCAGCGCGACGGACCTCAGCCACGGCATCGAGTATCAGCTGCCCGAATTCCGCGTGTGGGAAACAGTGTGCGCATCGCGTCATGTGCAGACGTACCGCCTCCTGATCGACGTCATCGAGTTTGCGGTCGAGATAGTCCCACAGCTTGCGAACCGCCGTTGCGCAGTCGAGCATCGGGGGTTCGGGAGTCGTCGGATCGCGGTGCATGTTCATGAGCGGATTTCCTTTTCGGCGGCCGCGGCGACTAATCCCGCGTCGCGCGCGTGTTCGAGCAATGATTGCTGCAGCAGTCGTCGTGCGCGAAACAATCGCGAGCGCACGGTGCCCACCGGGATCTCAAGTACTTCCGCTGCCTCGGCATACGGCAGCTCCTGCAATTCCACCAACTCCACCACCTCGCGAAATCCGTCGGGTAACTCGGCGATGGCCTTCCGGATGGCCGGTCGCAAGTCGGCGTCGCTCATCCGCTGCAGCACATCGTTCGACGCGCCGAGGGGAAAATCCTGCTCGGCGAGCGCCTGCAGCGTGGCGTCTTCCACGGCCACCATTCGCGCATCGCGCGGCGCGCGCTTTCGCCAGGCGTTGCGCGCGATCGTGAAGAGCCACGCACGCGCTTCGCTATCAGGCTTGAACGAATCCCAGTGGCGCCAGGCGCGAAGATACGTTTCTTGCACAAGGTCCTCGGCATTCGTTTCGTCGCGCGTCAGCGAACGCGCGAACCGAGTGACATCGGGGAGCCAGCGCAGCGCGATGTCGTGGAATGCCTGCTGTCGATCACGCGGAAGGTTGGTCACGATACATAAGAGGACGAGAATGAGCGAGCGGTAGTTGGCGCCGGGTCGTGACACACCGTCAGGTGTGCCCACGCTTCGGAGCCGCTGCACGTTGGAGCGGTGTCGCCGGCAAGTCCATCGTGAGCGTGAGGTAGGGCGAGTGAACTCGCGGGAACGCAGTCCGAATGACAGTGGGATGCGACAACCCGTCCGTAAAAGCTACAATCAGGACGCGTTGCCCGCTTCGGAGCAGCACGCGTTGTGTTCCGAAATACCGGGGAACGGGATGCCTCAAAGCGAACGACTTGCACCAAGGGAAGCGCAGCAACGTAGGGCTGCTGGCACGTCAGTCGCATCGGTCCGCCATCACCCGGTGCTCACACCACGATGCCCAGCTGACGCCCGTACGCGCGATATGGGTGTGTGCCCACGTCGCGTGCGTTGGCGGACTCGCGTTCGTTGAGAGGCTGCGCGGCGATCACCGCACGGCGCCGTGCGTAGTACTCATCATGTGGCGCTACTCCAGTGCCGAGCACAACGCGGTTCATGAAGTTGAACAACGCGACGACCATCGCGGTATCCATCACCGCCTGCTCCGTCCAGCCGGCATTCAGGATCGCCTGCGCATACGCCGCTTGCATGTGCGAGGGCGCGCGGGTGAGCTCCCGTGCGTACGCGAGCACAGGGCGCAGCCGTTCGGGAATGGGGGCCGTGGCAACATCAGCGAAGACCGCTTCGCACTGGGCGAGCGAGAAGCCGTACGACTCGGCATAGACGGTGTGCGCATTCCAGCAGAATGCGCAGCCGTTCAATCCAGACACATACGCCGCAGTGAGCTCGCGTTCGCCGATGGTGAGCGGGCTCTCGGCTCTCAGGATGGTGTCGTGCGCGTCGAGCAGAGCCGACCAGCCGCCCGGGAAAGCGCGCAGCACATCGGCGAGGTTCGGATGTGGCGGCAGCGAAGGGATCATGGTGTACTGGATTCCTGTTTATGGGAAGACGCGACCACCGGCCGTGGTGGTTGGCGGAACTGGTAAAGCACGGCACCCACCAAGAGTGCCACGCTACCGGCGAGCAGATGCGCGGCGGGTGCCGATGCCAGTAACGCCGATGCGAGGAGCAACGCGAGTACCGGCACGAGTCGTCCACCCGGCAACGCGAGCGCGCCGGCACGTTTGGCGTATCGCGGCGCAAGCACCAGCAGTGCCGCAGCAGTGGCGAGGTAATTGGAGAGCGCTGCGATCACCGAAATGACCGCCAGCTGGGCGAACGTGCCGGAGAGTGCCAGTGTGAACGAAATCGTCACCTGCACCACGATCGCGGCAGCGGGGGTGCGCCAGCGAGGGTGGACATGAGCGAGCACGGCGGGGCCAAAGCCATCGGTCGCCATCGCGAACAGGTAACGCGGGCCGAAGAGCGTCATATTGCCCATGGAACCGAAGATCGAGACCACCGCCCCGACGGACAGCACGAGGGCGAGCGACCGACCGCCGAACCGACCAGCGGCGTCGGCCAGTGGAGCGGCCGAGTCGGCCAGCGACGGTAGGGTGCCCACGGCCACCGCCTGGATCCCCGTGTAGAGCAGGACGACGATCAGGATTGTGGTGATCAGGGCGAATGGGATGTCGCGCTGCGGATTGCGAAACTCTCCCGCGCCGGCTGGCGTGTTCTCGAAGCCCGCGAAAGCGAATAGCAGAAGGAGCGCGGCCTCGCCGAGCGCCGACGGCGTGGGCCACTCGGCAATCCTGTAGGCGGCCCCATCGATCGCGAACAGGCCGAGTCCGATGAACAATACCAGCGGTACGAGCTTGGCGAACGTCAACGCCACGGCCGTCCGAGCGCCAGCGCGAACACCGCGCACGTTGATCGCCGTCAGTACCCCGAGCGCGCCCGTGATGAGGCACGCGCGTCCGAGTGTCGTGGCAGCGCCGGGCCAGAGAATGCTGGTGGCTTGCGCCATCCCGTTGGCGAGCGCCGCCGATGCCACGACGGGCGTCAGCCAAATCATGAAGCCCACCTCAAAGCCGACGAACGGTCCGAACGCCTCCTTCGCGTACAGGTACCCGCCCCCGGGTTGGTCGAAGTAGCTCGCCGCCTGTGCGTAGCACAGCACCAGCAGTGACACCGCCAGGCCGGCCAGCAGCACCGCCCACGGGCTGGCCGGACCGAGAAGGGCAGCGGCCAGAGCAGGCAGCAGGTAGATGCCACTCCCCACGATGCCATTCACCGACAAGCCTACGATTTGCCAGCGACCCACGATTCGCCGCAACGCGGCCGGCGGTGCAGGGGTGTTTTGACTCATGGGGAGTGTCGCGAAGGTGGGCTGAACGGCTGTCACAACAATGCGAAGCGGAGACTCATCGCACCGAGCGCAGGTGGTTCCCCGAACGGTGTCGGGAGCAGGTTGCAGGAGTGGCTATTGCCACAATCTCAGTTCCAACGTGAACTATTCGTATAATGCTGGAAAAGTTCGCCATGGGGACTCTCTCGTTGCGCTCCGCTCGCGACGGCACATTGCAATTTCACCATCAGGCATTCATGACCAACCTGTCGCATTCCGAAGCGCTGCTGCACGCCCGCCGCCGACCGGCAGTCCGGTCCGATGTGCCTCAAGCGGGACAGGCGACTGCGGCGGCACGGGCGGCCCCCAGGATCGCCAGCCGCTCGTCCGGGACGACCGACACACCTACGACGCCCACCAGTCGCTGTCCCGCAGCGGAGGCGAGCAGCAACTCCGCCAGTCGCGGGGTACCGAGACGCTCGGTTGCCCGCGTCGCCCAGGAGCCAGCGATCAAGACCTGCTGCACGGGCTCGATGCTCGCGAGCAACGTCTCGAGCGCGCTCGCGAACAGACTCAGGTAAAGGCCAAGCGTGCGTACACTTGCTGGATCTCGGCGGCCGAGCGTGAATCGCGCGATCGCGGCGGGATCCGTGTACGTGAGCGCACGCGCCGGCCGTCGTGTTCGCACGCCGCTGAAGACGATGCGCTCCGTGGTGTCGACGAATTGCCGGGCGGAGGCGAGCCCGTCAAGGCTCAGACAGTCGGCACAGGAGAGTGGCGCTCTACGAGCGCGTACGAACACCAGTTGCTCCGGCGACCGCAGGAGGACCAAGACCGCCTCGGCGCCGACCTCGTCGACGCGCCAGTCAGAGGTTACGCGACAGACGCGCCCACCCGGATCGACGTCCACGACGAGCGTTGCCACAGGGTCCTCGTCAGGCTTGGGGAGAAGCGGGACGCCTCGCGCATGCTCGAGCAGAACAGCCCCCAAGGCACGCGCCGTGGAACGAGGCACTTGGTGTAAGGTGCACCCCGTTTCCATCCATTCGTGTATCCTCAGTGATATGGGCGCCGATCGTGCGGTGTGCTCGGACCCCTGTGTAAATAGGTCGTGACGGTGCGGCCCGACGAGCACCAGGAGCTCTCCTGCATCCGGGACGCCGCGCACTGTAGGGTCACGGCGCGCCGTACCGGGTGCTTCGGGGAGCGCATAGGAGCGATACGCGATGACCGCTGGTGGCGATGCCACCAACTCCGTGATCGCGAGCTCGGCCGTCGGCCCACGCAGGTCAGCGACGGTAGCCAACCGAGATCCGCACCAGCGAGATTTGATACGCGACGCCGCGGCGTGATCGAGAAACCAGATCCCGCGATTCGCCAGCAGCGCCAGCAGTGGTGGCGCGGGGACAGAGGATTCGAGCGAGCGCGCGACCACCCCGGCCTTGCGTGCCCCCGTCGCCACGACGCCTACGGCGCGCGCTTCGTGAATGACTGCGGGTGAGATCGTGAGCCGCGGCCGCCCAGGTCGCGGTCCGTGCGTGACGATCACCCGCGCCGGGTCGCCTGTGGGATCGAACTCCTCGGTATAGAGTCCGGCCGTGTGCCCGTCCTCACCCACACCGAGCAGCAGCAGGTCAAACGCTGTCGGCAGCCGCTGCGCGCATTCGCTCGCCGCTCGGGCGAGGTCGGGCGCGTCGATCGGCAACGGATGCACGTGCGCTGTTGGAATGTCGGTCCACCGCAGCAGGGTATCTTGCACCACCGCGATGGTGCGTTCGGATGGCGCCACGCCCGTGCACTCGTCTGTGACCCAGACGTGCACACGAGACCACGCAATGGCGCGCGCCGGGATCGACTCGGCCAAGCGCGCGTAGGCACGTTGTGCCGTGGCACCGCCCGAGAGCGCGACGTGGCAAAGCGCCCGTTCACGCAGTGCGTCGGTAATCACGGATACCATCCAGTGCGCCAGCATCTCGGGCAAGACAGCTTCGTCGAAGACGCAAGGGTGCCCCGGTGCGGGAGCGGTCGATCGGCCATATGGCGCGGTGAACGCGGTCGGAGCACTGGCGGAACGCGAGGCGACCGTACTCACGGTACCGTCGCGAAATCGTCCACGGCAGCGGGGCGTCCCCATGAGAAGCGGTAACCGCCGCTGAGCCCTGAGCCTGCAGGCAGATTGCGGCCAAGTAGCGGGAGCGTGGCCGTGAACTCAAGCGTTCCGGGCCCGATGGCGCGTCCGACAGTGGGCGAGAGCTGCAGCAGGCGCCGCCTACTCGCCTCAAGCGGGAAGCCGAGTTGGCGGGGAGCGGCCCCAACCAGCGCGTCCACACCGAGTTCAAGGCGCGTACCATCACGCAGCGTTCGGCCCGCCGCGGCATGCGCGAACCACTCGTTGCCGGGCTGCCTCGCCGCGCGACGGTTCTCGGAGCGCCACCGGTGTCCCACCCATCCCAGCACATGCTGTGCGCCGATCGCCCGTCCTGTCTCGACGCTGACGTCAACGTCGCGTTGCCCTTCCGTGAGCGGAATGATGGTGGCATCGACCGGGAAGTCGGAGCCGGGCTGCTTGAGTCCGACTCGAAGCGCGACTGGTGCGCGTCGGCCTATCACGTCCGGCGAAACACGCAACGCCATGCGCACATCACCAACACCCGTGCGGTCACGCGATCCACCATCGTCGGCGTAGCGCATCACGTGCACCGGCACTTGCGCCCAGATATCGATACCGGGCCGAATACCCAGCGCGCCGGACAGATACACCGAACTCGAACGGAAACGACCGTTCGCCAGTAGCGGCTGGCGGTCACCCGATGCGGCAAAGCTGCGAGTGGAGGACTGCTGCAGCCCCGAGACCATGACCCATCCCGCGCCGGCCGGTAAGGTTTCGAGCGTGCCTCCGCCGGCGAGCGTTGGCGAGGAGTGCGGCGCGCTGCAGATCGCCTGAGCCGTGGCCACCGAGGGCGCCATGCACAGCCACCACGCCAGCCAGGCACCGCTGCGGCGTGGCGAATGCGCCACATTGAGCCCAGCAGTCGGTAGCGTGCGCCGCCTCATTGATCGTTCCACAATACACTCTCCGGGTGAAATGAGGCCCAGGCAAACCAGTAGGCTACGAACGAATCGGCGGCCCATGCCAGCCGCGCACCGGACCGCGCACCTTGTACGGCGAGACCGTCCACACTCCACGTGCTGCCAGTCTGATCATCCACGATGCGACCGCCGTCCACGCGGAACGTGAGCGGTGTGTCGCCAAGCCGCGGCAGGAAGGCTGCTGCGGCCTCCCGTTCGCCGTCCCAGAACACCACGACGTCGGCATCGCCGACGCGCAGCATCACGACCGCCTGTGCGCCGCGCGCGCGCAACGTCCCAAACGGCAGCGCCACGGCCGCACTGCCGCCACGCACGATGCCGAGCACCCGTTCCTTGGGGGGACGGCGCGTATCCAGCGCCGGGTTCGGTCCCAGCAACAGCGCATTCGTTTCCACGTCGTAGTTACCGTACGGATACGCGCGGTAATCGCGGTCGTGCCCAGTCGCGACCGACACCACACGCGTGTCCGGATGAAGCGTCCGCCATCCCCGCCACGTCATCTCGATGGACTCCAGCATCTGCAACGCAGTGCCGGTGCGCGGACCGCACCGCGCCCCCCGCGCCATCTGCGGCCAAAGCGATGCCGGCTCACGACGATCGAAGAGCATGAGATTGTTCATGAACAGCACCCCCGAAACGCCGAAGGTCGCGCCATCGGCGGCCGATCGATCGAACACCAGGCTCGATCCGGTCAGGGGGCAGTGCGTGACCGCGATTTGAACGCCCGCCGCTTGCAAGTTCACCACTTCATGCCACCAGCCGATGTTCAGAGGGACGGCGCGATACTCGCCGCCCAGACGAAATCCGATTACCCGATCATTGTCGCGCACATACGCCGCGCGCGGATCGTCCGCCGCGACAAACTCGGGATCAGTGAGCGCGGGAATCCCGTCCACACCAGGCCCCCCATCGGCCAGAAACGCTGTGGGCAACTGACAGGACTGCGCAGTATCACTCACCGTTGGGGCGGACTCGATGCAACTGCCGAGCAGCACGCCGAGCAGGGCCAGCGCGACGCGTCCGACGGGGCGCCGAGGCGGATGGCGGCGGCGGACGGCGGCGAGCAGCGTCTCTAACGCCTCCTCATCTTCATGTAGCATGCTTGGCCTCGGACGTGAGCGAGCGATTTACTTGTGCCTCTCCCCACAGACACCGCTCACGCATCGGTTCTTCCCCAGTTCGCCGCGTCGGAATCAGCGGGGGAGCGGGTGTCCGGCACCGTCCGCATCGTGCACGTGCGGCTGGAGCGACAGGGCCACGGCCTCCGGCTCGTGCTCAAGCCCGCCCGCGGCCAGCCAGGCCATCGTTTGCCGATACGCGCGCGCCATCAACGTAGACGTGGCGGTGAAATCCGCGGCTGAGTGCTCAAGGGGCAGAGCGGTGGGACGATGCGCAGCGTATGCCGACGCGAGACCGACCACACTTCACTCGCGACCTGACGTGCGAGCAACAGCGAAAAGGCGTGCATTGCGCTCTGCAGCGGACCGACCGGAGGTACGCGAATCGCGCAGGGATGGCCAACGGGAAGCAGAATCAATCGTGTGGCGCCAGCGCGCACCGCAACCTCGAGCCCCGCTCCAGATCCGAGCGCACCGTCGATCAGGTTTCGTTTCGCGATCTGCCTCGGGGGGAACACCGCCGGCACCGCCGCGCTCGCGAGGCAGGCGTCCACCGCATCACCAGCGGTCAGCTCGCACGCAGCGCCTGTGAGCTGATCGGTCGCCAGCACCAGGCAGGGAATGCGAGTCGCCTCGAGCACGGCGACTGGCAACTGCGCCCGCAAGAGCGACTCGAGCGGGCCCGGATCGGCGAGCGACGCGGCACGTCCGGAGGCCAGCCGCAACCACCGGATCCAGCTGGGGCGCAGTCCTCGTCCGCGCGCTACGGCGGTCCACTGCTCGGCTAGACGAGCCAGTCCGTCGCTGGTGGGATCAGCGGCGTACGCCACGGCATTGATCGCACCGGCGGAAGCGCCGACGACAAGGTCGGGTGTCACACCGCCATCGTGCAGTGCACGGAGCATGCCGACCTGCACGCAGGCCAGACTGCCCCCACCCGGCAGGACGAAGGCCGTGCGCTGTAGGACGCTGCCCGACCCTGCCGATTCGTGCCTCATCTCATCACACGGCCACCGGCCACACGTGGCGCGAAACCACCGCAGTTACAGCCGAGAAAGACAACGTGAAAGGCCGATGCGCACTCTCGGGAACTCCCCGTCGCACAACGGACTAGCGCTGGTACGTCATCGATTCCCGATGACTTGCCATTTCCCCACGTGGAGACCTCGCTCATGCTGCCACCATTTTTTCGTCGTCGCGCCACCGTCATGCTCGCCTTGGCGTTCGCGCCCGCCTTGTTTGCGTGCCAGCCGGAGGCAGCGTCCGACACCTCGTCGGCCGCGGCCGTCGTGAACGCCGCAGCGCCTGCGGTCGGCGCCACCGCATTGAACGTCAACGCGGACGGCGTCATGCTCCACGGCTACGATCCGGTCGCCTACTTCGTGCAGGCGTCCGCCGTTCCTGGCTCCGCCGAGTTTACAGCTGAGCACGGGGGAGCGACCTATCGCTTCGCCAGTGCCGAGCACCGGGACACGTTCCTCGCCAACCCGTCGGCGTACGAGCCGCAGTTCGGCGGCTATTGTGCGATGGGCGTGGCCATCGACAAGAAGCTCGACATCGATCCCACGCAGTTCACCATCCACGAGGGCAAGCTGTACCTCAACGTCAATGCGGACGCCGCCGGCATGTTCCGGGAAAAAATCGACGAACACGTGGCAGCGGCAAACAACAACTGGTCGTCAGTGAGCACTCGGCCGACCTTCGATCGCATGTGATCGTGGCGACTGGACGACGGCCACGCGTGGTTCACGCCAAGTCGTCGTCGAGCGCCGGACGGTAGACGTCGCACTGCGTCGTTCGCGTTCATGGCAATGTGGAGTAGCACCTCCTGCAAAGGGCGGCGCCCGATCACAACACGCGTGCCGCCCGCACGTTGGCGAGGCGCACACGTCCGGCAGCGATCATTCGTATCACGCCGCTCACGCCGATGGGCACCCCGCTCAGAAGTGTGCCCGATGGTTCGCGACGTCCCGACGTGCCTGGGCGACGAACACGCCAATCAGCACATTCCTGACCGGATGTTCCCGCAGACCCGCACGACCGGCTTCCATGGACGAACACGGCGTGAGGCGTTGAGGCGTCGGTCTGGTCACGAGCGTGCGGACGGTGTGGGTGCAGGACGGCGCACGGTACTCCAACGCGAGTACAGTGAGACCGAGAAGGGCACCAGACAGTTCAACAGTGCCTTCACGGCGAAGGCACGATCGAGCGATCCCGATTGAATGAGTTCCCACTGATTCAGTAGCGTCAGGATCGTGCCCACGACGAGCGCAGTGCGAAATGACGCCAGCACGAGGTCACGGTTGGTCATGGTATCCGCGGACGCAGGACAGAGGCGACGAGGGATGATCATGCCGTCCCGCCAACAGTAGTCCGCGACGACTTCGTCAGTTCCCCGGTCACGCACGCTTGTGCCTCGACATGACGCGCACCATGTTGGCCGCCAACGTGGAGAATGCATGACGGATCGCGATTATACGCTCGACTCGAGCTGGCACGACCTCGGTGACGCCTCGAACTTTGCCGATGGCCTCGTGCACGCGGTGTCGCTTGGCACCCGCCGACTGGCGGTCACGCTGCGCGATGGTGTGCCCGGCGTCATCGATGGTATCTGCTCGCACGCCGGTGGCCCGCTCGACGCGGGCGCCTTGCACGGTGAGTACATCACCTGTCCGTGGCACCACTGGAAGTACCACCGGTGCACAGGTCGCGGTGAACCCGGCTACGAGGAGGATACGGTGCCGCGACTCGCCGCGCGCGTCCGCGATGGACGAGTAGAGGTGAACCTCGCGGACGTGACCGAGCGCAGTGCGCCGCACGCACCGCACCCATTGGCCCGCGACGTCGTGCGCGCACCCGGTCCACCGCGCGTGCTCGGCCTGTCTACCACCGTGATGGACCCGGCGTATCCGCGTGTGTCCACCTCGGACACGTTGCTCGCGCACGCGCTCACGCACGCCGCAGGCCTCGGCGCGCAAACATCACTGCTCACGCTGCGCGACCTGCAGTTCCGACACTGCGAAGGCTACCTATCCGCTGGGGCAACGCGTCGGCGCTGTACTACAAGTTCGCCGAGCGTCTCAACTGCGTGCAGAACCAGATCACCATTGCCGATCGCGTGCTCATTCACAACAAGGTGGCGGCGTTCATCATCACCGGCGGCCAGGACAACGTGCAGCAGGTGGATGGACACCTGCTCGGGTTTTTCGCGGAGCTCGGCTTCGTGTTTCCGATCTTCCCGTACATCGCGCACTCCCGCGGGTGGAGTGCGGAAGACATGGAAGCCAACGTGCGATTCGTGCAGGCGAGCGACGCACTACGCGAGGCCTCACACGATCTGGCGGCGCGGGCGATCGATACGGCGCTGTTGTTGCTCGATCACGCGGACGCACCGCACGTGAACACATACGCGGGACGCAAGGCGCACCGGCTGGCAACCGACGGTCGCTGACTGACCGTCGTGAACCAGCCGCGAAACGGATCGGGAACGCTGCGGGTGGCCGCGGACTAGGTCACGGTGTTGCGCGGGACTCGCCGCGCTCGCTCTCGATCACACGTCTCGCCGGAGTCCTCACATGTTCGCGCTCGCCAAACTCTCCCTCGCCGCCGCTTCTGCCCTCGCGCTCGTCGTCTCGCCCGTGTCCGAACGGGCCGACTGGACGGTCGACGGCAGTCATACCCGCGTGGGCTTTTCTGTGCGCCACTTTTTTACGCCCGTTGACGGCCAGTTCAGCGACTTCACGGTGGATCTCAACTGGGATCGCGCCAATCCGGCCAAGAGCACCGTGCAGGCCAGCATCGACGTGGCCAGTGTAAACACGAGCAACACCAAGCGCGATGAGCACGTTCGGTCGGCCGACTTTTTTAACGCCGCCACGCACAGCGCCATCACCTTCCGCAGCACCTCGGTGCGCGCGATCGATGCCACGCATGCAGTGGCGACCGGTGATCTCACGATCAAAGGCGTGACCAAGCGCGTCGACATGCCGATCACGCTGCTCGGCGTGCAGGAAATTGCGCCGATGATGCAGGAGATGATGGGCGGAGCCAAGCGCGTTGCGTCCTTCGAGGCCGGCCTGACAATCGACCGCCGGGATTTCGCCGTGGGCACCGGCTCATGGAGCGAGACGGCCGTTGTCGGTGGCGATGTGACGATCACCATTCGGCTCGAAGCCTCCGAAAAGTAACCCTCCTCCAACGGCCAGCCCGGGTCTTCAGTGCCAATTATTCGTTCCCCCGCCGAGGTACGCACCGCTTGGGAGTCGCGCTTTGGCGCCACCCCCATTGCGGTGCTGTACAAGCACAGCCCCACCTGCAGCCTCTCGTCGATGGCGCTCGACGAGATCACGGCCTTCAGCACACAGCATCCTCACCTGCCTGTATTTGTGGTGGACGTGCTTGCGCAGCGACTACTGTCGAACGAGATCGAGTCCACGCTGGGCATCCGCCACGAATCGCCCCAGGCTTTCGTCTTCCGGGACGGAGCGGTGGTGTGGCACGGCTCCCATCGGCGCGTGCAGCGTGGCACGCTGGCCGAGCAGGTCGCCCAGGCGGGTTCCGTAGTGGCCTGATGCGGGCGAACCCGCGGTGCACGACTCCACACGCCATGCACGCGTCGGCCACCTCGGAGACAACGGGTCGCCACGGCCGATACTGTCGCGCGGAGCGACAGCATGGCTTTGCGTGATAGGCGATGACGACGCAACGTCTGCGTGCCGGGATGGTGCAGTTGGCAGGGAAGAAAATGTCCCGGCACGGTGTCATGGAGAACGAGAGGCCTGCTCATCGCGCTGGGACGCCGCTCCTTTTCGCACCTCGCCACGCAGATATTCACCGGCCCGGCAGTCCCACTCGATTGCGGCGGCCCAGAGCCCGAGGCATCAACATTGCTGCGTAATACCAATAATTTTGGCGTTCGCTACTCGTGGCTCTGGGTCGCCGCCACCTGCCTGTTGACACTGCTCACGCTACT
>JBBQXC010000134.1:0-12763 GCA_038210005.1 Gemmatimonadales bacterium
CACCACGGCCATCTGGATCGTGTTGGGCCGTGGGAGAAAAAACGGATTGACCGCGATGGCGTACAGGCGCTGGACGACCATACCGGTCTCCTCGAACACTTCGCGGCGCGCCGCCGCTGCCGGCAGCTCACCCGGCTCGATACGGCCATGCACGACCTCCCAAGCGCCCGTACAACGCGCGCCGGCCGCCCGACGAAGGGTCAACACCCGCCAGCGATCGCGGCGGCCGGTCGGGGCGGGTGCGAGGACGACAACATCCACCACGCCAACCGCGATCCGGACGTCGGCCATTGGGAGGGCCGGTCGCGCTACACTCGAAGGATTCATAACCAATGCTACCCGGTCGCTTGCCCCGCAGCGAGCGCGGCGGCGAACTTCCCCGTGATGACTGCTCTCGCTGATTTCCGCGCTCGTGCCGCGCAGTGCCGTACCACCGGTGGCCTCGTCCCCGTGTGGAGCGACTGCCTGCTCGACTTGTGCACACCCGTCTCGGCCTTCGCCAAATTGCGCCGTGGACCATTCGCCTTTCTGCTCGAGTCAGCTCCGGCCGGCGGTGAGTCGTGGGCGCGCTATACGTACCTCGGCACCGAACCGCGTGGTGCCTGGCGTCTGCGCGATGCGGTCGTCGAAGATTGGGACGAGGCGCAAGGTTGGCACGGTGCACGCACGCCGGCCGACCCCATCGCCGATCTGCGAGACATCGTGCGCGACATGCGCCCGGTGCCGGCGCCGGAGCTGGGTGCGTTGTGGAGCGGCGCGATCGGCTTCTTCGCGTACGACGTGGTACGGCATATCGAGAAGCTCCCGCACGCCCCGCCGCGTGCGTTGAGCTATCCCGACGCCTGCTTCGTCTTCACGAAGGCGCTCGTGGTCATCGACAACTGGCGCGGACAGGCCCGTGTGATCGTCTCGGTGCCGGTGCCGGCCGGTGTGTCCGACGAGGCGCTCGATACGCTGCATGCGGAGGCCGTGCATACGCTCACCGATACCATCGCGCGCTTGCAGGGGCCGGACGTGCTCCCGCCGCTCACGCTCAACGAGTCGGCACCGGCCGCCGTCCCACAGTCGAACTACGCGCGCGAAGATTTCATCCGCGATGTCGGGCGCATCAAGGAGTACATCCTGTCGGGTGATGTCTTTCAGGCTTTGCTCGCCCGTCGCATGTCGGTGCCGCTCGACTTCGACACGACCACCCTGTATCGCGCGTTGCGTGCACTCAATCCGTCGCCGTACATGTATCATCTCATGCTCGACGGCATGGAGCTCGTGGGCAGTTCGCCGGAGCTGTTGGTGCGTGTGGCCGACGGTCGTCTCACGGTGCGTCCGATCGCCGGCACCCGGCCGCGTGGGAAGACGGCCGAGGAAGACGCCGCACTGGCCGCCGAATTGCTGGCCGATGAGAAGGAGCGGGCCGAGCACGTGATGTTGGTCGATCTGGGCCGTAACGATGTGGGTCGGCTCGCGCGCTACGGTACCGTGCGCGTGACCGACCTCATGACGGTCGAGCGCTACTCGCACGTGTTTCACATCGTGAGTCAGGTGGAAGGCGAGCTGGCCGACGAGTCGAGCGCGCTCGATGCCTTCCGCGCCGTGTTCCCGGCCGGCACGATGACGGGAGCCCCGAAGGTGCGCGCCATGGAGATCATCGACGAACTCGAGCCGGAACGCCGTGGGGCATACGCTGGCGCGATCGGCTTCATCGGTGCTGGCGACACCCGCATGGATCTGGCCATCACGATCCGTACCTGCGTGATCGCCGACGGTGTGGCATCGGTGCAAGCCGGCGCCGGTATCGTGCACGATTCCGTCGCGGAAAGTGAATGGGCCGAAACGGAGAACAAGGCGCGTGCGCTGCTCACCGCCATTGGCCGCGCTCGCGCGGCCACGTAAGCACGCATGACGCTCGTGCTCGTCTCGGCGGCGGGAGACCGGCGCTTCCCGCTCACCGGACGTACCGGCTTCATCGCTGGGCGTGAGTTGAAGTGCACGCTGCCGATTCTCGATCCGGCGGTGTCGCGCCGTCATGCCGAACTGCGCGTGACCGGGTCGGGTACGCTTGACGTGCAGGATCTCGAGTCGCGCAACGGCACGTGGGTGAACGGCGCTCGCGTCCAGCGCGCGACGGTCGTGCCCGGCGACACGCTCGCCTTCGGCACCGTCGCGTTCACGTTGCTGCTCGAGGACGTCACCAACGCGCACGTTGCACCGCTTCTGCCATCGCCGTTGCCATCGCCGTTGGCATCGCCTTCGGCGTCACCATCCGCTTCGCCCACCCCGCCGTTCGATGGCAGTGCGACGGTGTTGTTCGAGCGGCGCGTTCCCTCGCGTGAGCAGTCCTTGGCCGACGTAGCGCATGTCACCGCCGGACACGCCGAGGCCACCGCGCGACTCGCGCAGTTGATTGGTATCGCGCAACATCTCGGTGGCTCCACCGATCTCGATGCGCTGCTCGAGGCGCTGGCCGGCGACCTGTTTCGCAGCTTCGACGCCGACCGCGTGGCGATTCTCCTCCGCGATGCGGACGGACAGCTGCAGACCCGGGTCTCGCGCGACCGCCGCGGCAGCATCCCGCGTCCGGTGCCACGGGCCATCGCCAATGGTGTGGCCGAACGACAGGTCGCGCTGCTCACCAACGACGCGGGAGCGGATGCACGCACGGCAGGAGCGTCGGTGTTGCAACAGGCCGTGCAATCGGCAATGGCCGCGCCACTCATCGGAGAACAGCAGACGACGCTCGGCGTGTTGTACGTGGACCATCTGCGTGAAACGGATGTGTTCACCGATGGAGATCTCGCGTTCCTGGTAGCCTTCGCCGGCATCGCATCCGCTGCCGTAGAACGCGAAGCCTCAACGGCACGGTTGCAACAGGCGGCCCGCGTGCGCGCGAACTTCGAGCGCTACTTCGCGCCCCAGATAGCGCTGCGTATTGCCGACAGCACCGACCGGGTGACACCAGGCGGATCGCGCCAGCACGTCGTGGTGCTGTTCAGCGACATCCGCGGTTTTACGACGATCGCCGAATCGTTGCCACCCACGCAGATGGCCGACCAGCTGAACGAATATTTCGGCGCGATGGTCGACTGCGTATTTCGGCACGAGGGCGCGCTCGACAAGTTCATCGGCGATGCGATCATGGCGTATTGGGGCGTGCCGGAAGCCGGAGCGCATGACGCCGCGCGCGCCGTGGCGGCCGCCCTCGACATGCAGCACGCGCTGGAATCACTGAACGCGCGCTGGGCGTCCGAAGGACGGCCAGTGCTCAGTGTCGGCATCGGCATTCATACCGGCGACGCGTTCGTGGGCAATATCGGATCACCGCGTCGTCTCGAGTTCACGCTCATCGGCGACACGGTGAATGTCGCGAACCGTCTGTGCAGTCTGGCCGGGGGCGGAGAGATTCTCGTGAGCGACGCGATGCGCGCCGAACTCGCCGACCCCGACGCCTGCGCGCCCCGCCCGGAGCTCGCGGTGGCTCGCCAGCATGGCGCACCGCAGGACGTGTGGCAGGTGACGGCCACATGGACCGCGTCGTGATGGCGGCGCCGCTGACCCGCGCCGTGGGCACGGCCGATGTCACCGGCACGCCGGTGGTGCTCGACGATCTGGCCGCGATCGTGCGCGAACACGACACGTTGTACGACTGGGCCGCCGACCAGCCGCAGCCGCGCGCCATGCGCGGGCGTGCGCCGGTGTATGTGGCCACACTCCCCCTGTGCGGCATTGCCGTGGTCGTACGACACGGCTGGCACGGCGGCGTCTTGGCGCCGCTGACGGCCGACCGTTTTCGTCGCCCCACGCGCGCGCCTCTGGAAATGGAGCGTTCGACCGCGCTGCGTGCGGCCGGCATTCCAACCACCGAGGTGCTCGGCTTCGCGCGCTATCCGGCGGCGTTCGGGCTCTGTCATGTCGATGTCGTGACCCGCTATGTGGCCGACGCCGCCGATCTTGGCATGGTGCTCGCCGGACTCGCACCGTTCGTGGATTGCGACGCTGCGTGGTCGGCCACGCAGCGGCTGCTGATACAGTTGGCCCGCCACGGGGTGATCCATCCCGATCTCAACGTGAAGAACGTTCTGCTGCGCCCCACGTCCGAGGACATTGAAGCGTTGATCATCGACGTGGACGTCGTACGTTGGGACGCGAACCGCGCACCCGGCGCGACCATGCGTGCGAATGTTGCTCGCCTCACGCGGTCGGTGCGCAAATGGCGCACGCACTTCGGCTGCGACGTGACCGACGCGAGAATCGCGGCGTTCAGCGATGCTGTGACCGCCGAACTGACGCCGGCTTCCCACTCCGAGGAACGCTAGCGTGCCCGCGGCGACCACGACCCCGCCCCTGCCGCCCTTTACCCTCGATCGCGTCGGTATCGTGATGATGAGTGCGGTCGGCGATGCCGTGCACGTGATGCCGATCATTCACGCCATCAAGGCGCATGTGCCGGCATCGCGGATCACGTGGGTGCTGCAGCCGGGACCGGCCACCCTGGTGCGCGGCCACCCACTGGTTGACGACATCGTGTTGTTCGATCGCTCGAAGGGCTGGCAGGCATTTCTCGACACCCGTCGCGAACTCGCATCGCGTCGGTTCGACGTCGTGCTCGGGTTGCAGGTGTATTTCAAGGCCGGCCTCATCACCGGCTTCACGCATGCACCGTTGAAGCTGGGGTTCGACCGCGAGCGCGCGCGCGACGCGAACTGGCTGTTCACGACGCATCGCATTGCACCACACGTCGGACAGCACGTGCAGGATCAATACTTCGAGTTTCTCGATGCGCTCGGCGTACCGCATGGCGCCCCGGAGTGGACGCTGGGACCGTGGAACGACGACGAGAGGGCCTGGCAGCGCGACTTCCATGCGCAGTTCGATCGTCCGATCGCGCCGATCGTGGTGGCGACCAGCAAAGGCGCGAAAGACTGGATGCCCGAACGATGGGCGGCCGTGTGCCACATCCTCTGGAACGACTTCGGACTCCAGCCGGTGCTCGTCGGTGGACGCTCCCCGCGCGAGGTGGCGGCCGAGGCGATCATTGTGCGCGATGCGCCGATGGCACACTCGGCGTTGGGCAGTGGTCTGCGTCGGCTCGCCGCGATCCTCGACGGTGCAGCGGTGGCGCTCTCACCAGATACCGGTCCGCTGCACCTCGCCGTCGCGTTGCGCACGCCGGTGATCTCGCTGCTCGGGTACACCAACCCGAAACGCGTCGGACCGTACGACTTCTCCCGCGATCTGATGATCGATGCATACGGCGATCCCGGCGAGAACTATCCCCTCGACCTGACCTATCGCGACGACCGCATGGGGCGCATTTCGGTGGATGACGTACGTGCGATGCTCACGCGCTGGCAAGAGCGCTATCGGCGACCGTGAGCGGTCCGAACGCATAGCTGAATCCCAGATCGCGCAGCAGTCCGACCATGCGCCCCAGCGGCAATCCCATCACCGCGAAATAGTCGCCGTCGATGCGTTCCACATTCGTCGCGCCGAACCCCTGTATGCCGTAGGCACCAGCTTTGTCCATTGGTTCACCGGTGTCCACGTACGCCGCGATCTGCGCCGCATCGAGGGGGCGGAAGGTCACCGACACCGACTCGACGGCGGACAGCGTCACGCCGCCATGGGCGACGGCCACGGCCGTGAACACGGTGTGCGTTCGTCCACTCAGGCGCGTGATCATCGCAATAGCCTCCGACCGGTCGCCAGGCTTGCCCAGAATGTCGCCGTCGATCACGACGATTGTATCCGAGCCGATGACGACCGCATGCGGATGCTGCACTGCCAGCGTGTGCGCCTTGTCCCGTGCGAGGCGTTCGCAATGCGGCACGGCGGCCTCGTCGGGATGCACCGATTCGTCCACATCGGCAGGATGCACCTCGTGGGCGATCCCGATCAGCGCGAGCAACTCCCGGCGACGCGGAGACTGGGACGCGAGAATCACTCGGGGACGGGTTCCCGGAGCGGACACGGGAGGAACGGAAGCAGCCATGCGAGTAAGTTTAGACGATAACAATTCTCCTCGCATCCCACACGCGTATGTCCGACGAACAGGCCCATTTCGAAACGCTCGCCATCCGTACGCAGACGCCGATCTCCGCCGAAAGGGAGCACTCGGTACCGCTGTACCTGACGTCGAGCTTTCGATTCGACGATGCGGAGCATGCGCGCGCGCTGTTCACGGAGGAGGTCGCGGGGAACGTCTACAGTCGCTACGCGAATCCGAACACGGACGAGTTCGTGCGCAAGCTGTGTCTCCTCGAGGGCGGCGAAGACGGCATCGCCACTTCGTCGGGAATGTCGGCCGTGTTTACGGCGATCGCGGCTCGCGTCTCGTCGGGGGATCACGTGCTGGCCTCGCGTGCGCTCTTTGGTTCGACGCACCAGATCTTCACGCGCATACTGCCCAAATGGGGCGTCGCATCCGACTACGCGGACGCGTCCGATCCGACGTCGTGGGAGCGACTGGTACGTCCCACCACGAAGTTGATCTTCATCGAGACGCCGTCGAACCCCGGCCTCGAATTGCTCGATCTGCGGTGGCTTGGCGACTTCGCGGCGACGCGGGGTATTCCGCTCGTGGTCGACAACTGCTTTGCCACGCCGTACCTGCAGCGGCCGCTCGCGCTCGGTGCGAACGTCGTGATTCATTCGGCCACCAAGTACATCGACGGACAGGGACGTGCGCTTGGCGGCGCGATTGTCGGCGACGCGTCATACATCGCCGATTGCCGCTTCTTCGCGCGTCACACCGGTCCGGCGATGAGTGCCTTCAACGCTTGGCTTCTGTCGAAGTCCCTGGAGACGTTGGCCGTTCGCATGGATCGCCACTGTTCCAACGCGCTCGCGCTGGCGCAGCACTTCGAGGGACATCCGGCGTTGACGGCGGTGCGCTATCCGTTCCTCCCATCACACCCTCAGCACGACTTAGCCCGCGCGCAAATGTCTCAGGGCGGTGGCATCGTGGTGTTGGAGGTGAGGGGCGGCCTCGAGGCCGGCCGGCGGTTTCTCGACGCGGTCCGGATGGTGTCGCACTCAGCGAACCTCGGCGACACCCGGACCATCGTGACGCACCCGGCATCAACGACGCATTCGAAGTTGACCCCGGAGGAACGTGCGTCGGTCGGAATTTCCGATGGATTGATTCGGGTTAGCGTTGGTCTTGAGCACATCGCGGACATTGTAGCGGATCTCGAGCAGGTGCTGACCCGTGTGAACGGCGTGTCCTGACGACAATACCGCCCTGGAATGTTGCATCGTGACACGCTGTGGCATGGCAAGTGCCCCATGAGAACATGCAGCTGCCGCTCGTGTGACCGAGGTCACGAGTGTTCGCTCGAAGCATGCTCAGCGGCCGACGCTCGCGGCTTCTCGCTCGAGCCAGATCGTGACGGGGCCGTCGTTCACCAGTTCGACGTCCATCGTGGCGCCGAACTCGCCGGCTTCGACAACCAACTCGTGTTGGCGCAAAAGCATCACGAATTGGTTATATAGAGGGATGGCGGTTTCCGGTCGGGCGGCGTCGATAAAGCTTGGGCGCTTTCCCTTGCTGACATCGGCGTACAGCGTGAACTGCGATACGACCAAGAGCGCACCTGCGCACGCGGTGATATCGTGATTAAGTTTCCCGTTGGTGTCTGCGAACAACCGAAGGCCAACGATCTTGTCGGCCATCCATCGGAGTTCCGCCTCGGTGTCCGTGTGCGTAAATCCCACCAAGAGCAGATAACCAGATTGGATGCGCCCGGATACTCTCGGTTCCACCTCGAGATCGTCCGCGCGGATACGTACTTCGGCCCTGCCGACACGCTGAAGTAAAATTCGCATAGCGCGAAAGTCTGGCATTGCACTCCGATTCTCGGAAGTGCAAAGGAAAAATGTCAATCATGACGACCGTGCAACCACGACTTGCGCTACACTTTGATCTGACGCCGCGTTCTTCGGCGACAGACGCCGACTCTGCGTTCCTCGCCGCGTGCGTAGCGTGGCTCGGGCTCGATCAGGGCCAGCAGTTGAGCTGGGACACTCCATCCAATCACACGCTTGATGGTGGACGTATCCTGCGCTGGGCACCATACCGCGACGGCGGATCGGCGCTGGCCGACATCGTGGTGCACGCGCCCGATCCGCTCGATCGTTCGCTGCAGTGGTCCACGCACGTCACGTACGTGGTGACGACCAACGCGAGCGGCGCGGTGCACCGTCAGGTGAACATTCGCGTCGGCACCGATGGAGGCCTCAGCAACGGTGCGCCGCCACCAGTGCGACCGCCCCGGCTGCTCTCCGAACTCGACACGCAGTTCACGCTCGTGTCGAACGACGGGCCGCTGCAGCGCGTCCCGACGCAGCTCGAGGCCGGCACGCTCGACGCGTTCGTGCGCTTCGTGCTGTGCGATCCGGCGCGGACGATGCCGGTGCTACTCCTTACCGAACTGCCCGACGGTGGATACGTGCTGCCGCCCGAGCAGTTCGCGACAGAGATGTTCGGACTGGGCCTCTGTTTCATGCTGCGCCACTCCGACACCTTTGCCCTCTCCGATGCGGTGGGCGGACATGCGCGAAGTGTGTTCCTCGGTTCGGCCCGCGCCTATCTGCCCGGCTTCACGCTCGAGTCCGATCCGTTCCAGCACCCGCTGGTTCTGGCTCGCGCGCTGGCGCTTCCCGGCGAACGTCGACGATTGGTGCAGCGCTTGGCCGAAGTGTCGGTGCAGCGTCCGTTCTCCGACCCGGCCATCGTCGACACGCTTCGCGACCAGCGGGCGTCCTCGTATGGCAAGCGCCCTGATGCCGCGGAGGCGCTCGCCGCCGCCGAGTCGGGCGTGGAAATGGACAAGGGTCAGCTGATCTCGCTGGTCCGGCAGTACGAAGACGCAGTCCGTGCTGCCGAGGGTGAGCTCTCCCGCACCCGCGAACGCTTGGTTGAGGCCCGTGAGTTGCTGGAGACGGAGCGCGCGTCGGCCCGTGCCCTCCGCACGACGCTGGCCGCCCACAAGGAACGCCAGCCGATCTCCAAGCCGGCCAGCGACGCCCCGCAGTCGGTGCTCGAAGCGGTCGAGCGCGCACAGGCGCTGTACTCCGATGCGCTGCGCCTGCTGCCGTCGGCGTTCACCGCGGCCCGCGAGTCGTCGTTCCCTGACCCCGATACCGCGTGGTCGTACCTGAAGGCCCTCGGCGAAGTCGGCCGTCGCCGTCAGGACCGCGCACTGGGTCGGCCGCTGGGCGACGTCTTCACCGACCTCGGCGTGGATTTCTCGCCGGGACCGTCCGACGGGAGTCGCAAGACGCCGTACATCTTCCGCGATGGCGAGCGCGAGATCGAATGCGCCGACCAGCTGCGCAAGGGTGCGAACCCGCTCACGTGCTTGCGGATCTACTTCACCTCGTCGGAAGACGGCGGGTTCGTGATCGGCCACGTGGGGCGTCAGATCGAGGTGCTCCCGGTGGCCACGGTGGCCACGGAGTCCATTCCGACCTGAAGTTGATTGGTGAGGAACGTGTGAACGACGAACGGAAGTACTGCTTCGATGCCTGCAGCGATGATGGCCACCTTCGCTGAGAGATCCGAAGCGGTACTTCCGTTGGTCGACTACACGTTCGCCACCAATCAACTACCGGCCGGACATCACTCCGCGCGCAACCGTGGTCAGGGGGCAGTTTCGTGGAACACCACACTCGTCTCGTGCTGCAGGGCTCGACGGAGTGCCCACGCGTCGGAGAAGAGCACGACCACATGTCCCTTATGGTCGAACAGCTTGAGGCGCCCCTGCCCCGTGGCCACACGCTCCACGTCGGCCTTCGGACCAGTGACCCAGCGCGGCCAACGATACGTCATCTTCTCGAACTTGCACGGCGCGGCGTACTCGTGCTCGAGACGGAATGCCATCACGTCGAACTGCAGCTGACCCACGGCGCCCACGATGGGCTGTGAGCCCGCGGAGGTCTCGGCGAAGAACACCTGCGCCGCTCCCTCTTCCGTGAGTTGACGCAGGCCGCTGTCGAACTGCTTGCGCTTGAGCGGATCGGCCGGAATCGCGCGAGCGAAATGTTCGGGTGGGAAACGCGGAATGCCCTGAAACTCGAGCGTCCCGTCGCCGCCCAGGGTGTCGCCGATGCGCAGGTTGCCGCGGTCCATGATCCCGATCACGTCACCGGGCCACGCCTCCTCGATGCTGACGCGATCGCGCGCCATGAACTGCTGCGGCGCGGCCAACCGGATCGGCTTTCCGCTGCGCTGATGAAGCACCTGCATGTTAGCGAGGAAGTGCCCGGACACGATGCGCACGAACGCGACGCGGTCGCGGTGCTTCGGATCCATGTTCGCCTGGATCTTGAACACGAAGCCCGTGAAATCGGTGCGTTCCGGCTCGACGAAGCCGATGTTCGTTTCGCGCGGTCCCGGCGCCGGCGCCAACTCGAGAAACTCACGAAGAAACGGCTCGATGCCGAAGTTGGTGAGCGCGGAGCCGAAGAAGACCGGCGTGAGGGAACCGTCGATCACCCGATCGTGATCATACGTGTGGCCGGCAGCATCGAGCAGATCGATATCGGTCATGAGCCGATCGAATGCGCTCTCGCCCATCGCCTCGATGAGCGCCACGTCGTCGATGCTCACGATCGTGTCGTCGGCCCGTGTGGCGCCGCGATCACCGCTGCGCTCGAACAGGTGCACTTCGCGCTTCAGGCGATCGTATACGCCCACGAAAATGTCGTTGTCGAACACCGGCCACGTGGCGGCGAAGCAGTCGATGCCGAGATCCGACTCGACGTCCTGCAGAAGCTTGAGTGGATCTTCGCCGTGACGGTCGCACTTGTTCACCAACGTAAAAATCGGCGTACGACGCCGCTTGCACACTTCGAACAGTTGCCGCGTACGCTCTTCCACACCGCGACGGTTGTCGAGCAGCATGATGGCGCAGTCGGCCGCGACCAGCGTGCGATACGTGTCTTCCGAGAAGTCTTCGTGCCCCGGTGTGTCCAGCAAGTTGAGCTGATAGCCCATGTACTCGAACTGCAACACGGAGCTGGTCACCGAGATACCGCGCTCCTGCTCCAGTTTCATCCAGTCGGAGGTCGCATGCCGGGTGGCCCGGCGCGCCTTCACCGAACCGGCCAGGTGGATCGCGCCACCGTAGAGGAGCAGCTTTTCGGTCAGCGTGGTCTTGCCGGCGTCGGGGTGCGAGATGATCGCAAAGGTCCGGCGACGGGAGATCTCGTGGGTAAGGCGGTCGGCGGCAACGCGGTATGATACAGCGTCAGTCATAGCTGTTAATGCTAGTCGATGCAACGCCAGGGGTGGGTTGCGGGGGGGCGCGGCCCGGTTCACGCGGGGCGCGATCCGGTAATCCGCGATATGCCCTCACGCCGCGTATCCGGCCCGCTCTCACGCGGATTAGTGCCATGCGTCTCGCCATCGGTTCGACTACCCGTCACCTGCGTCATCGCCTGTCCTGCCGACCCGCGGCGTCACGATTGGCGATTGCTGCTCGCTGTCGTGAGTGATTCCGCTCTGGCGGCAAGCGGATTGCCGGCGTCGGACGTCAGGCCGCTGGGACGACCCGGCCCTCCAAGGACGCTCAGTCCGCCAGTTCCTCGATTGTCTGCGGGAAGTCGCTCTTTAGCAGTCGCCAAAGCGCCCGGTCGGCCAGCACCCGTACAACGGCCTTGCAGCGGGCGCAGGAATTGGTCATGGCGCGTCCGCGCTGAATGCTCCTGTCGCTCTGCTGCGCATTCAGACGTTGGACATCCCAACCGAGTGCCCAGCAGCACTCCTCCGACACGCTCTCACCGCCCGGCAATGGGGAGTGAGCCGTCTAATCGCGATGGGCGCAGGAAATCAGGAGATCGCGGAGCGTCTCGGGTTGAGTGTGCACACGGTCCGCCGACACGTCGAGGCGATCTTCAGCAAGTTCGGCGTGAGCGCGCGTGCGGCGGTGGCGAGCGCCGTCTGGCGGGCAATTCAGTAGTGCCGCCGTATCGCAACCAGAACCCCGATATCCTCCGTGAACTGAACGCCACAATACTTGGCGAGGGCGTACCGCTGATTACGCTGCATGGCGGCCTGGGATTCGATCACACGAGCTTTCGCCCCTGGCTCGATCCGTTCGCGCAGCACGCAAGATTGGTCTACTTCGATCAGCGCGGCAACGGTCATGCAACCGTACCGGACGACTGGTCGCAGATCACGCACGCCACGTACGCCGATGACATCGAGCGTCTTCGCATCGCCCTCGACGCCGAACAGATCCTGCTCTTCGGTCATTCGTATGGCGGGTTCCTTGCGCTCGAGTACGCGTGGCGCCATCCCGATCGTGTCAAGGGACTGATCTTGTGCAATACGGGCGCGACGTATCGGCATCTCGACCGGATCATCGAAAACGTCCGTCGCGTGGCGTCTCCGGCATCCTTCGCCGCGATCATGGACTGGCTCTCCGCGCCGTCGCCGGATGATCATTCCCTCGCACTGGGCATAGCACCGCTGCTCCCGCTGTATCTGCACGCACCGACCGACGCCCTGGTGACTGCCCTCTTCGGCCGTATCGCCTTTCGCGCGTCCGCATTCAATCACGCACTCGCCACCCTTGCACCCGACTACGACGTCACGGCGCATCTCCCGTCACTCGAGATGCCAACGTTGGTGATTGCGGGAGAAAACGACCCCATTTTCCCATGGGACTGCGGTCCCGAGATCCTCGCCGCGCAAATGCCGAATGCCGAAATCGCGCGGTTCAACGCCTGTGGCCACTACCCGTTCGCCGAGCAGCCGGAGCGT
>JBBQXC010000135.1:0-12592 GCA_038210005.1 Gemmatimonadales bacterium
GCGGTAAAGAGCGGCGTGCTTACGCGAGCGCGCAACGACACTGGTTCGCCGGGTGCAACGCGCGACGGCGACGCCATGATCTCGAACGGCGCCGGCGCTTCTTCCACCATCCAGCGTGCCAGCTGACGCCACAGTGTCTGATGCGTGACGTCCTCCACCGGAATCGCCGTGTCCATTTTCCACAACCAGCTGTCCTGCACGCCGAACACGGCGCTCATACCGCGTCCATAGCGCTGCCACGACAGAATGGGCACATCGCTGCGCCCGCCCTCCGCCGTGCCGGCCAGCAGCATCGTGGCACCAGCACGCAGCGCGCCCAGTCGATTCACCGTGGTGAGTGCCGGCAGCGAATCCCAGCGCGCGCGCGACGACGCCAGCGTCGTGCCCAGCTGCAACGCGGCGTGTACTTCACCAGCGCGCGTGGGCCGCACCATCGCCGGCGTGGCCGGACCATCTATGTTGATACTGCCAGCGGAGATCGTCACAGGCAGCACGTCGGCCAGTGGCGTGCCCGCGTAGCCCCCTTCCGAGAGCGACGCGCGTCCGCCCAACACCATCAGGCCGCCGCCGCGCAGGCTTACAAAGTCGGCCAGCATGCGCAGCTGTTCGGTGGTGAAGAACGACGCTTCGATGCTACCCAGAATGATCGCGCGATAGCCGAACAGCTCTTCACGACTGGTAGGGAAGCCGCCCAGCAGGTCGAGACTGTCGCGCACGCCAAGACGTAGAAACTTCCGTTCGGCGCTGCGCATGAGACCGACCACCTGCACGGCGCTGTCGTTGGCCACGGCGCGACGCAGGAAGGCGAACTCAGGGCGCGGTTCGCCCTCCAGATACAGAATACGATCGGGGCCGGCGCGCACTTCAATGCTGGTCTGCCACTCGTTGTTTTCGGTCACGATTTCGGTGGGCAATGCCTTGGCGCGCACGGCGATGCGATGCACACCCGGATCGAGGGGCGGAATGCGGAAGCGCACGGTGGTGAGATCACCTTTCTCTCCTACACGTGCGGCTTCAGTCGCCACGACACGTCCATCGGCTTCCACCGTGATCTGCACCGGATCACGGCCGGCGCCGCGGATGCGCACGTCGGCTTCCACGACGCTCGACGCACCGGCCAACGTGCGACGCGGCGCCTGTACACGTTCGATCGCAACATCCCGTTCGAACCGCTCGGTGCCCACACCCACCGTGAAGACCGGCACGCGACGCGCGCGCAAGGCCAGCAGCGCATCATCGAGGGCGCCACTGCCGTTGTCGGCACCGTCGGAGACGATCACCACACCGGCCAGCGGCATACCGTTCAAATCTTCACGTACATCGTTCAACGCCTGTGCGAGATCCGAGCGCGTGCCGTTCGACTTGAGCGCTGCCGCGCCGATGATCGGTGACGCGTCGGCCGCAAAGCGGAAGCGACGGATCGCAAACTTCTCGGCCAGCTGCTTCGACAGTGACGCGGTATCGGCGAACGTGCGCTGCAGCGCCGCCGTGCGTGTGCTGTCACCCACATCACGAATGCGCATGCTGCGCGAATCGTCCATGATCACGGCCAGCACGTTGCGCTGCGGTACCGCCGACGCAATCACGAGTCCCGGTCGCAAGAGACACCCGATCACCAACAGCACGGCCGCCGCGCGCAGTGTGGCGAGAATCGCGCGATCCGCCGGACGCAGCGTGCGCACGCGGGCGTACGCGACGATCACGATGAGCACGACGATCGCTGCGGCCGCACCGACAACCAGTGCCGGCACGACCGGTGCCACGACCAGATCGCCCCGTGCGAAAACGCGCGGAGGATACTTGAAGAGCAGGGTGGTGACGGATTCGAACCAGTTTCCCACGGAGTGGTCGGGGCGGGGGCGGGGGCGGGGCTCGGCGTGGCAGTCACGCCGACAAATAGGAGATGGTGGAGCAGACACGAGAGTGCACCGTCGCGCACGAAGCGTCTACCCCGTGACGCAATAGTAGGTCATCCCGTTGGATCGGACTCGGGAAATGGGGTGGGGTTGCACATCGGCTTAACATCGGATCTGCAGCATCGTCCAATGGGGTGAAGCGGGCGCCAGTCTCGGCGAACGCGGCCCACACTGGAGATAGATCAAATGCGAAGCTCACATTCCCGTTCCTTTGCGCTCGTCCTCGCCATGAGCGCGCTCGTGCCGTCGCTGCTTGTGGCGCAGACGCCTCCACCGCCACGTTCCGCCGCGCGTCCTGCGCCGGGCCCCCGTGCGGGGGCACCTGCTCGCGGTGCGACTGGTCCCGCCGATGCACAGTCCAGACCGGGCTCGCGGGTTGGTGGTCCCGGTGCCCGCGGTGGTCGTGGTGCCGGACATCCAGCGGCAATGTTGCTGCGCGCTCGTACGCCGCTCGAGCTCACTGAGGATCAGGTGAAGCGTCTCGAAGCGTTACAGGCCGCGCCCGCGTCAAAGTCGAACGCGACCGACAGAATGCGTGCACAGGCCGATCTGCTCGATGCCACGCAGGGCGACGGCAGCCTCGCGGGTGCCCGCGCCGCACTCGACAAGCTCAGCCGCTTGCGCAACGATCAGATGCTCGCTCGGATCAAGACCCAACAGGATGTGCGGGCGGTGCTCACGCCAGTGCAGAAGACCAAGGTGGACAACATGCGCCAGCAGATGCGTAGCCGTGTCGGCGCCAAGCGCCAGCGCGGCGTGCGCCAGGGTGGTAGTCCGCAGCGCGGCCTGCGTCAGGGTCGCCAGGGTCAGCCTAACCCACAGGGTGGCCCGCAGGGACCGATGCCGCGCATGCGTCGTGGTGGTGAGACGACCGACGCGGCACCGCCAGTGCCTCCGGTCAACTGAAGTCGAGTCACTTCGACCGCGGTGAACCGTAGGTGAAAGAGCCGGGGCGCTGACACAGCGACCCGGCTTTTTCGTGGTGCAGACTTGCCTCCATGCTTGCCGACCCGCCCATTTCGCGGTTCACGCTCACGCCGAGTCCTTCCGTGCATCGTTCGCTACATCTCGCCCTGCTGGCCGCCGCGTGCTGCTCGGCCAGTTCGCCACTCACTGCGCAGTCCACGCCACCGGCCGACGCCGCGATAGCTGAGTCGGTGGCGCGATGGATCACACTGGCCGCGCCGCCGAGCGGTGAAGCGCACGCTCTCGATGCGTTGCGCCCCGTGCTCCCGGGATGGACGCGCGATAACATGGGCAATCTCGTGAAACGCGTGGGGAGCGGATCGCCGCGCCGCATGATCGCTTGCGCGATGGACGTGCCGGCCTTCGTGGTGAGTGGCATCACCGATCAAGGCTACGTCCGTCTCCATCGCACCGGCGTGGCTGCGCATCCGCTGTGGGATCAGTTCCACGAGGCCCACCAGCTGCGTATTCTCACGGCGCGCGGCGAAGTGACCGGTGTGGTTGCCATCGCCAACGGGCACTTTGCGCGACAGCATCGCGGCGACACCACCGTAGTGGGCGTCGATCAGCTCTGGGTCGACGTGGGCGCGAGCACGAAGGCGCAGGCCGAGGCGCTGGGCATTTCATTGCTCGACCCCGTCGTCGCTTGGCGACCAGTGTGGACCTATGCCGGCTATGCCGCGGGACCCGCGGCCGGAGCGCGGGCCAGCTGCGCGGCCGTGGCCAGCGCCGGTGCGTCGGCCACCGCGTCGGCCACCGCCTCGTCGCAGCCCGGTGAAACGATCTATGTGCTGTCGTCGCAGCGCAGCTTCGGTTGGGTTGGACTCGCTGCGGTGCTGGCGCGCGCCGGGCGTGTCGATGCACTCACGCTGTTCGATGACGGCAAGGCAGCGGGTGGTTCCGGCATGATCGCAGTCGCGCGTCTCGGGCAGTCCAAACGGGCCATTGCCCGCGTGATCGTCTCCACAGGGCTCGACAGCGTCCGCGTGATCTCTCCCGCGGTGCGCTTTGCCGGGTCACTGGTAGAATCGGTGGCGGCCGCCGATGTCCGCACGGTGCTGCAGGACGCCGCGCGCGCCGGTGGCCTCACTGCTACACCAACGTTGCTGGCGCCGTCACTCGACACGGCCCGGGCCACGGTGATGGCGCGCGCGCCGCGCCGCGATGCGTACGATGCGCTCGAGAAGACATTCGTCGCGATTGCCGACCTGCCGGGTGTGCCGGGGCACGAGTGGCGCGTGCGCGAGGCGATTACCGCCTTACTACCGGCATGGGCGAAGTCACGCGCGGTGGTCGACAGCGCCGGCAATCTGATCGTGGCGGCCGGCCCCGATCGAGACTCCGTCGCGTTCATCGCGCACATGGACGAGGTAAGCTTCGAAGTGGAAGCGATCGCGCGTGACGGCACGGTACGGTTGGCGCGTCGCGGTGGTGTGGTGCCAAGTGCCTGGGAAGGACAACCGGCAGCCTTGCACTTCGATCGCGTGGGCAACAGCGACGCGGCACCGTCATTGCGCGGCGTGTTCGTGCCGCGCGATTCCGCGCGCGTGAAGGCGCCCGCCGTGAGCACCGCATGGTTCGGCGTGGACTCGGTCACGCTGGTCGGGCACGGTGTACGCGTGGGCAGCGCGGTGACCGGCCACAAGCGCGCGACACGACTGGGCGGCACGCGTCTCACCGGACGTGGCAGCGACGATCGCACGGGCAGCACGGCGCTGTTGCATGCGATGCAGCGTATCGATCCGAATACGCTCACGCGCAAAGTGCTGTTCGTGTGGTCGGTGCGTGAAGAAGGCGGGCTGCATGGCGCTGGCGCCTTCGGCGTGAATCACGGGCGTTCGCTACAGCGGATCTATAGCGTGGACACGTTCGTGAGTTCCGATACGCCGCTCGAAGATCCGGTATTCGCGTATGCCCCGCTGGGCCGTGGCTTCGTGTTGCGCGGGCTCGACGACGGCGCCATCTCGCCACGCGCTGAACGCGAACGCGTGCTATCGGCCGCGCGGGCGCAGGGCATTCCGGTGCAGCTGGGCACGACGCACGGCGCCACCGACGGATCGGCGATCGCGCCGTATGGCGCGCCGAACGTGGGGCTGTCGTGGCCCGGGCGGTATTCACACACGCCCGGCGAAGTGTTGGACCTGCGTGACGTGGATGCGCTCGTGCGCATCATCACCGCCTTGGCCGTGGCGCGGTAAGCGGGCTGCGGCCTCAGGCGTGGTGCAGCAGGCGATAGGAGATCACACGCGCTATGGGTTCTCCTTCTCGTCGGGCACCGTGGCGCTGACATTGAAGTCCACACGATCGAGGTCGAATTCGAGATACGCGAAGTTGCCGCCCGGCGCGTGCCATACGCCTTCACCGTGCGCCGCCACGCGATGGACACCAAAGGCGCGATAGTCACGGAGTGGCGTTGACCAGCGCATCTCGACGAAGGACTTCCCGTCGGCGCTCATCGCACCGCGACCGTCGGCGACGAAGTCGATCAGTTCGCCCGCGGCATTGAACGACAGCACGGCGCTCACCGTGTGGGTGAGGTTCGTAAACGTGGCGCGGACCGTGTTTGTATCGATCTCACGCCACGTGATGCTCGGCGAAATCAGTGCGCCCGGTGCGAACACACACAAGTCATTGAAGAGCGTGACCGTTTCTGCTCTGTCCATGATCGGCCCGCCCGCGTTCACAAGCGGGAACAGCGCCACGAGCTTCACGCGCATGGTTGCCGACGGTCCGACGAAACGATGGAACACCTTCACCGGAATACCGAACATCGTGGCGTCCATGTAGAAGAATCGCGAGGGCGCATCGTAAAAATTGTATTGGCTGCCGGTGAACGGCATCCATCGTGCCGTCGGGCCGCTTCGGATCCGGCCATGAAAGCGCGCGCGGAAATTCTGCACACGCGGCTGTCCCACGGCACCGCTTACGCGGATGTACCGCTGCACGGCGGGCGGCAACGTCGCGATGTCCGCATCGCGGAGGAGCGGCGTCGGTGGAGTACGACGTACGCCGTCGTTCACGTTTTGCCGGAACTCTGCGCGCAGGCTCCACGGGCCCACGGATGCGAACCCGATGATGACCCCGGCCAGCGCAATCACATTGGCGATCGTTCCGAAACGCGCGTCCGTCCATGACGACACAATGGCGACTTGCGAGACGACTATCGCCGCCGCGCCGATCATCCACCAGCGCTCGGGCCAGGTCGACAACGCGACCGCCGCGGCGACAAACAACAGTGCGGCACACAGCCAGACGATGCCCAACGGCTTGCTGATCTGCTGCGTGAGTTGCGGCAGGTCGGCGACGCCGAACGCCTTCGCTGTGCCCGACAGGTGAATGAGTCCGTGCACCAACAGGAGCAGTGCAAAAACGATTTTCATCTTCGCAGGTCGGTGAGACGTGCAGGTGGTCGATTGCGGTCGTTGATCCGGTGTGAATGCTACCACGTCCCGAGGCCGATCCCTGGCTGAGTTCGTACCGTCGACGTCTGCTGCCACATCGATCGTCCGATTGCGCCGCGCGGCGCAATCGGCTCTGGGCCACCAACGGATCCGGCTTACTGCTCGTCGGCCGACGGGCCGTACAGCCCCGGCACCGACACGCCCAACAGGCGATAGTAGATCGACAGCTGCGCGCGATGGTGGATCATGTGGCTGATTACGGTCGTGCGGAGCACGGCGAGCTTCGGCTGCGCCATGATGACATGCGCGCCCATACGCAGTGTCCAGATTTCCATGAGCTGTTCGTCGGTGACCGTCTCCAGCGCCTTGCGGAAGCCGTCGAGGCGCTCGTCGAACACCGCCACGAAACCGGCGGCGGTGGTCGGAGCGGTGAACGGCGGCATGGGCTGCGCGAAGTCGAGCTCCGACGTGGTGATCGTCACCGCGCCCCACATCGGGAAGTCATTGAGATGGCTGGCCAACTTGCCCAGCGTCCACGACTTCTCGTGCGGCGTGAAGTCGAGATGCGCTTCCGGAAGGCGCTCCAGCATTTTGCGGGTGTTGGCCATCTCGTGATCGAGATCGGCGAGGGCGGTTTGAGCGAGAGACATGGGCGGCGGTGCAGACAGTGGAATGGAGTGCTGCGGGGAGACCGCCTCGGTCGCGCGCCAAGCGGCGACATCGGCCGGGGTGTCGAGATCGAAATTACCCTTCCGAAGAGAAACCGTAAGGGTCTCCGGTTGCCGGAGCAGGTCGCGGGCCCCGTGGTCACCGTCGAGCGCCCTCAGCGCCGTCCAGTCGGCGCGCGGCAGCACGGCCGGAATGCCCCGAACGGTTGCGCCGTCGGGGCCGGGATAGGCCGACGCCACGCGCAGAACGCCGTGGGCGGAGACGGAATCCAACGCAGCTAGATGCGCCACCGTCACCGCCGGCATGTCGCAAGTGGCGATCAACACCGCCTGCACCGAAGCAAAGCGTACAGCGTGCAGTTGCGTGACAGCCAACGCAATCGAGGTGCCCATTCCACGCTCCCAGTGCCAATTTTCAACGCATTCTACCGGCAGTGTCGCGACAGCATCGCGTACATCTGCGGCATTTGCCCCTACCACCACAAGCACCGGACAACAGCCGGCATCCAAGAGCTGGCGAGCCGCACGCTCTACGAGCGTCACGCCGTTCGTTTTGAGCAGCTGCTTTGGGGACCCCAGCCGACGAGACCCGCCCGCCGCCAGCAGCACACCGGCAACGGTCATCGCGCCACCGTCATCAGGCCGCCGTCACGCCGGTCGGTCGTCGATCCCTGCATCGCATGGCGACGATACCGGTCCCTCGTGTTCGAGCACCCGCGGGGTCGGCGTGCGGGCATGGATCGGGCTTCGACGCTCCCGCAAAAATCCGGCTGGGCGCCCGTAGATCACCGCTTCGATCTCCGCAATCGCCGACAGCGCGATCGACGCCGGGCTCTCGCCGCCGAGGTCGAGGCCAATCGGCGCGTACAGGCGGCGACGCATGCGCTCCGTGAGGGCTGTGCCGCGCTCACCCAACGCGGTGTCCACCGCGTCCAGCAGCTGACCGGCGCGCTGCCGCGACCCCAGCACCCCGATGTATGCCACCGGCAATGGCAGCAGCGCCGACAGCCAGGTACGATCCACGTCGAACATGTGCGACAGCAGCGCGATCGCGGTGCGGCCATCGTGTGGCAGCGACGCCAGCAGGGCCGCCAGCGCCTCGGGCTGATCGGCCCGCGCTACATGGGTGGTCACGCCGTCGGGCAGATCCAGCTCGGCCAGCACCGCCCGGCGATGATCGATCACCGTGACCTCCCACTCCAGCGTGCGCGCAATGTGCACGAACGCATCGGCCCCACGCCCCGCGCCGATGACATGCAGCGCGATCGGTGCCTCCAACGGCTCGATGAACAGTACCGCCGCATCGTCGCGTAGTTTGTGCAGCAACGGATACCCGGTGCGCTGCGCCGCACTCGTACACGCCAGTAACTCCGCTCCCGCAATCCCATGGACGTGATGGCCAATGGGGCGCCATCGGCCGCTTGCGGCATCGCCATCGAGCACGGCGCAGCTGCTGCCGCCATGCCCGTCGAGGACCGTGAGCACGGCGCCGTTCTGCCGCCGCGAGCGGATCGCGTGGACATCGGCGAGCCACGACAGATCGGGCAACGGCTCGAGCAGCAGATGGGCGATGCCGTCGCACGCGGCGCCGAACCCCCAGATCGCCTCCAGGTCGGCCCGCAGGTCGTACACCAGACGAACGCCGCGGCCTGTGGCGCAGACGTCGGCCGCCCTCGCCGCCACGTCGCCCTCGAGACAGCCGCCGCTGATCGCGCCGGCCAGCACGCGCCCGTCGGCGTCTACCAACAGGCGGGCGCCGGGCTGACGATAGGAGCTGCCATCAACCTGCACGAGCGTCGCCAAGGCGAGGGGCACGCCGGGGCGCGCGGTGAGCGCCGCCGCAGCCGCACGGGCAAGCTCTCGGAATCCGGTCACGCGGAGGTCACGAACGGAGGGCACGTCATATCAAAACACGATACCACTTGGAGGCACCGCCACAAGAGGCCCGCCAAGCCAACGTGGCGAGCTCACGAATCTCGAGAACATCCCCTACGGCGAGCAGTGGTCATTCCGTGTTACTGGTGGACCAGATCACGCCGAGACGCAGAGAGCGCAGAGGCGCAGAGGCGCAGAGAGCGCAGAGGCGCAGAGGCGCAGAGAGCGCAGAGGCGCAGAGAAGAACGATAGGACTGTCCCTCTGCGTCCCCTGCGCTCTCTGCGTCTCGGCGTCTCGGCGTCTCGGCGTGATCGGTTCACATTTGGAGTACACCGAGAGCCACCACGGCGCAAGCAAGTGCCCGCTTGCGCGAAAGTAAGTACTTGCACTACACTCCCAACATGAACGATGACCACCGCCAGCGCATTTTGCACGCCGCCGCCAGGGTGTACGCCCAGCATGGCTGGCGCGGCGCGACCACCCGCCGGATTGCGGAGGAAGCAGGCGTGAACGAAGTCACGCTCTTCCGCCAGTTCGGCTCCAAGGATGCCCTGCTCGACCTGATGATGCACGAGTGCTCGCGCATCGAGCAGGAGGCCACCTTCCCGCAGGAACCGGTTGACCCCGAGCAGGAACTGCTCGACTGGGTCACCGTGCATCACACGGCCCTCGTTCGTACGCGCGCCATCGTGCGGCAGATGATGAGCGACGCCGAACAGCGTCCCGACGCCGCTGGTTGCGCCACGCACGGCCCCAGCGCTGCGATGGCCCACGTGCACGAGTACGTGGTGAGGCTGCGCCGTCACCGTTGGATCACCGAATCCGGCGAGGTCTCGCCAGCCGAAGTCCGCGCGGCGGCCACGATGCTCATGGGCGCCGTCTTTGCCGACGGCATGAACCGTGACCTCATGCCCACGATGTTCACCCAGCCTGTACCGGAAACATTGCGTGCCTACGTACGCATTTTTCTGCGCGGGGTCGGTGCTTTGCAGGATCCAGCACACCGTGCAGCACGTACGGTCGAACTCGACTCGACCTTCACCACTGTCCCCGAATGATGTCTCTCGACGGTGCGCGCGCGCTGCGCCGCTTCCTCACGTTCCCCGCGACCACCATGGTGGCCGCGTGTATCGCCATGGCACTCGCGCCGCGCCTCGCACTCGCGCAGCCTTCGGCTGGCGGCGTGCCGCGTCCACTCTCGCTCGCCGAAGCGCTGAAGCTCGCCGCCGGTGAAAGCGAGCAGATCGCGATCGCCCGTGCCGGCTCGCTCCGCGCGCAGGGTCAGCTCGGGCAGGCCCGTTCGGCATTGCTGCCGCAGCTCGCCACCACCATGAACTGGCAAAAGCAGTTGCAGAACCAGTTCGCCGCCATCGCCGAACGCTCCAGTCGCGGCTCGAGCGGCGGCAGTGGAGGGAGCGGCGGAAGCGACACCACATCGGCGGCCGACAATCCGATCACCCGGATTTTCGCATCGCAGTACAACTTCAACGTCGGGCTGTCGGCGTCGCAGCCGTTGTTCACGGGCGGCCGCGCCACGGCGAACATCCGTGCCGCGAAGGCCTCACGCGAATCGGCCGAGATCGGCATCACGAGCGCACAGGCGCAGGTGCAGCTCGATGTCACGCAATCCTATTACGACGCGCTGCTCTCCGATCGCCTGGTCGCGATTTCCGAATCGTCGCTCGTGCAGTCGGAGCGTACGCTGCGTCAGGTCCAACTCACCCGCACGGTCGGCTCGGCGTCGGAGTTCGAGCTCATTCGGGCGCGCGTCACGCGCGACAATCAGCGGCCCGGGTGGCTGCAATCGCGCACCAATCGCGATCTCGCCTACGTGCGCTTGCGTCAGCTGCTCAACGTGCCGCCCGATGAGCCGCTCGCCCTCACCGATAGCATCGCCGAGTCTCCGGTGTCGGCCCCGGTGGCCAATCAGGCACCCATCACCACGGTGAATGTGAACGTGGCCGAGGTGCTCACGCTCGATCCGCAGGTGCAGGCCGCGGTCTCGCGAGTCCTCGCGGGCAGTGACACCGGCATCGGCACGCGTGCCCCGGTGCGGCAGGCCATCAAGGGCGTCGAAGTGGCGCAACAGCAGCTCCGTGCCACCAAGGCGCAGCGCCTGCCCTCGATTTCGGCGACCACGAACTATCAGCGTCTCGCGTATCCCGTGGGCATTCTTCCTACGAGCCTGGGCGATTTCTTCCCGAACTGGACCGTCGGCCTCGGCCTCTCGTACCCGTTCTTCACCGGTGGACGCGTACGTGGTGAGGTGCAGGCCGCGGAGGCATCGGTGATCGAAGCGCGCCAGCGGTTGCGGCTCGCGCAGGAAGGGGCGTCGCTCGATGCCCGTCAAACGGTGGCGCAGCTGACCGAATCGGAAGCCTCCTGGCAGGCCAGCGTGGGGACCGCTGAACAAGCGCAGCGCGCGTATGACATCGCCGAGGTGCGCTTCCGCGAAGGGATCTCCACGCAGCTCGAGCTCTCCGAGACGCGCAATCAGTTGCAGCAGGCACTCGCCAACCGCGCGCAGGCCGCGCGCAATCTGCAGGTCGCACGCAAGCGTCTCGAATTGCTCCCCTATCTCCCCCTGTCGCAGGGTTCCACCTTGTCCACCGGCCCCACTCGATGAATACCATGACTCGCCGATCCGCGTCCCTTGCTCTCCTCGCGGCGACGCTGGTGGGAACTGCGTGCAGTAAAGACAAGGACGCGCCGGCCGCCAACACGTCGGCCGTGGCCCAGAACATCGGTCCGGACAACATTGCCGTGGCGCGCAGCGACACGCTGCGTAGCGGTCCGGCTATCTCGGGCACGCTGACGGCCGATCGTGAGGCGCGCATTCGCGCCGAGATGAGCGGCGCGGTGCTCGCCACCAATGTCGAGCAGGGTCAGCGTGTGAGCGCCGGCACGGTGCTGGGACGTATCGACGATGCGTCGGTGAATGACGCCGCGATTTCGGCCCGCTCCGCCGTCGCGCAGGCCACCATGGCGGCCGAACAGGCCGCGCGCGAACTGCAGCGTTCCCGGACACTGGCCGCCGCCGGTGCGATTGCCGAGCGCGACGTGGAAGCCGCCGATCGTGCCAGCCTCAGTGCGCAGGCACAGCTCGCGGATGCGAAGGCGCGGTTGTCGTCGGCCGAGAAGATGCTGCGCAACACGATCATCCGCGCACCGTTCGCGGGCGTGGTAGCGGAGCGTGCGGTCAGCCCGGGTGATATCGTGTCACCGGGTACGGCGCTGTTTACGGTGATCGACCCGCGCAGCTTGCGCGTGGAAGCATCGGTGCCGACCTCGGCACTGACCGATGTGCGGGTGGGTGCGCCGGTGTTGTTCACGGTAAACGGTTCGGATCGCGTGCTGGAAGGTCGCGTGACGCGCGTGAGCCCGATGGTGGACCCGCAAACCAAACAGGTGCGATTGCTGGCGTCGGTGCCGAATTCCGCCGGCGGGCTGGTGGCGGGATTGTTCGTAGAAGGTCGCGTGGCCTCGCAGAAGCGGGTGGGTGTGCTGGTGCCCGAGAACGCGATCGATCAGACCGGCATCGTGCCCAATGTGATGCGCCTGAAGGGCGGCAAGGTGGAGAAGGTCGAAGTCCAGCTTGGTGTGCGTGACGAAGCGGCTGCCGCGGTCGAAGTGACGACCGGGATCGCCAGCGGCGATACGGTGCTGCTCGGTGCGGCGCGCGGCATTTCGGTGGGCACGATGATCACGGTGTCGGCGCCCAAGGACGCCACGCCGGTGCAGAAGAACGTGAAGAACGTGAAGAAC
>JBBQXC010000136.1:0-12472 GCA_038210005.1 Gemmatimonadales bacterium
CCCACGGCGAGCGTGGGAATCAGGGAACGACGGATAGTCTCAAGAACGCGCATGGGATACTCTCAAATTCGGGACGGTTACGACGTCTTCCTGCACTCAACTGTGCATAAGCCATGCCATGTGGCGAACTCGACCATAAACAGGCTTTTCCGGCGTTTCTCGCGTGCTTTCGCGACGTGCGACACCAAATCGCCGTACCGGATTGTTGCAAGAACACTACAACAGTGCCACCGCTGCTGCCACTGCGCAACAACAATGTCCGCGGCGAGCTCTACCATGAATCCCAAGCGCGGTCGCCGCCGTCGTCAGATCACCATCTCCACCACGGACGTATCGTGCTCGTCGATCAGCGCTGACTCCAAAATCTCGGTGATGCGGTCCCCGGCGTGGCCATCGCCGAACGGGTTCGGCCCTGAAACCATCCGCTGGTACACGACCGGGTCACACAGGATGCTGAGCGCCTCCTTCACGATCAGATCCGGGTCGGTGCCCACCAGAATACCGGCCCCCACCTGCACCACCTCTGGACGCTCGGTCCGATCGCGCAGGATGAGGATCGGGCGACCCATCGAGGGCGCCTCTTCCTGGAGTCCACCGGAATCCGACAAAATGAGCGTGCTGCGATGCATCAGCTTGAGCAGGTCGCGATACGCCAGCGGCTCCGTCAGAAGCACCCGCGGGGTGGTACCCAGCGCCTCCACGAACATGCCACGCACGTTCGGATTGGGATGCAGCGGCAGCACCACCTGCAGATCCGGCACCGCGTCGACCAGACGGCGCACGGCACGCGCCACGTCACGCATCGCCGCCCCGTGATTCTCCCGACGGTGCGCCGTCACGAGCGCCACCCGCCCCGCACCAAGTGCCGCGAGTGCCGGATTCTCGTACGGATGCGAGATGTCCATCTGCCGCACCGCGTCCACGATGGTATTGCCCGTGACGAAGATGCGATGCATCGGCATGCCTTCGCGCAGCAGGTTGTCGCGGCTCTGAGGCGTGGGCGTGAAATGCCACTGCGATGCCACCCCCACCACGCGCCGGTGGAACTCCTCGGGAAACGGCTCCTGAAAGTTGAATGAACGCAGTCCCGCTTCGACATGCCCCACGGGAATCGCCCGCCAGGTCGCCGCCATCGCGCCCGCCACCGCACTACTCGTGTCGCCCTGCACCAGCACCACGCTCGCCTTCAGCTGCTCCATCACTTGGTCCAACGCCGTGATCGCGCGCGTGGCGAATTCGCTCGGTGTCTGATTGGACGTCATCAACGTCAACGCGATCTCGGGCTGAATACCGACATCGTCGAAGGCGCGCGTGAGCAGCTCGCTATGCTGACCCGTGGACACCAAGGTGACGCGCATGCGACCGCGTTCGCGGATCGCGCGTACGACGGGGGCCATCTTGATCACCTCGGGGCGCGTCCCCACGATCGCCAGCACATGGGGAGGTTCAGTGGGATCGATGGCGCGCATGCCGCCGCGCATCGGAGTCAGCCAACGCGAGTTGCTCATGATTTCGTTTTTTTCACGATGATTTCGATGTCGTCACGCGAGACGACACCCTGATTCACCAGGATGGCTCCCAGTTGACCGCCGTGCTCACGCTGCTGCTTGAGCGCCAGCACGAGCTGCTGCGTGGTGAGCTTGCGCTCTTCGATGAGCCGCTCGCCGAGTCGCATCTGTGCTCCGACCTGCGGCGGCAGCGAATGCTCGGTCTTGTCCCAGCTCATCGGGATACCGGTGCGCCGGGAGCGCGTGTACTGAAACGCCGCACGCATGGTGGCCACCAGATTCACGATGTTGCTGAACGGCGTCCGGAAGATCGCCAGCATCGCCTGCCAGAAGCCGTACAAGCGACCGGTGGACAGCGCGCGCTGCAACAGACGATTCAGCATGAACAGGAAGCCGATCCAGAAGAGCCACTGAAACCAGGGGTTCTGTACGAGATCCTCGAGCTCCGGCCGGATGAACGTCTTGATCCACTGATATCCCGCGTAGTACACCACGAGGATGTAGCCCGCGAGCACGACGAGATAGCCCAACGGTCCGCGACGATCGTGTGCCAGGATCCAGTTGAGACCCTTCGGCCAGCCCCAGTGCTCCCATCCCTGGAACACGATTCCAGCCATCCAGCGCGTACGCTGACGCACCGCCGTCTTGAACGTCTGCGGGAACGGCGCCCACGTCGCCACCAGTTCCTCGGGAGCGCTCGGCTCTTCGCTCGACTTCACGTACTGATGCAAGTAGCGCGTGGGGCGCCCTTGCACCGTGAGACCGAGTCCGAGGTCGTAATCCTCGGTCAGCGAGTTGGTGGCGAACGGCACGCCGTTGCGCTCTTCCATCAGCTGATCGATCACGCTGCGGCGCACGCAAGTGGCGACACCGGCCGACGGGACGAAGCCCCACACCTTCTCGCGCACGAACATGTTCTTCGTGTACTGCTCGGCGAATTCGTCGATGTACGTGCCGGCGATGAAGTCGTACCAGTACGGCGGCGTCGAAAGGACCGGCAACTGCACGAAGTCGGCGCCTTCGCCGCGGAAGTACCAGTTGAGCAGCCGCAGTTCCTGCGGATGAATCAGGTCTTCGACGTCATGGAACACAATCAGGTCGTAGCGAAGCCCGGCGCGCTGTTCGTGCTCGGCGATCGCGGCGAGTACGGCGTTCACGCAATCGGCCTTCGACGTCGGGCCGTCATTTTCGGTGACGACCTTGCGTACGTTCGGATAGACCGAACGTACCTTGTCGACTTCGCGGCGCGTATCCGGATCGTTCTGATACGTGCCGATCCAATAGTCGAACCGCTGATAGTCGATACGCGGCAAGTTGTACATCAGCATGCGCGCGATCACGTCCTGTTCCTTCCACGCCGGCGTCACGATCGCGATACGCCACTCGCTGACGTCCTTCAGTTCCTTGGTGGTCACCACCGGCCGTTCCCACCAATTGAACATGCGGCCGAACCAGTACACGCAGTCGAAGAACAGATCATCGAGCGCGAAGACGACATAGAACACGGCGATGATGGCAATCGTCATTTCGTAATTCGTCACTTGCGGTCTCCCGTGGACTGGTCCTGCAGCGGCTTGAGCTTGCGCCAACCGTATACCGCCGTGAATCGCCACTCCTGATACCGCCGGTTCGTCGCCGCCGGCGGCTCCGCCAAGAAGCGCCCGGCGATCCCTTCGGCGAGAAACACGAAACCGTGTCCTGGGCGCAGCGCCACGCCACCGCCGATTTCGGCGGCGCGATTGAAGAAGTCCGCGCGGCTGTCGTAGCCCACCCACCCGCGCGCGAAGAAATCGACCGCCTTCGTGGCGAGCGATCCAACGCGGAACCCTTCACGCAGCTGCATGTATCCGATGACGTTCTTGTCGAATCGTTCGTACCAGCTCACATCGCCCGAAAAGTCGGTGAGCAATCGCACGTTCGAACCGTCACCGAGCTGCAGCTCGTGCGCGAGAATCATGTAAGCGCCGGCGCGGATGTCACGGGTCCCGCTGTTCTCCGCGTCGGCGAGCAGCGACCGCGCGCCGCCGGCCTCGGCGTAGAACCAGATCGGGCCACGCGCCGGCCGCACACGCACACCACCAGCGAGAATCGCCGCGTTGTCGCTGAGTACGCGCGACTGCAATGCGCCCGACGACTTCGAATCGCGCGTCACGCGCAGCGAGGTGTAGACCGCCTGTCCCAACGAGCTGCCACTCTCGATTCCGAGGCGCGTAAAACCGGTGGCGATGGTGTTCCTGAAGCGCGACTGATAGAACGGCGCGATATACCCTTCGGAGAAGTACGACGTACCCGGTCCCTGCTTCACGCGGAGCGCGCGCTGCGCGGGTATCGACACGATGGTGTCTTCCGCGAGCGACGCGGCCTTGAACGCGGCCAGTGCGCTCTTTTCACGACCGACATCGTCGTACAGATAGCCGAGCGCCAGATGATCGACGGGCGTCAGACCGCCTGCGGTCTTGGCGATGCCTTCGAATGCGGTGATGGCCTCGCGCGTTCGCTTGAGACTGATCAGCACGTAGCCGAGCTGCCGATGGATTTCCGGCCGCGACGGATCGCGATCAATGGCTTGTCGCAGGAAGTCGACCGCTCGCGGACGGTCGCCGCCGGCCAGTGCGAGATATCCGAGTTCGATGCGAGGTAACGCTTGGCTCGTGTCAGCGGCGATCGCCTGCTCGAAGCTCGTCCGGGCGGCAGCGGTGTCACCGCGCGTCTTCGCGGCGTAGCCCACATTCATAGCCGCGGCATAGCGCGCGGCGGGTGTGCCCTGAGCGCGAGCCGACGCTGCAGCCAGACAAAGGAGCGCAACCACGAGGGTCACACCCGATGCCCGAACGCGACGGCGCGACGGCTCCGGAGATGCGGAGAGGTGCGGCAATGGAACAGGGGACAGGGATCACCCGCGAACTGGATCCACACACACGGATCTGGCGACCCCACGCTGGGGCCGCCGCTTGGCGGGTTGTTGGGTGCCTGACAATACCAGCAGTGTGACGTTCTGCGATAGACGTCACAGCGCCGAGTAAAGTCACCGCACTCGGATCACCGGTCCCTTTCCACGCGCGCGCCGGTGCTGTGCCTAGAGCGCCCGGACCGAATGCACCTTGACCGTCGCGTCCTCGGCATAGATGCCGATACGCCCCTTCCGATAAGGGCTCTCCTGATCGCGGACACGCACGATCTCATGACCATCGACGTACACGGCGATCGCCTCGTCGACCTGCACAATGGTGACGTCGTAGGTGCGTCCGATCGGGAAGGTTCGCTCCGAACCGGAGCCAAGGAACCGCTGTCCGCCGGGGTACGCCGGATCACGCTTGCCGAGTTCCCAGCCGTTGGGCTTTGGTATGAAGTAGTAGAAGCGTTGATCGTCGGTGTACTGCCAGATCACCCATCCCACTTCCCACGGGTTGGGGGTGCCGCGGCGCAGCTGGGCCGTGGTCTCGAGGCGGGTATGCATCACCAAGCGACTGCCGTACTGCGGCCCCAGCACCATGGGGGCATGAGTCATGTGGTCCTTCTGCGCCGCCTTGGGTCCGATCGCCATCGACGCCTGCCGTCCTTTGCCGTCGACGGCCACGCAGCCGTATCCGTCAAAGCGCACGGTCCACGACCCGAAGTCTTCGCCTTGGGTCAGACACTCCGGGCGGACGGTGGGGAAGTCGATTCGGGGGAGGCGATTGGCATAGCGAAGCACCGCCAGCTGCGACGCGGCATCGTCACGCATGGACGGTCCGGAGACCATCGCATCGAGGGACAACGGACTCCCGCCGTTGGGGTCCAGTGCCGTGGTCGGGTTGGCCGACCGGCACGATGCCAGCAACAGCATCGCCCCGGAGAGGGCCAGGAGTCGGGTGTGCGACATCGCACGTGCTAACACTGCTACTCCGCGATCGGGTTCGTTCGGTAACCCGGCCGGCTGACGTGACGGACCACGTGTAAGCCCCGGAGCTTTGCGTCCCCGACTTCCGTCGGGTTTGCCGTTTCGCGACCTCGGCAAGGAGGCAGCGCACTACAGCAAATTGACGCAGCCACCGTCCGCGGGCAACGCTTCATGCCGTGAGTAAAACATCTCGGCCGAACCTGTGACGATGCCAGCGCTGAAACGACAACTGCCCCGGGAAAACCCGGGGCAGCTGAAATGTTCGTGCCGGCTGTGTGACGAGACCTTGGTCCTATCCGGCGCGGTGTGGTGCTACCAGCGATAGTGCGCGAACGCCTTGTTGGCTTCGGCCATGCGATGGGTGTCTTCCTTTTTCTTGATCGCATTGCCTTCACCACGGCTCGCGGCGAGCACTTCGGCGGCCAGCTTCTCGGCCATCGACTTCTCGTTGCGATCGCGCGAATACCCGATGAGCCAACGCATGGCCAGGGCGGAACGACGGTCCTGACGGACCTCGACCGGCACCTGATACGTGGCGCCGCCGACGCGGCGGCTCTTCACTTCGACCACCGGCTTGAGGTTGTTCAACGCCTGCTTGAACACGCCCACGCCCGGCTGGCTGGTCTTGGCTTCCACGATGTCCATGGCGCCGTAGAAGATGCCTTCGGCGGTGGACTTCTTGCCCTGAATCATCAGGTTGTTGATGAACTTCGAGACGGTCTGGCTGTCGTAGCGCGCGTCAGGAAGGATGATGCGCTTTACTGCGCTTTTGCGGCGGCTCACTTCTTCTTACCTCCCTTGGCGGCTGCAGCAGCCGCGGCGCCCTTCTTGGGGCGCTTGGTGCCGTACTTCGAACGGCTCTGGTTACGGCCGTTGACGCCCGATGCGTCAAGCGTGCCGCGCACGATGTGGTAACGCACGCCGGGAAGGTCCTTTACACGACCACCACGCACGAGCACGATCGAGTGCTCCTGCAGGTTGTGTCCTTCGCCGGGGATGTAGGCCGTCACCTCGAGCTGGTTCGTGAGACGAACACGCGCAACTTTGCGCAGCGCCGAGTTGGGCTTCTTGGGCGTCGTGGTATAGACGCGAGTGCACACGCCACGCTTGAACGGATTGCTCTTGAGCGCGGGCGCCTTGGACTTCTCCACCACGTCCTTACGGGCGCGGCGGACCAGCTGATTGATCGTAGGCATTCTAGGATGGTTGCCCGGACGGCCTGGCCGGCCGGGTGTTCGAACTCCGACATCTACGTGGATCGCCGCAGCCATGAGGACAGAAGGCCGTGGCGGCACGGAACAGAACCCTAAGCTTAGTCCGGGTCGGGCGGTGGGTCAACCGGGTCCGTGAGGTGAGAAAGGTTCTGGCATCGCTGCCGGCGATACCGGTGTCTTAACAGCGGGACCGCGAGGACGTACCTGAGGGTAGGACGGTGCGCCAATCAGGTCCCGAGTCACCTCCGGTGCTAGAATGGATCGAGACACGCAGTGACCACACCGGACCATTGGTTTTCCGTGAGTACCCCGTGAGCGACTTCCGAGCCCGACTCCAGCGCGCCCTCGACGGCGAGTTCCTGATCGACCGGGAGCTCGGCGGCGCCGGTATGTCTCGTGTCTTCGTGGCCACGGAGTGCGCCCTGCAGCGCCGGGTGGTGGTGAAGGTGCTCCCTCCCGAGCTGGCGGCCGGCGTGAATGTGGAGCGCTTCCGTCGCGAGATTCAATTGGCGGCGCAACTGCAGCATCCGCACATCGTGCCGCTGCTCGCCGCCGGCGATGACGACGGGTTGTTGTGGTTCTCGATGCCGTACATCGAGGGCGAGTCGCTGCGCGGCACGCTCATCAAAGCGAAGCGCCTCGCTCCGCGGGATGTGGTCCGTATCCTCCACGACGTGGTCGACGCGCTGGCGTACGCCCACGAACGCGGCGTCGTGCATCGCGACATCAAGCCCGACAACATCCTCACCTCAGGAATGCACGCGCTGGTCACCGACTTCGGCGTGGCCAAAGCTCTCAGCGCGTCGATTCCGGTGCACGGCGGCACGTCGACCGGCATGGCGATCGGGACGCCGGCCTACATGGCACCAGAGCAATTGGCGGCCGACCCGGCGGCCGATCACCGCGTCGATATCTACGGCGTGGGGCTGCTGGCCTATGAGCTGCTGACTGGCAGTTCGCCGTTTACCGGGAGCTCGCCGCAGGCCACCCTCGCGGCGCAGCTCACGCAGATGCCGGCCGCACCGCACCTCTCCTACGCCGACATCCCCGAGCCGTTCTCGCGGCTGATCATGCAGTGCCTCGAGAAAGACGCCAACAAGCGACCGGCGTCGGCGCGGGCGCTCTTGGCCGAACTCGAAGCGCTGCCACCGATGTCGAGTGGCCCTGCCCTGCCCATGCGGCGTTCTCGCACCGGGCTGCGGTCGCGCGCGGCGATGCTCGTGGGCGGTATCGTGCTCGCCGTCGGCTCCTACGTGGCCGCTCAGCGCATTCAACGCGCCCAACGCGACGTGGCGCTTTCCGCAGCCGATGCAATGCCGGACGCGCGCGATGCGGGCCCGGGCGGGGATCGCGCGACCACGATGTCGGTGGCGCCGACCGAAACGGGGGCGGCGCGTGTGGACACCGTGTATCGGGTGCCAACCGATGGCGCGAGCGCGCTGCCGGTGGCGGTCGTGATCACGCGCGCGGAATCGCTGGCGATCGCCGCCGCAGTAAGCAGACGACAGACCGCCAGCGCCTCGGTGCAGCGGAGTGCTGCAGCCACGGCAACCGACGCACCGACCGTTGCGCTGCCGGGCATGTCCGCGCCCAAGGGCGAGACCCGGATTTTCGTACGCAACGCAAACGGTATAACCACGTCGGTGGACCGTGAGCTGTTGCTGGCCGAGGTAGGGCGCATCTTCGCCGACTCGATGGCGCAGGCGCTGCTGCACATGGATAGCGCCATGGCGCGTGAAGCCCGCGTTGCGCGGATCGAGGCACCGCGGTCATCCACGCGCATCACGCCGTTACTCGCGCCGGCAACCGACGGGCGTCTGCGCGTGGTGGTGGCGGCGTACACCAATGCAACCGGAAAGCGTGATTTCTCCGGCACCACGCGCGACGCTGCGAACGCTGTACGTTCGGCGCTGCCCGCCGACCGCTTCGACGTGGTTCCCAGCGACATCACAGAGCGCGCGTCGCGCAGCATGACGGATCGGATGAGCATCGGCTGGGGACTGCGCGCCGACTACGTCGTCAGTGGTCTTGTGTCGACACGCGGTGATTCGCTCGTGTTGTTGACCATTCTCACCGATGTGCGCAACGGTCGGTTCTCTCGCGTGACGGAGTCGACGACCCCGGTGTCCGATCCGCAGCGCGCGTTCCAGCCGGCGGTGGTGCAGGTCACGGCCTGGCTCGATACCGCCAAGTTGATCGCCGAGCGACGACCGCCGCGTCCCGCCGGTTTGTCCAATCGCCCAATGTCCCATGAACAGCCGCCGCCGCGAGACCCGTTCACACCGTAACCACGCGGTGCGATGCTGGATGCGGCGACTGTCCGTACTGGCCAGTGTGTTGCTGGCGGGCATGATCGGCTGAGGCGGCAGCGCCGTCCAGCGCATCATTCCCGACGTGCATTCGGGGAAGTTTTCCGAACTCTCAGAATCCACGCTCGCCGCGATCCTGATCTGTGCCGATTCTCTTGGGCGCACGGGTCGCGACATCGATAAGAATCGCTGCGCGCCCTGCGTGCCGCTCGCCGTCATGACCGACGCGAATCGCGCCGTGTCGCACGCGCGCGACCTGTGGAATCGTCGGGCGCGGGCGCCGTACGACTCGCTCACGGTAGGCGCCTCGTGCATTGATCTGTCGTGGAGGTACGCCAGAGAACAACGCCCACACGACGCCGCGCTACGCGTGGAGTACACCCTCTTCAAACTGTCATCCGCACATGCGCACGTGCGCGACAGTGCGATCACCGCGTACGATCGGCTCCTCGACTCGCTGCGCACGGCGGGGCAGCCCGACGTCGTGTACGCACTGCGTGGACAGTTCGCGACCGAAATCTGGCGACGCGCTCAACGCTTACTGGAGCGCCCGCTGGCGATTCCGCGACATCCCTTCGAAGACGCGATCCGTCGCATCGCGCCGCCGCCGACCGGCTGGCTCGCCCTCACCGCGCCGTCGGCGCTCTCGGACACGCCCGGTGAATCGGAGGCCCGTTGGGCCGCCCACTTGTTCGACGAGGTGGCGCAGACCGCGCCCACGCCAGCCGCCCGCAGCCCGTGGCATCGGCTTGCACTGGCGCCTTGGGTGACCCTCGCCGACTGGCGCTGCCTGGACTCCGCCGCGACGGCCTTGCTCGCGCGCGCTCCCGGCGATTCGGCGGTACTGCCCGCCCAAGCGCTCGCGCGCTACCGGCAACGGCACGATGCGGTACGTGAATCGCCGGCCCTCATGGCGCAGTTCGACAGCGCCCTCCGCGCGATGCCGCGCGTCGACTCCTTGCGCTACGATACCTTTGACGGGGTCCTCACGGAGTCCGACGATGCGTGGCGCTACGGATTTCTGCCTACCGATCGTTTGCGAATCGACAGGCGCGGCTGGGCCGTCATGGATCCGCTCTGGAGCACACCTGTGAATGAGGTGCAGCTCGAACGCCGTGCACGCGTCGCAGAGGCGGACTATCGATACGCCGATCAGACCCGCGCCGGTGAAGCCGGCAGCGAGACGCCGCCTGGCCAACTGCTTCTCCGACTCGGGGCTCCTGATGCGCGCTGGACGTCACGCGAGCTCGTCAACCGCATGATCGTGCTCACGCGCGGCTGGCCACGACTTCAGCTCTCCCTGCAGGTGGACGGCCGTGACGCGTCGTGGATGATCTTCTCGCATCCCCGGTTTGGCACGCAGTCGATGGCCCGCATGCCGCTTTCGCTGCGTTCACTCCCGCCACCGCGCGCCCGTCGCGGGGTCCGAACGATCGTGCCCATCCTTCCCGTCGGGTGCACGGATCTCGCGGCCGTACCCACGGTGCTTGCGTGTGCACTGGCGCGCTCGTCACAGTGGTACGGCGTCCCGTTCTACGGCACCACCGACACCATCGACGTGACCGCCGCCCGGTTCCGTACCGGGCGGGACTCCGTCCACCTGTACCTCGGCGCTGCCGTCCCAACTCGCACCTTCAAGACGGAGGACCGGCTCGACGCCACGGCAAAGGATCGCGTCATCCTGTCGGCCTGGCTCGCCGGTGCGGTCGGTACGGTCCTCTTCCACGCGGACGATCCGCGCCCCTTGCCCACCTCCACTTCCGGCTACCTCACCGCGCAGTGGACGCCCCGCCTCGCCAACGGAGGCGTGATGCATCGTGTGGAGGCCCTCGAGCCCTCACAGCCCGCCGGAGCGCGCGGCGCCGCGCTCTTCACCAGCGATGCGCAGGTGGTGTTCCCGTTGCGCGGTTTCGGCATGAGCGACGTGTTGGTTGCCGTCAGCACCACAAGAACGGGACAGCCCTTCAGGCGCTGGACCGACATCCGTCTCGCGCCCAACGGCGCCGCCATCGCGCCTCGCGGCTCCTTCTCCCTGACGTGGGAAGTCTACGACCTGCAGCCGGCACCGGACGGTCGTGTACGATGGCGCGTGGAGATTCGCCGCGAGCGCGGCGACACCGTGACGCGCGGTGATATTCGCGGCGTACTCGCCAACAGCCAACGAGCCGGCACGCGAGTAATCGCCGATGAAGCCGATGCCCCAGCCGTTGCCTACACGCGTGACGCCGCCGCCTCGCCCGTGGTGGTGGACCACCTCAGCACATTCAACCTCGGCGACGCGCCGCCCGGACGTCACGTGGTTCAAGTGACCATCCGCGATCTGGTGAGCGGGAAGGCCGTGGCGCGAGGGGTGGCGGTGAAGCTGAGAGCTAAGGAATAGGAGCTGAACTACAAACTCCCCAGGAAGCAGGGGGGAGGGTCTCAGGTGGCAGGTAGCAGGAAACGCGCACGGTTCCACTGCTTCCTCCTTCCTGAAACCCTCCCCCCTGCCTCCTGGGGAGTTCGTACTCGAGCTCCTAGCTCTTAGCTCTTAACTCACTCATCCGGCATCGTAAACGCGCTCGGCTCGAATACCGGCAGCAACGCTTCGAAGATCGGCTCCAGTGCTTCCGGCAGCGGCTCCGGCTCGGGGAGTGCTTCCGATTCCACATCCACTTCCTGGTACCGGTACATACCCGTACCGGCAGGGATGAGGTGACCGATGATGATGTTCTCCTTGAGACCGAGCAAGTCGTCGCGCGAGCCACGAATGGCCGCATCGGTGAGGACGCGGGTGGTTTCCTGGAAGGAAGCCGCCGACACGAACGACTGCGTGGTGAGCGAGGCCTTCGTGATGCCGAGGAGGAGCGGCTCCGCCGTTGCCGGACGGATCTTCGCCTTCTTGGCCGCATCGTTGCCCAAGCGGAACGCGGCGCGATCGACGTGCTCACCTTCGAGCATCTCGGTATCGCCGGACTCCACGATGCGCACCTTCTGCAGCATCTGCTTCACGATCACGCCGATGTGCTTGTCGTTGATCTTCACGCCCTGCAGGCGATAGACCTCTTGCACTTCGTTCAACAGATATTCCTGTACCGCGCGCGGGCCCTTGATGCGCAGAATGTCGTGCGGGTTGACCGGACCTTCCGAGATACGGTCACCGGCGCGCACGCGGTCGCCCTCGTGCACACGCAAGTGCTTACCCGACGGCACTTCGTACACCTGCTCCGCCTGCGCTTCGTCGACGATCCACTGACCGTTCTCGATGCTGGCGGGGCGCACGAACACCTCGCGCTTGCCACGCTTGATCTCGCCGAAGCGGACGAAGCCGTCGATCTCGGAGATCGTGGCCGGGTCCTTCGGACGACGCGCTTCGAACAGTTCGGCGACTCGCGGCAGACCGCCCGTGATGTCGCGCGTCTTGTACGCCTCGCGGCTGACCTTGGCGATCGTGAGACCGGCCGTGATTTCCTGTCCATCCTCGATCGTGATGATGGCGCCCACGGGCAGGATGAAGTCGCGCACGCGCTTCTCCTTGCCACCCTTGGACTGCCAGATCTCGATGTGCGGGTGGAGCTTCTT
>JBBQXC010000137.1:0-12354 GCA_038210005.1 Gemmatimonadales bacterium
GGCATGCCGTCGTCGGGGAAGAAGCGCGCGATCGGCACGACGACCGTAGCCGGCGACGCGGCCGGTGTGTCGGTGGCGAGATAGCCGGCCGCCACGGCGGCCAGCGCCACCGACTGCGTGCGACTTCGACGTTGTTCCACCTCGGTCCACACGCCCGCCCGCTCCACGAGCGAGCGCAGCTCCACGAGCGCGCCGCGCACTGCGAAGTGCAGTCGCTGATCCCAGCGCAGTTCGTGGTCGCGTAGGCCCGTGGCGATCCGTTCGATCGTCGAGGCCAGATCGGGAAGTCCTTCCAGTCGCGTCATCGTCGCGCTGCCGCGGAGTGCACGCGCGTTGGTGAGGAACGCCGCAGCGTCCGGCGTCTGCTCTTCCGCGTCGGCCATCATCTGGTCGAGGCGGCCGAGATACTCCATCGCTTCTTTTTGGAAGAACTCGATGAGGGCGTGCGGTGCACTCATACGCGGCAGCTCGGACGAAGAAGGTGAATACTCAGAAGCGGTCGGCCTCGCGCGCGTCGTCCATGGCCTGACGAATCTCGCGTACCGCTTCGGCCAGCCCGACAAAGATGGCGCGCCCGACGATCGCGTGCCCGATGTTCAACTCCTCGATCTCCGGAATCGCGGCCACCGGTCCGACGTTCTGCACCGACAGGCCGTGTCCAGCGTGCACGGCCATCCCCAACGACGACGCCAGCGCGGCCGACGTGGCCAGCGCCTGCAACGTGCGCGGATCTCCCGGCGCGTGCGCGTACTGACCGGTGTGCAACTCGACGGCATCGCTGCCCAGCTCGTGCGCGGCGCGAACGGCGGCCGCCTCGGGTTCGATGAACAGACTGGTGCGCACCCCCGCGCGTTTCAGACGCGCGATCGACTCCCTGAGCTGTGGCGCCGCCCGGAACACGTCGAGGCCACCCTCGGTGGTCACTTCTTCGCGACGCTCGGGCACGAGTGTTACCGCGACGGGTCGGAGCGTTTCGGCCAGGGCCAGCATCTCATCGGTCGCGGCGCACTCCAGATTCAGGGCGGTGGTGACCGTAGTGGCGAGCCGATGGATGTCCGCGTCCTGTATGTGCCGCCGGTCTTCCCGGAGGTGGGCCGTGATCCCGTCGGCTCCCGCCTGCTCGCACAACACGGCGGCGGCCACCGGATCCGGCTCGGCGCTGCGCCGCGCCTGCCGGACTGTGGCGACGTGGTCGATGTTCACATACAGGCGCTGGTAGCGAAGCGACGTCACTGGGGTATCCGGTAGAAGAACGTGTGGGGTACCTTTCTCCCCGACGAACGGACGGGATCGTTTTTGGTGCCTGTGAACGACTGGCCCGCACGATGCCGATCCGTCAAGATGGTTTACACCGTGGGTAGGAGGCCTGCGTGCAGCGTAAGATGATGCGGAACCGGGTGCTCATGTACTCTCTGCTGCTCGCCGCGGCGAGCGGCCTGAGTGCCTGCACCCGTACGATCCAGAGCACCGAGACGTCGATTCCGGGCGCGGCGGCTCCGTCGGTACGGGGCGATGCGCCGGACGCCGTCGGCGCGGTGACCGGAAAGGCGGCGGTGGAAGGGTTCCTGAAGGCCGCGAAGGCGCAGGATCTCCAGACCATGAGCGGGATCTGGGGCACCACCAAGGGAGCCGCGCGTGATCAGATGAAGCGCGAGGATCTGGAGAAGCGCCTCATCATCATGCAATGCACGCTGACGCATGACAAATGGGTCTTCCTGGAGGATCGCCCCCGGCTGCAGACGGGCGGTCGTCAGGAGTTCCAAATCGAGATCACCCAGGGACAGCGTAGCGCCAAGACCTCGATTGTGACGGTCAGCGGTCCCGGTGGCCGCTGGTTCGTGGAGGACATCAACCTCCTCCCCTTGAAAGACTTCTGTCGCTGAGTACGAGACCGGCGCGTTCGGTGTGGTCCGGTCGCGTAATGGACTGGTGACGCTGGACACCCAGACTAATATTCGGACAGCTCAACCAGCACCCCGCCCGTGGCGCTCGGATGGAGAAACGCGATGCGCTTCCCTTCCGCTCCCAGGCGAGGTGTTTCATCGATAAGCCGGAGGCCGGCGTCACGGCAGCGTTGTAAGATGCCGTCGAGGTCGTCCACCGCGAAACAGACGTGGTGAATACCGGGACCCCGCTTGGCGACGTACTTGCCAATGGGAGAGTCGTCGGACTTCGCTTCGAGGAGTTCCACCAACGATTCGCCGGCCGCCAATCCCGCTATGGTGGCACCATCGGCATCGTCCAGTGGCACCTTGGGCAAGCCGAGGACATCACGGTAGAAGGGAAGCAGCTCGTCGAGGGCACGCACGGCGATCCCGATATGGGCGATGCGCGTGCCGCGGCGTACGGAGTCGGTCATGGTCGGTCGAGTCGATGCGGGCGTGAGCGAATTCAGAATTCTAATCCTGCAGACGGGCGCGAGAGCAACCGGTACACGCCGGACGCTGCGCCAACGGAGCACATGATGGCGAACGCAGTTGAAGTGAAGGATGACAACTTCGCGACCGAGATCGAGCAGTATGAAGGGCTCGCGGTCGTGGATTTCTGGGCCACGTGGTGCGCACCGTGCCGTATGATTGCGCCCATGGTGGAAGCGCTGGCCACGGAGTACGCGGGCAAGGCGAAGGTGGCCAAGCTCGACGTCGACAACAATCAGCGGACCGCCGCGCGCTTCAACGTGCGCTCGATCCCGACGATCCTGTTCTTCAAGGACGGCAAGCTGGTGGATCAGGTGGTCGGTGCGGTTCCGCGCCCCGCGCTCGAAGCGAAGTTCAAGGAGCACGCCTGACCGACGTGGGCGACGCGCCCGGCTCGGCCGAATCGGAGGTTCTCGCCTCCGATCTCGCCGACCGGGCGGCGACGCTCTGGCCGTCCGCGGCCATCCCCGGCGCGTTGCACATCGTCAGCACGCCGATCGGGAATCTGGGAGACATCTCCCTGCGCGCCCTCGCGGTGCTCAAGGAAGCCTCGGTGATCTGCTGTGAGGACACCCGGCACGCCCGAACGCTGCTCAGCCGCTACGGCATCGGGACGCCCACCATCGCGGTCCACGAGCACAACGAAGCCAGCGTCATGCCGCGGCTCGTGGCGCGACTGAAAGAGGGCGAGGCGATCGCCTTGATCAGCGATGCCGGCACCCCGCTGGTGTCCGATCCCGGGGCACGGTTGACTGAGGCCGCGGCTGCGGCCGGCGTGCGCGTCGTCCCGATCCCGGGCGCATCCGCGGTGCTGGCCGCGCTCGTGGCCTCCGGTATGGTGCCGCACCCGTTCACGATGCTCGGGTTTCCGGCGCGGAAGGGCAAGGAACGCGAGGAGCAACTGGCGCTGGCCGCGCGTCTGCCCCACGCGGTCGTGCTGTATGAATCACCCAACCGTCTGGTCGATACGTTGCGTGATCTGGCCGCCATTGCCGGAACCACCCGTCCGGTTGCGGTGGCCCGCGAGCTGACGAAGCATTTTGAAGAGGTCAAACGCGGAACGCTGGAGGAGGTGGCCGCGTATTACGAAGGCACACCACCGCGCGGGGAAATCGTGATCGTTCTGGGTGGCGCATCGATCGTGGCCCCGAGTGAAGACGGACTCCAGGCCGTGGCCGTGGCACTGCGCGAGGAAGGGTTCCGTCCTCGCGACATCGTCCAGCGTCTCATGGACGAACATGGTGCCAGCCGCAATCTCGCCTACCGACTCGCCCACGATACCTGATGCGGCTTCCCGCCCGCCGTTCCCTTCGCTACGTCCTGTTCGCCGCCGTCGCCGGTGTGTCGCTGGCGTTCGCGCCGGGCGCAGCTGAAACCGCATCCGCGACCGCATCCGCGACCGCATCCGCGACCGCATCTGCGACCGCATCTGCGACCGCATCTGCGACCGCATCTGCGATCATGGCGGCGCTGCGTGGGCCCGGTCGGCTGGCGATCGCCCGCGTGCAGTACGAAGGCGGCGGTGATTGGTACGCCAATCCGTCCAGTCTGCCCAACCTGATCCGCGCGATCGCCGAGCGCACCGCGCTGCCGATCGAGCGTGCGGAGGCCAAGGTCACCCTCACCGATTCGTCGCTCTTCGACTTTCCGTTCCTGTATATCACGGGACACGGCGAGATCAAGCTCAGCGAGATCGAGGTGAAGCGACTGCGTGAGTATCTCACGCGCGGTGGCTTCCTGCATGTGGACGACAACTACGGGCTCGACGACAGTTTCCGTCGCGAGATCAAGCGGGTGTTTCCCGATCGGCCGCTGGTCGATGTACCGTATGGCCACCCGATCTACCATCTCGTGTACGACTTCGAGAATGGTCCGCCGAAAGTGCACGAGCACGATGGCAAGCCGGCCAAGGGCATGGGCATTTTCATCGGCAACCGACTCGCCGTGTACTACACCTACTCCGCCGACCTCGGCAACGGATGGGAAGACGTGGGCACCTATCCCGATCCGCCGCTGCTCCACGAACAGGCCATCCGCATGGGCGTGAATCTGTTTACCTACGCGGTGACGAGCCGGGTCACGCCATGACTGCCCCCGCGCTGCGTACCTCCGCGCTGGCCACGGAAACCCTCGAAGGGCGACTCTCCCGCGAGCAGTCGGCGTTGCGGGCACGCTCGATGGCCGCGGTGGTGCTGGCCGTGATCGGCGTGATCGCGTTGGCCCTGGTGGCCAGCGCGTGGCTGATGGCCGACGGTCGATGGATGACGTTGCCGCGCGCGGTGCCGATTGCCATATGGGTCGGTGCACTCGCTTCGGCGGCCGGTCTCGTGTGGCTGCTGCGCACGCGAAGCGCCGATGTGTTGTCACTCACCTCGCTGGCGGCCGCGATTGAGCGTGAGCAGGCGTTGCGCTCGGGCTCACTCCGCGGCGCGCTGGAAGTGTCTGGTGCCGGCGTGCTCGGCGCGCGAGCGTCGCAGGATGTCGCTCGTCGTTTGGCTCCGGGTGCGCTCGCGCCGAAGGTGGCGCAGCGTCTGGGCCGTGTCGTGACGTTCGCCGGTATCGCCGCCGCGATGACGGTGGGCGCGTTGTCATGGTCGGCGCGTCGCGCACCCGATGGCTTCGCGGCGACCGTGCATCCTGTGCGCGCGTGGCGCGGCACACTGCTGCCGGCGCTCGATTTTGAGAGGCTCCCGACCCTTGTGCCGCGTGGCATGCCGGTGTCATTGCGCGTGCGTGCCGAAGGGCGCAACAGCGTCACCATTTCGCGTCGCGCTGAAGGCGAGGTCTGGCGTGATACCACGCTCGCCGTGTCCGCCGATGGACTGGCCACGCTGGCACTCGGTGCCGTCTCGGCGCCGGTTGCCCTGCGCGTGAACGATGGACGTGCGCCGGAACTGAACGGCATCATCACCGTGGCCGATCGCGGGTGGATCGGTGACGTCGCGCTGTTCGCCGACTATCCGGCGTATCTGGGTCGCACCGATGAATCCATGGAGCCGGTGCCGCCGCTGCGCGTACCGCGCGGTACGCGCGTGCGCGTGACCGCCATGCTTCGCGGTGGTGCACGCGACGCGATGCTGACCGATGGGCGTGATACGGTGCGCTTCCCCGCGTCGGAGAACGGCGCGGCGGTGTCGGCGATCCTTTCGCTGGACCACGATGGCAGCTGGAGCTGGATCGCGTCGGCGACGCCTCAGGCGGATGCCACGACGTTGCCGCCGGAACTGCCCGATGCGCTCGCGTTCACCGTGGTGCCCGACGAGACGCCCGAAGTGTCGATCGTGTCTCCGGTGTCCGATACCGCCATCGGTCCCACCGGTATCGTGCCCGTGTACATCGACGCCAGCGATGATCACGGTGTGAGCAACGTGTCGCTGCAGGTCTGGCGCGAAAGCGCCGGTGCCACCGGCGCGGTCACTCGTGAGCGCATCGATGTGGCGTCGCCGGCGTCGCCGCTGTTCGAGGGCGGCGCGTCGATCACGTTGGACGGACGCCAGCTCGAACCCGGCGATCGCTTGCATGTCACCGCGATCGCCACCGACGATTCGCCGTGGCGTCAGACCACGGTCAGCGCCGAAGTGCTGCTGCGCGTGCCGAGTCTCACCGAACAGCGTGCCATGGCGCGCGCACTGGCCGACTCGCTGGCGTCGCGGGCGCAGCAGCTGGCGCAACAGGAAAAGCGACTGCAACAGAACACCGACAACGCCGCGCGGAATCGCGATCTGAAGGGCGGCGGCAAGTCGGAAGAGGCGCAGTCCAACGGCAATGCCAAGAGCGACGGCGGCAAGAGCCAGTCGATGAGTTTCTCGGCGGCTGAAAAGGCGAAGCAGCTCGCGCGTGATCAGCAGCAACTGGGCGCCAAGGTGGATTCGCTGCGTCAGAATGCGAAGGAACTCGAGTCGCGTCTCAAGAACGCGAACGCACTCGACACCGCACTGGCGTCGCGTATGAAGGACATTCAGAAGCTGCTGCGCGATGCGATGACGCCCGAGATGCAGAAGCAGCTCGAGGAGCTCAACAAGAATTCCGATCGACTCAGCGGAACGGAAGCGCAGAAGTCGATGCAGCAGCTGGGCGAGCAGCAGAAGCAGATGCGCGAGCAGTTGGAAAAGAGCGCGGAGATGTTGAAGCGCGCCGCACTCGAGGGCGCGATGCAGACGCTGCGCGACGACGCGAAGGACTTGGCGAACGAGCAGAAGCAGGCGGCCGACCGTATGGATGGACGACAGAGCGAGAGCCGGCAGCGTGAAGGCGCGGCGTCCAGTCCGAAGGACTTGGCCGATCGTGCCCGCGAACTCGAGCGCGAAGTGCAGGCGCTGGCCAAGCGTCTCGAAGAGGCCGGCGCGAAGCCGGGTGCTTCGAAAACGCGCGCCGCGCAGCCGCTGGTGAGTCAGGCGGCCGACGAAATGCAGAAGGCGGCACAGAAGCAGGCCGGCGCGCCGAAGACCGGTGAACCCGGTGAGCCCAAGCCCGGTGAGAAGGGCGGCGAGAAGGGCGGAGAAAAGCCTGGAGAAAAGGCCGGCGCCGACAAGTCGAGCGCGCCGCCGAACGGTCAGGAGGGGCAACAGGGGACGCCGAAGCCCGGCCAGCAGGGGCAGAGTCAGCCGGGTGGCAAGCCGCAGGCGGGTCAACAGGGGCAGCAGCCGGGTGGCCAGCAAGGACAGCAGCAAGCCGGGCAGCAAGGTGGACAACAAGGCAACCCGGGCGACCAGGCCCGAAAGGCTGCCGACGCCATGGACAAGGCTGCGCAACAGTTGTCGGCGGCGCGCGATGCCCAAGTCGATGCATGGAAGACCGAGCTGTCGAGCGAACTCGATCAGTCGATCAACGAAACGATGCAATTGGCGCGTCAGCAGGCGGAGCTCGAGCAGAAGGCCCGTAGCCAAGGTGCGCAGGGGATGCAAGGTGAACAAAGCGCGCTGCAGCAGGGCGTGCAGCAGGCGGCCGAACGGCTCGAGAAGGCCGGCCGCAGTTCGTCGTTGTTGTCGCAGCGTTCGCAGAAGGCGATGGGCGAAGCGCAGCGTCGCGTGGAACAGGCCACCCAGCAGATGCAGCAGTCGGGGCAGCCCGGCGGCAGTGAGCAGGCGCAGAACGCGATGAAGGATGCCAGCGAGGCGCTCAATCAGGCGCTCTCGTCGCTGGTGCGCGATCGCGAGAAGATGAACGGCGCGCAGTCGGCATCAGGCTTCACCGAAATGATGGAGCAGCTCAAGCAGCTCGCGCAGCAGCAGGGGCAGCTCAACGGGCAGATGCAGGGACTCAACCTGCTGCCCGGCGGTGCGAAGGGTGACGCGGCGCGGCAGCAGTCGCGCGTGTTGGCCAAGCAGCAGCGCGACGTCGCGCGCTCGTTGAACGACGTGTCGGACGCCGATCAGACCGGTCGTACCGACGCGCTGGCCAAGGAGGCGCAGACACTCGCGCAGCAGATCGAACGCAACGGCATCGATCCCGCAGTGGCCGCGCGTCAGCAGCAGCTGTATCGCAGACTGCTCGACGCTGGTCGTTTCCTGGAGCAGGATGAGCGTGATGATCAGGGGCCCCGCGAAGCGAAAGCTGCCAACGGCAACGGCGCGTCCGGTCGCATCGATGGGTCAGCGTCGGGCAAGGCGGCGAACAAGTTCGCGCCGCCCACGTGGAACGAGCTGCGTGGCCTCGGCCCCGACGAGCGGCGCATCGTGATCGAGTATTTCCGCAAGCTCAATGGCACGCCGCCGCCGTAAGGTGCTCGGCATCTCGACGGCATCGCGTTGCCTGGTGGTGGCGCTCTCGCTGTCCACGCTTTCAACGGCACCGATCGCCGTGGCGCGTGCGCAGGGCGGGGCACGTCCGCCACCCACGCGTGCCGATTCCGCCAACGTGCTGGGCACGGCGCTCGACGCCGAGGATAAAGGCGACATGAAGACGGCGGCACTCGCTTATCGCGAGGTGCTGCAACGCGCACTCATTCCCGGTAACTCCGACGGCGACAAGGTGGCGCTGTCGTTGCTGGGACTCGAGCGTGTGTGGGCCGAACTGGGTATGCGCGATTCCATCGTCCCCGTGGTGCAACGCGTGGTGCAGCTGCGTCCTACCGATCCGGTGGCGCGCAGCATTCAGTTGCGCGCGCTGGTCGCCATCGGACGCGACGACGAGGCGCGCCTCGCGTTTACCTCGTGGCGTCGTGCCGTCGGCAACGACGGTGCACCATTCCGCGAGTATGCGCGATTGCTGCTGCAACAGGGGCGCGCGCAGGCCGCCGACTCCGTCCTCGGCGAAGCGGGACGTCTGCTGGGCTCTGGTGGTGCGCTCTCCGGTGAAGTCGCGCAGCTGCACGTGGCGCTTGGACGATGGACCGCAGCCGCCGTGGCGTTCCGCGATGCATTGCGCGACGAGCCGTATCTCGAAACGGCGGCCATGTTCGCGCTGAATCGCGCACCGGCGCCGGCGCGCGATTCCATTCGCACGGTGTTGCTGGCCGACCCCGCGCTGTTGGCACCTCGTCGCTTGCTCTCCGCGCTCGAGTTGGCGTGGGGTGAGCCGCGCCGTGCGTGGTTCGCGCTGTCGTCGGTGAAGGCCGACGATTCGACTTCGGCCGCGTGGCGCGCCTTCGGTGAACGGGCGGAACTCGCGCAGTCGTGGCTCGTGGCGCGTGATGCGTGGAGCGCGGTGTTCGAGAAGCGTGGCGATCTCGAGGCGCAGCAGCGGGCCGCGCAGGCCGCCCTCAATGCCGGCGACGCGAACGGCGCGCTGCAGCTGGCCTCGCGCAAAGGGCCGGGCACCGATGTCGTCCGCACCCGCGCGTTGCTGCCCATCGAGATCGCCGCGCTCGGTGAACTCGGTCGCGCCTCCGAGGCGCAGCAACGCATCGACGCATCGGGCAAGCTGCTCGACGAAACCGCCCGATCGGCCATGGCGCGTCCGCTGGTGAGCGCGTACCTGCGCGCCGGCGATCTGGCGCGCGCCAAGGAGGCGGTGAAAGGAACGGATCTCGAAGACGACGACGAAACCGCCGGCTGGCTCGCCCTGTACGACGGTGACCTGGCCACGGCCCGCAAGCGGCTGGTGCGCGCGGCGACCCAGCGCGGTGAGCTGGTCGATGCGTTGGGCATTCTGGCCCGCACACGGGTCGATCAATCGCCGGGACTTGGCGCGGCATTTCTCGCCTTGGCGCGTCGCGATTCTGCCGGCGGCGCCGCGCGGTTCGTCGCGTTGTCCGACTCCGTTGGACCGGCCGCACCGGCGCTGCTCTCCTTGGCGGCGCGGTTGTCGCCGCGTGCCGGCGCGATGACGTTGTGGGATCGCATCATCGCGACGTGGCCCAAAAGTCCGGAGGCGGCGGAGGCACTGCTGGCTTCGGCCCGCGCGTTGCTTGCCGCCGGCGACAAAACCGGGGCCACCACGCGTTTTGAAACGCTGCTCGTGGACTATCCCACCAGCGCCTTGGCACCGCAGGCGCGCCGTGAACTCGAACGGATGAAGGGGCAGGTACCGCCGGCCGTGTCTTCGTCCGTCACTCGTTGAGCTCCCGCGGGTACATTTCATCTATGCGCTCGTTCGTTCGACTCGCTCTCCGGAACCGCGTGATCGCGGCGCTCCTCGTGACCATGGTGTCGGTCACCATGGCGCGCTCGCTGTCGGCGCAGTCGATGCTGCTGCCGATGGACGACAGTCAGCGCAATCACCTGAAGGCCTACGGCGTCACCTATCTCGCGCTCAAGAACGGCCAGAAGGCGGAGTGGCTGCTGAATTATCGTGGCGGCTCGTTCCTGTTGCCCGATGCGCCCGATCTGCGTCGCCGTGCCGCGCTCGACGGCGTGAGCGTCGAATTGCTGACCGATGCGGCGGTAGCCTCCCTGCGCGCGGAAGTCGCTGGCGGCAACATGGACGCCGTGGTGCTGGAGCGCGCGCCGAAGATCGCGATTTACCGTCCCGTTGATCAGCCACCCTGGGACGATGCCGTGACCCTCGCGCTCACCTACGCCGGCATCGAGTTCACGTCGGTGTGGGACGACGCCGTGATGCAGGGCGATTTGTCGAAGTACGACTGGGTGCACCTGCACCACGAAGACTTCACGGGCCAGTTCAACAAGCTCTATCTCGCCTATCGCGACGCGCCGTGGTTCGTGGCGCAGCGCGAGCGTGACATCGCCATGGCCAAGCGTTTCGGCAAGGCCGATGTGCCCGCGCTCAAGAAAGCGGTGGCCGACAACATCCGCGGCTTCGTCGATCGCGGCGGCTTTCTGTTCGCCATGTGTGGCGCCACGGAATCGCTCGATCTCGCCATTGCGGGGTTCGCGGTCGACATCGCCGGGCCGTTCTCCGACGGTACACCACCGGCGTCCGATGCCGACGCGCGCATGGACTGGACTCGCGCCCTCGCCTTCAGCGGCGCACACGTGGAGCCGTCACCGTACATCAACGCGCTCAGTGACATCGACGGTCATCAGGTGAACGTGCCGGCGCGTCGTCAGCCGTTGGGCACCTTCACGCTGTTCGATTTTTCGGCCAAGCTGGATCCGGTGGCCACGATGCTGGTGCAGAATCACCGCACGGTGGTGGCCGATTTCTACGGTGTCACCACGAGCTTCAATCGCGCCATCATCAAGCCCGGTGTCACCGTGCTCGCCAGCGAAGACGGTGCGCCGTGGAGCAAGTATCTGCACGGTGACTACGGCAAGGGGTCGTGGACCTTCCTCGGCGGTCATGATCCCGAAGACGCGCAGCACGCGATCGGCAGTGCGCCCACCGATCTCTCGCTGCATCCGAACTCGCCCGGCTACCGCCTCATTTTGAACAACGTCCTGTTCCCCGCTGCGAAGAAGAAGCCGCGGAAGACGTGACCGGCAAGCGTGTGATGAAGGCGAGTACGAAGGCCATCGGTGAGACGAGATTGTCCCCGAAGGCCGCGAGCGCCGTACGGGTAGCGATCAAATTGGCTGGCGGCAACGAAGTCTGTTTCGTGTGCGCGGTCGACGACGAGAATCTGATCACGACGGCGCGTGTGGTCTTCCGTGGCGACGTGCGCAGTGTGCTCGCGCTTCCCGGTGTGGCCGAGCGCGGCGAGCTGATGTTGCACAACCATCCGTCGGGGTTGCTCGAACCCAGTGACGCCGATCTCGAAGTGGCGGCGCGCATCCACGGCAATGGCGTTGGGTTCGCGATCGTCGACAATGAGGCCACGCGGGTGTACGTGGTGGCCGAAGTGCCGCGCACCAAGCAGAAGCTGCCTGTCTCGCTCGATGATGTGGACGTCACACTGGGGCCTTACGGCCTGATCGCGCAGACCATGCAGCGCGTAAGCGGGTCGCGCGACTACGAAGACCGGCCGAGTCAGCGCGCGATGGCAGCGGCGGTGACCGAGACATTCAATCGAGGCGGCGTCGCGCTGCTGGAGGCCGGCACCGGCGTGGGTAAGTCACTGGGCTATCTCGTACCCGCGCTGCGCTGGGCGGCCGCGAACGGCGAACGCACGATCGTGTCCACCAACACGATCACGCTGCAGGAGCAGTTGGTTGCCAAGGATCTCCCGTTTCTGCAGCGTGCGCTCACCGATCAGAAGGTGCGCTTCGCGCTGTTGAAAGGGTGGCGCAATTACCTGTGTCTCATGCGTCTCGAACAGGCACGTGGGGCAGGGGCGGCGCTGTTTGACGCCGCAGGCGCCGGCGATGTGGAGCAGATCGCGGAATGGGCGGAGAAAACGCAGGATGGCTCGCTGGCCGACTTGCCGACGCCGCCACGTCCGGATGTGTGGGATGAGGTCGCGGCGGAGCCGGATCTCTGCGGACGCATGAAGTGCACGTACTACGACAAGTGCTTCCTGTTCAAGGCGCGCAAGGAAGCGGCGGCCGCCGATGTAGTGGTGGTGAATCATCATCTGCTGCTGTCGGACGTCGCCGTGCGACGTCAGGCGCAGAACTGGGAAGACTCGGCGGTGCTTCCAGCCTACAAGCGGCTGGTG